>JAURJQ010000030.1 GCA_030832185.1 Chitinophagales bacterium | reverse complement strand
TACCGCTATATAAAAAGAGGTCGTCTTACCAGCACCATTTGGTCCTAGTAGACCAACGATTTCTCCCTGTTTGACCTCTATAGATACATCGTTGACTACTTTTCTGCCGCGATATGCCTTTACTATATGCTCTGTTCTTAGCGTTTTCAAATCTATATCTCTTTTAAAATTATTTCGTGTTTTTATATCCTAGCTGAATAAGCAAATCTTTTGCCTTCTGCACATAATCACCTTGAATGATAATCTCTCCATCCTTGACTGAACCACCTACACCTAGCTTAGTCTTCAATTGCTTAGCTAGCACTTCTAATTCATTATCAGATCCTTCAAAACCGTGAATTATGGTAGCCTTCTTTCCTGCTCTATGTTTAGTTTCTAGTCTTATTCTCAATTTCTGACTAGATGTCTCTTTATTTAAATCATTCTGTTCTTCATTTTCTTCTAGAGAATAATCAGGATTTGTAGAATAGACTAATTTGTTTTTACTCATATAAAGCTATCCCTCAAAAATAAGTGAAATTCAGCAACTACTATTTAATTATTACATTGAATTAGCATTTGACACACTACTAGTCGTGGAGCTGATATGCGATATGGGTTAAGTTAAAACTTTTCCAAAATGGGATAAACAATGCTAAAGGTTTCATCACTGTATTCTGCGAATAAGCAGAGACTTCGCAACTCTTCGATCTTTGATTTTCTCATCCATCTCACATCTGCTACTTCCTCATTTATCTTTAACTGCTGGAGCATATAGCTAGGTAGAAATGCTTTAAATATAGTCACTATAGAGTGCCCAACAATTAACTCATTTACCAATTCTAAGACTATTTGAGTTTTTCCGAGACCCAGCTCTTCGTTTACTTCTCTATACGCTGCTAATTCTAAATCGCTCTCCCCTGAGACCACACTCCCAGTAGTAGTAGCCCATCTTCCAGGAAACCACGTAAGATGCATGGCTCTCTGCTGAATAAGAAATTCATTTCTTTCATTAAATATCCATACATGAATAATGCGATGATAATAGCCTACAGGAATAGCCTCTCCCCTTTGAATAGATATGCCTTGATGTTCTCCACGACTATTATACAAATCCCATGTTTCCACACTTCTATCGAATCAAAGTCACATTGCCTGATTGAACTATGCGCTCATTGTCATAAGTAAAAGCCTCTACGTACCACACGTAGACTCCAGCAGGACTCGGCTGTCCTTCATAGCTTCCATCCCACCCTTTATTGATATCTGTGGTAGTATATATTTTCTCGCCCCATCTATTGAAAACCTTAAAATAAGATATAGATCGAATATTGAGATGTTTTACTATCTTAAATTCATCATTTATACCGTCTCCATTGGGAGAAAATCCGGTCGGTATCAGCATTACATTTTTTCCGTAAACAAATACCTTGATACTATCCCGACCGACACAACCTCTGTCATCTGTCGCCTCGAGCCAATACATTGTCGTATCTTTAGGACTGACATGTATTTCCTTCACAAATGGATTCGTCTCAACTACTTGTTTTGGGAACCACTCTAGCTTTTCTGCTGCTGTGCGCCCTACTATAGTTATTTCTTGACCCCTATATATACTTGTATCTTTTCCTAAATCTACTTTAGGCAAGGTATCTACATAGACATCTACTTTGAGAGAATCTAGAAAACAATCATTAGAAATGAAAATAGTATAAGTGAAAAAAGAATCTGGAAACACTTGAGGGTTCCGAGATAGGGTATCGCTGATATTATAATTGGGCTGCCAAAGATAATAAAGCCCCCCTTCAGCATAAAGATCTATAAACTTTCCTTTACATATTCTTACAGGTCTAGTAGCATAGGGACGTATAGGCTTCTGTACATTAAGCACAAAGCTATCGGTCCAGGTACACTGATGAATATTGGTCGCTTTAATATAATACTTAGTTGTGTCTTTTGGAAACGCCTTTACCGTCTTAGCAGTATCCGAACTGAGCCCTATGGGCTTCCACCAAAGATAATCACATTTTTCCTTAGTTAAAGCAGTCAGCTCTATCGTATCTCCTTGGCAAATATACCTTGGTATAGTTGCAACGCTCAGATAAGGCAAATCATGCACTAATAGTCTAATTGAATCGGTATTGACACAGGTATTCGTATCTATGACTTTCAGAATATAGGTTTGACTAGTGCCAGGCTTAGCTGTAGGATTGTAAATTTTTCGATTACTAAAACTTGGTTCCGGAGTAGTCCATGTATAGTCGATATGATAAGGGTTAGATAGAAACTGATAGGTCTCCAAAAAACAAATCGAATCTAGCGCTTTCAAGCCTACAATTGGCAGAGGCAGAACATTGACCATAATCGTATCTGTTTTCGTATAGCAATAATTGGATATACTCAAGATATATTGGGCGGTAATTAACGGCTTGAGAACTGGTGTTCTAATATTTGGATTCGAAATCGCTAAAGGTGAATTAGGAGTCCACCTATAAGTAGAGAATTCTCCCTGATCATGCGGAAATATCCGAAAAGTATCTCTAGGACAGATAGACGTATCAGCCATAAGAATTAAATTAAATCTCGGGTCTAGAACTATGACTCTGACCGTATCACGCATGAGGCATCTATTGGTATCTATGCCATGGAAAATATAATCCGTATTTACTAATGGTCTCGCAGTTGGCGTAGAGGAGTTCGAATTGGTCAGTGTACTAGCTGGCAACCAATAGACTGAATTAAAAACTCCTGTGCCATTGAGTTGTGCAAAGGTTCTAGCATTAGTGCTAGGTGGTAGACAGATACTGGTATCTGGACCCGCATTAATGGCTGTTTTAGTATAAAATTTTATCTTGACCGAATCAAAATTAAAACACTGATTCGCATCTGTTCCTTTGACTACATACATGATTGAATCTGGATAAGGAGGCGCAGCAATTGTTGCAGCAGCATTAGGATTCAAAAGAAAACTAGGTGGGGTCCATTGATAGATAGCCCCACCAGTGGCGGATATAGGAGTAGGCTGACCATAACATAAAATCGTATCTCTAGAAGCCCTTATGGTAGGCAGAGGATTGACGATAAATGGGAAATTCAAAGAATCTATACAACCAAAATTAGTTACAGCCCATAAATTTATTGAGCCACTAGCCATAGTGGCAGGAGTGTAAGTAACATTGCAGGCAGTCAATTGAGTGCCTGTAGGAAGAGTCCATCGGTAACCTGATATTACGGAAGGAGGATTCACTGTCACATTACACACTAAATTCATAGGTTGACCTATACAACCATTAGGAACGGTAGCTAGTATATTCGGCTTATCATATAAGAATATTGGCATGCTTGTATCGCTAATACATCCATTTTGAGAAGTCACTTTTAGTTTGACCACATAATTTCCCGAAGCTGGATAGGTATATATTGGATTTTTAGCAGAAGAAGTTTGACCATTTCCATAAGTCCATTCCCACCTCACTATAGCACCACTAGACTCAGAGGTCAGGTCTGTAAACTGCACTGGCTTCCCTTGACACACTTGATTCTGAAAGTTGAAATTTACATTTATACGTGGATAAATTTTACATATCCTCCTCGTGGTATCAAAGCATAGCTGGCCATCTAATCGTCTTTTAAACGCTCGCAAAATGACAGTAAATGTACCCGTATCAGAAAATGTATGTGTCGGATTGGTAGCAGTAGATGTATTATTCACTCCACTTGCAGGATCTCCAAAATTCCATTCATATCTATCCGCATTGGTGCTTACATTATTAAAGTTTACATTAAAATCACCACAGAGTATATAGGTGCCAATATCCTGTTTAGGATCATAGGTACCACTTATG
Source organism: Chitinophagales bacterium (assembly GCA_030832185.1). Lineage (GTDB taxonomy): Bacteria > Bacteroidota > Bacteroidia > Chitinophagales > JADJOU01 > CHPMRC01. The sequence goes on along the minus strand of JAURJQ010000030.1, from coordinate 171,972 downwards.
AATGGAACATCTGCATTTGGCAGATCGCAATCTACTACGTTATATTGAAAATCTCGAGCGAATGAATCTATGATAACACCATTTCTTCTTTCTTTCACCATAACCGAAGCTACAAATCGTCCTACTCTATCTGGCTTACAAACTAACAAGCCTGACTGTGGGTCGATGCTCATAGGTGGTGAGCCTCCTATCATATTTCCTACGTTATATCCATTAGACCATTGAACAGGTTGGACATTTAATGTTTGTTGCCTACTAGTAGGATTATCTGAATTCAATCCTGCAAGTGGTGCAGTCAATGAATACTCCAGTTGATCTCCATCCTTGTCTATAGCCGAGTGATCAAAGTAGAAGCTCTGATTGACGCAAATAAATATTGGAGGAAAATCTTTAAACCTAGCTGAATTATTGGGATAAGTACCGTGTGGTGGAATATATGTACGAAGCGTAATGCCGGGCTTATCTTGGTTCCCTGGTTGATTTCTAATATTCAATATACCGTCGTTTCTGCAGCAGCGCATATGCTGAATAGTATAGCCCTCGTTATTGGATGGAAGATCTATAATGGTCTCATAAAATCCTCGTTCCACACAGGTATTCTTATCTACTTTCAGGCAGGGGTTGACAATAACCGGATTTATTTTTAGTGCCGTGCCTTGAAGCTGAAGTGCATTGGTGAAAAATGGAGGCAATGAAGCGGCTATATTATTATCTACATTTCCTCTGAAAACACTAAAATAAAATGGGGGCAATTGTTGATTAGGAGTATTACTTGGAGTACCATCATAACCTACCACAACTGCTGGACTGCAATCACGGTAAACTTCGAAAATTAGTTTGTATTTGTTACTTCCTAGATGCTCATAATAAATTACTCCTCCTACAATGTGGGTAGCATTTATAGACCCTACAATTAATAGAAATATGAATACACTAAAGTAAAAAAAGCGTGGACGTTTCAAGTATAAATAATTGACTACTACAAAATTAATCAAAACTAGACTATTATAATATTATTTTTTAAATGATTTCTGCAGGATTAACAATATTTTGCATGGGTTAATCTTTTTTATATAATGCAAAAGGTGAACAGAAATTTATATTTGCAATAAAAAATAGAGCATGGCAAACAGCGCTACAGACATCAGAGAATTAAATGAAATAGTCAACAAAGAAAGTCTTTTTATAGAAGTCATCGAAAGAGAGTTAGCTAAAAAAATAATAGGCCAAAAGGATATGATTGACAAGATTATTCTTGCTTTATTATCGCACGGCCATATACTTCTAGAAGGTATGCCTGGACTGGCAAAAACCTTGACAATAAAATCATTGGCCGACTCGTTAAAATGCACTTTCAATCGAATTCAGTTTACTCCTGACCTCTTACCAGCTGATATAGTAGGTACTATGATTTATAATCAAAAAGTAGGAGAGTTTCAAGTAAAGAAAGGCCCTGTATTTGCTAATTTCCTCCTAGCAGATGAAATTAACCGAGCACCTTCTAAGGTTCAATCCGCTCTTCTCGAAGCTATGCAAGAAAAACAAGTCACCCTTGGAGATCAATCATACAAACTCGATGAGCCTTTCCTGGTCATGGCTACACAGAATCCGCTGGAGCAGGAAGGCACATATCCTCTACCCGAAGCTCAGCTCGATCGATTTATGATGAAAATAATCGTAGGCTATCCTACCAAAGCGAATGAAATAGAGATTCTCAAACAAAATTCGAGCGACTACCGATCAGTCATAGAGCCAGTAGTAGATAAAATGGCTATTATCAAAGCGAAAGAAATAGTAAAACAAATCTACATGGATGAGAAGATCGAACAATACATCGTAGATATTGTATTTGCTTCTCGATTTCCGGCTGATAATAAATTGGATAAATTGAAACACCTAATTTCCTATGGTGGTTCGCCTAGAGCCTCTATCAATCTGGCTATGGCCGCCAAAGCCAACGCCTTTATGAAACGCAGAGGATATGTGATACCAGAAGATGTGCGACATGTATGTTATGACGTATTGCGTCATAGAATAGGTCTGACCTATGAAGCGGAAGCGGAAAATATTTCGACCGACGATATTATCACTGAAATACTAAATGCCGTAGAAGTACCATAGAGCGAATGGACGTATCTGAACTCATAAAAAAAGTTCGTAAACTCGAACTTAAAACCCGCAATCATAGTAAAGATCTATTTACGGGAAATTATACCTCTACATTTAAGGGTAAAGGTATATCTTTTCATGGCGTGCGTGCCTATAGCTATGGAGACGATGTTCGCTCCATAGACTGGAATGTCACTTCTAGAAGCCAAGAGCCTTATATCAAAGAGTTTGAAGAAGAAAGAGAGCTGACTTTTATTCTATTGGTTGATATTTCTCTATCAAACTATTTTGGTAGTATGGATACAACCAAACGAGACATAGTCAATGAAGTAGCGGCTACACTTGCCTTTAGTGCACTTAACAATAATGATAAGGTGGGTGTCATATTCTTTAGTGAAAAGGTGGAAAAATATATCCCTCCTAAAAAGGGCAAATCGCATATTCTAACCATCCTTCGCGAATTAGTCCATATCGAACCATCCCGAAACACGACCAATATAGGAGAAGCTATGCTTTTTCTGCACAATACGATTAAGAAAAAATCAACCGTTTTCATATTGTCAGATTTTATAGAAGGAGGAAATTTCGAAAAAGAACTCATCATAACACGTACGAAGCATGATTTTTATGCCTTACAGTTTTATGATCAAATGGAAGAAAACTTTCCCGACATAGGTCTGGTAGAGTTATACAATGCTGAAAAAATGAACTATGAATGGGTAGACACTTCCTCTAGTCTATTTAAAGATCATATGAAGACTCATATTCAAAACAACCTTAAAAATACGAAGACTATCTTCAAAAAATTGGGAGGTGAATACTGTGCCATAAATGTACAAGAGGCCTATATTCATAAACTAGCTACAATGTTCAAGAAATAGTCTTCTACTATTTATTTTGAATTAATTTTTCTTTAAAAGGCTCATAGAACATGTCGCTCTATAGCTAATTAAATCAAGGAAACTTCGGATATTTTTGAAAATCTGGTTCACGCTTTTCAAGGAACGCATTCTTCCCTTCCTGGGCTTCTTCCATAAGATAAAACATTAAGGTAGCATCTCCTGCGAGTTCCATTATGCCTAGCTGTCCATCGAGCTCAGCATTAAATCCACGCTTTAGCATTCTTATTGCCATAGGACTACGCTTCATTATAGTTTTAGCCCATTTTATGGTCTCCCTTTCGAGAAAATCGATTGGTACTACTTTATTTACTAAACCCATATCCAAGGCTTCGTAAGCAGAATATTGCTCACAGAGATACCAGATTTCTCTTGCTTTTTTCTGACCTACATTCCTAGCCAGAAAACTAGATCCAAAGCCCGCATCAAAGCTACCTACTTTAGGCCCTGTCTGTCCGAATATAGCATTGTCAGAGGCAATACTTAAATCACAGACTACATGTAGCACATGACCGCCACCAATGGCATACCCATTCACCATAGCTATGACAGGCTTAGGCATGGATCGTATTTTTTTATGAATATCGAGAACATTTAAGCGAGGAACACCGTCTTTGCCTATATAGCCTCCTACACCTTTCACCTGCTGGTCGCCCCCGCTGCAAAAAGCCTTCTTACCAGCACCTGTTAGTACGATAATATTAATATTTGTATCCTCTCGACAAATATCCAAGGCATCTAAGATTTCAAAATTAGTCTCTGGTCTAAAAGCATTGTGGCGCTCAGGTCTATTGATAGTAATTTTACCTATACCATCATAGAATTCAAATAAAATGTCTTCGTATTTTTTAATTTCTTGCCACATATTTTTTAACGAATAGTTAATAGTTAATAATGAATAGATTCTCTTAAAGATAAAACTTTGATTAAATTATTTTTTATAGTGATCAAGGTCATTCAAATAAATTTTTGATTGGAACGCCTATTAAAAAAATGCCTTTACTGTTTTCATTATTAATTGTTCGTTATTAATTATTCATTAATAAGCTCTTTCTCCGTTATCTTCAAAATAATTAATAAATGACTGATTAGCCACACGATTACCTCCCGATGTGGCATAGTTTCCACTGAAGTACCAATCTCCTCGATCGTTTGGACATGCTATTGCTAAATTTTCAATTGTCTGAAATACCAACTCTACTTCATAGGTCGCATTTTCAGGCGTCACAAGTTCCCCAGCGACTTTTGTCAATTCCTCATTATCGAATACAGAATAAAACTCTTTAAGAATATTTTGAATCTCAGTGAAAGACTTTTGATTTTCAAGAATACATTTCTGATAAATTTCATCTAGAAAAACCAATTCATTTCTTCGCGACAATATTTCTTTTGCAGCTCTGAAAACTAACAGATCTCCCAATCTACTCATATCAATACCATAGCAATCTGGATACCGAATCTGAGGAGCAGAAGATACCACCATTACCTTTTTTGGTTTTAATCGACCGAGAATATTGATAATACTTTGTTTCAATGTCGTGCCGCGCACGATAGAATCATCTATAATACAAATAGTGTCCTGACCAGGAATAATAGAATTATACGTTATATCATACACATGAGAAACTAGGGCATTTCTACTTTGGTCATTCGTTATAAATGTCCGAAGTTTAGCATCTTTCACGATTAGTTTTTCTTCTCTTATGCGACCCTCCACTAACTCACGGGTGTTATCTTTATCTATAGATGAAAGAATGTTTGAACGATAAATCTGCTCCAATCCCTTTATGAGACCCATATAGGCCAGCTCTGCCGTATTGGGGATAAATGAAAAAACTGTATTATTAAAATCTGCCTTTATTTTCTCGTATACTAGGGGTGCTAAAAGTTTTCCGAGCATTTTTCGTTCACCATATATAGTCCCATCTGTGCCTCTAGCGAAATAAATACGCTCAAAACTGCATGATAAGCGCTCCTTTTCATCCTGTATTTTCACCACCTTATGTGGTTGATCATTTTTTAAAATCAAGGCATGTGCAGGTGGCAATTCATTAATTTGATTATAATCTATATTAAATGTCGTGGCTATAGCTGGACGCTCACTTGCTACTATAGTAACCTCATCATCTGCATAGTAGTGGCATGGTCTAATTCCGTTAGGATCTCTAAAGACAAAAGCATCTCCATAGCCTAAAACCCCTGCTATATTATACCCACCATCAAATCCTTTCACTGCACGAGCTAGAAGATTTTCAATCACGAGTTCACGCTGTGTTTTTTCAGATATTTCCTGATTGCCTAAGCCTTCTTTTTTATACTGGTCGAATAAAGCCTGTACTTCCAAATCTAAAAAATGACCTATTTTTTCTAAAACCAATACCGTATCTGTATTTTGTCTCGGGTGCTGTCCTAGATTGACCAGCTGGGTCATCAATTCTTTGACATTTGTCAGATTAAAATTGCCTGCTAAGACGAGATTTCTTGTTAACCAATTTGATTTTCTGTAAAAAGGATGACATACTTTTTCTGAATTGACTCCATGTGTACCATATCTTAAATGGCCTAAAAACACATTACCAAAAGACTCACAGTGCTGCAATAAGTGCTTGGCATCTTTTCTCTGCTCTTCATTACATGATTCGAAATGAGCATAGGAGCGTTGGAAAATTTGCTGAAGACTTGTGGGCTCCGAACTTCGCTCTCTATAGATAAAGTCATGACCGAAATGTGTGTCTCTCTTGACCACAGCTATCCCTGAACCATCTTGTCCTCTATTCCTCATTTTTTCCATCATGAGGTACATTTTATCTAGCGCATAGGTAGGTGTTTTATACTTATCTAGATAGTATTGAAGTGGCTTATTGAGTTTGAGGAGAGCTACACCACATTCGTGCTTTATACTATCTGACATGTTTTTTTATGTTTTTTATGTTCTAGGTCCAAGGGGTAAAATTAATACAATCCTTTTACAACCTTAACTTCATTTTTAATTTACCAATCCTTTTCCCCTTTTTTAGGTTCAGGCTTGGTCTTCTTAGCTTCCATTTTATTTTGCGTGTTCTGCTCCTGGTTTTTTAAGGCCTCTAATAATCGCTGTGCCTGTTCTTTGCTCATAGATTTATAATCTGGCTTTGGTTCAGACTTAGCTTCCTCAGGCTTTTCTTGTGGGTTTCCGTTTCCACCGCTTTTTTTCTGGTCTTTTTTATTTTGATTATCTTTTTTATCTTGCTTTTGATCATTTTTACCTCCTCCTTTATTCTGTTGCTGCTTCTTAGCCATAGCCAGATTATACTTAGTCTCCATGTCGCTAGGATTTAACTTTAGTGCGTTTTCGTATGCCAGTATGGCTTGCTCTAATTGATTGGATTTAAAACAGGTATTTCCAATATTATGATAGGCTCTGGCTCTTGACAATTTATCATCATTTTTGTCAATACTCTTTTCATAATATTCTTGACTTTCCTGAAATTTCTGCTGGCTATAAAGTGTATTTCCTAAATTATAATTCGCTGATTTACTCTTAGGATCTATTACTAGCGCTTTCCTATAATTTAGCTCAGCTTTATCAAAATTATTATTCTGATAACTGGAATTACCATTTCTTATGAGGGTTCTTGACTTTTTATACTGAGCTTCGATTTCCTTAGTTTGTGCAGTGGCTGAAAGGGAAAAAAGAATGACAAATCCTATGCTAGAAATATTTTTAACAAATTGTTTATAATCTATACTAGGCAGCATAAATTCTATAAACAATAAGAGCAATGCAGCAAGCGCAAACCAATAGAAATAGCTATTGAAATTAGACATATCAAAATCTTCGAAATCTTTACCCTCTAACTTGTTCAATTCTGCTACGACATCTTCTACTATATCTCCCTGCTGTCCTAGGTGATAAAAACTTCCATTACCTATGGAAGCTAAATTTTCAAGAACACTTCGATTAAATGAAGTCATAACAATATTTCCATTTTCATCTTTTTTATACTCGCCATTACCTACTGGGATAGGGGCTCCTTTTTCTTCTCCTACACCTATTGCGAAAACTTTTATCCCATTTTTACGCGCAGTTTCTATAGCAGTACTAGCCTCTTGATCATGATCCTCTCCATCCGTAATTATAACAATAGCCTTGCTCTTTGATTCAGTAAGCCCTAAAGTATTTCCCGCCATAGTTACTGCATCTCCAATATTGGTACCTTGTGATGGAAAATTGGATGGATCAATGAGAGGCATACTCATTTTTATCGATGTAAAATCTATAGTCAAGGGGACCTGCAAATAAGAACTCCCTGCAAAGAGAACGAGTCCAACTCGATCATGCTTTAACTGATCTAGAAATTTAGTAATGAAAAACTTTGATCGACTAATCCTATTAGGCTGTATATCCTCCGCTAGCATACTATTGGATACATCTAATAGGATCATAATATCTAATCCCTGTCCTTTGATTTTCTCGCCTTTCACTCCTATTTGAGGATTAGCTATAGCCAAAATAAGAAATACTATACTCATGAAGAATAAGCTAAGCTTTGTTCTATCCTGTAGGGCATTTCTGTGGGGCAATATATGATTTACTATATTGGATTTAAATACAGATTTCTCAGTTTTTAATTGCCAGCGCATATAATAAGCAACAACCGCAAATAGTGGAATGATTAACCACAATAAGTTTAATAAATAGCCGTATTGAAATCTTTGCATATTAAATGGAAACAAATTTCAGTGAAAACACACTAAAAAAAATGGAAGAATGCCTAAAATTCGTTAAGCAAACTAGCAACTAGACTTTAAGCAGCAGAGTGATCAGGAGGCAAAGCTGATGATTCTTTGAAGTGATGTTTTACTTTAAATGGTTCAACATAATTTTCATAGAACTGCTTCTTGTTATCTCGAAACTCCGTTACACCTCCTAATTTGTACAAAAGCTGGACATAAAGCCAAGGTATATCTAACTGATATGGTAGAAATCCGCTTCGAGCACTCGTAGCAAACAAGTGGTGATTATTGTGCCACTCTCCCGCAACATAACCAGCCCATGCTTGATTGATAGAGTAGTCTGAACGATTATAATCAGAATCTCCCCAGCCTTTTTTTCCTTTTCCTTTTCCATGGCCTTCGTAGTTAAACGTTCTTACTCCTACAGCCCATACAAAAGTTCCGCCGAAAATAGCGCATAACATACCTAGTCCGCCACCATAGCTTCCTATCCATTCACCTAAAAAATAAAAAACAGTACCCCAAAAAATCCAGTTCAAAAACGTAGAGAGAAATATGTAAAGAGGATGAGCTATAGTTCCGTATCTCAGGTATTGCTCATAAGTGTTAATTTTTGAACCTGTATGCGCAATATTCTTTTTTGCTATATTGTAGTCCTCTTCAGATAGTTCCCTATTCATCAGCTGATGATTCGTATCGGCTAGGAAACAATAGAAAAAACCTCCGAATGCATTGTAGGGATCTCCTGGTTTGTCTGATTTTTCATGATGCACATGGTGTGAAACTACATAGAGCTCCTCAGGTATTACTTTAATCACGAGATGCTGTGATATAAATTTCCAAAAATTATTTTTGAAAGTGAATGCACTATGAGTGGAGTATCTATGGTACCACATAGTTCCGTGACTACCCATAATTACCATACCGTAAATAAAGGCAATCAAAGCATTTCCGATAGACAAATACTTAACAATTAAAAGAAGGAAAGCTGGCATCAATAATAGCACTAACAACCAAGCATAGAGAGGAAACCAATTTCGAATATCTCTAAATATGTTTATTCGATAAAAGTATTCAGATAGTATTTGACCAATCGTCGGTTTAATAAAATTTCCACTCTCATCTGCCCACTTATAGCGTGGCTCCATTAGAATATAATCGCTTAATTTCATATTGTTTAATTTACAAATACAAAGATAAGATATAAGGAAAACATTTGAATATATAAACTTGTATAATAATGTTTTAAATTGCTAATAATACTTAAATCCTAGTCCCAATCACCTTTGACATCTGGATTATCATATAGGAGTCTAGTTTGCCATTTTTGACGCATACGCTGTATATATAATTCTGCTAGTTCATTAGCTATCTCCTTCGATGTTTTCTTAGCATCAAAGCATGAACGAACCTTAATTTCTGAAATATCACATTTGTAGAGTAGCTCAAGCAAACTAGAATAATCATGATCTAACATTCTTTGGATTCGAAAGCCTACGAGATTTTTTAAATTTTTAAACACTTCATCTGAAGTCATCAACTTCAAATTCGTCCACTTTTTTAGAATGCCGAAATCGACTTTGGCACTATGAATAAGAAAATCATTCGCGTTCTTCATCCAGCATTAGTGTTCTGCGTTTATAGTTTCCTTTCTTAAGATAGTATAAATCTAAAAATGACAATATAGCGACTAAGGTATAGCAAATACTAGATGCCCAAGCTGACGCAATAATTCCATATTTAGGGAGATATAAATAATTTAAAAGTAAATTTAACACAACACCTATACTAAGAATTATAAGCAAAGATTTTTTTAAGCGGACTGAAAAATATATCTGATAGGTTAAAATAAACATAGATAAGGAAATAAAGCCAAGCAGCAGAATACGCAATGAGCTTATGCCTTGGACATCTTGTTTATGAAAATACATTTCATAAAGCCAAGGACTAAAGAGAAACACCATCAAAGCCATAACTGCACTTGATAAGAATACGAATAAGAGTACCTTCTTAGTATTTTCAAGTATATCTAAGAAATTATCCCTCTCTAACAACCTAGGAATGTACATGGCACAAATGATACTAGTAACCATAAACATATTCTCAACAATAGTCCCGCCGATACCGTAAACTCCTACTTGATGGTTATTATAGAATGCTTTAATGATAAATTGATCCCCTTTAAGTAGTAAAATGTACAAAAATCCTGCCAAATAGTTTTTCATATTAAAGAGAATATTTTCTTTAAAAAAACTCATATCCCAATGAAGAGGCCAGATTTTAACCTTAGCCTTAGCATGAGCTAAGCATGTAAAAATGAAATACTCTAATGTCATAAATACAATAATAAATGTCACAGACATTATGCTCAAATAATAAAGCATAAGTATGAAAATGCCATAAACAATTCGCGTACCCAAATCAACTTTTTGCATAAATAAATTTTCATCCATACCTTGAAGAAAAGATCTATAAATGAGGGAAAAAGAATAGATAATATAACAAGCAATGAATACAATTCGCAGAGTATTAGACTGAAATGTAAAATAAAAACTAAACAAGAAAAGAGCTAATAAAATGACTACGATACTTATGCCAGTGATAATAAAATTAGTCGTAAGGTATAGTGATAACTTTTCAGGTTTCTTTTTGGCATAATAGATAGCACTGCCATTGAATCCAAGGTTGAGAAACGTATTGAACAATATTAAAGCGCCTATAAAGAGGCCAAACTGCCCACTATTTGCTTCTCCTAATTCATTTCTTAGCAATATGCCTGTGCCTAAATTAATAGCAATGACTCCACTTCTAAAAATAAAAATAGTTGAAAAGCTTTTGAGCAATAGCTGATATCTATCAAAAAGAAAGAAGTACTTATTCTTTATATCGTTCATAAATTAAAAGTTTCGAACACGCTAAATTTATTAGTGTCCGCTATATATTTCTAAACAAAAGTAAAATTAAGACAAATTAGTTAGAGCAGTATGATATAAATTTGTCGTCTTATGACAAAAAATAAATTAGCATTCGTGTCGGGAGCTACTTCCGGCATAGGAGAGGCCACAGCCGAAATTCTTGCTACGAATCAGTGGGACCTTATTATATCTGGTAGAAGACTAGATAGATTGAATAAACTGGCATCCAGTTTAAAAACTAAATATAATGTCGACGTGCGAACCGTCTGCTTTGACATACAGCAGCGCGAAAAGGTAAAAGATAGTCTTGCTAGTTGTGCAAATCTTCTTACTAAAATTGACCTACTCGTTAATAATGCAGGCTTAGCGTTAGGCAAATCTCCATTCCAAGAAGGATTAGAATCTGATTGGGAAACGATGATAGATACTAATCTTAAAGGCCTTATCTATCTTACGAAAGAAGTTATTCCTTTCATGATAGAAAATAAATCTGGGCATATAGTAAATATAAGTAGCACTGCAGCGCGAGACATGTATCTAGGCGGCAATGTTTATAGCGCTAGCAAAAGTGCTGTGGATGCACTGACCAAAAGTTTAAGACTAGATCTCTTAGAGCATAATATCAAAGTAAGCAGTGTAGCACCTGGCATGGTTCATACAGAATTTTCAGAGGTGAGATTTCATGGCGATAAAGCTAAAGCGGAAAAGGTTTATCAGGGATTTAAGCCCCTTTATGCTAAGGATGTAGCAGACGCCGTTTACTACATAGTCTCCAGGCCATCTCATGTGCATATAGGCGATCTCCTCATCACCTGCGCAGCGCAGGCTAATTCTAACATAGTGATTAAGTCGTAATCTAGCGACAAGACTTGCGAATAAAGACTTTTCGGATAAAATACAAAATAATTAGGTAGATTTCCATTTATTTTGTATTATCTTTGCAGATAGTTAACTAGTGAATCTGTACACCTCTAAATTTTTTATTTAATGACTAAGAGAAAATTACTTTTTCTGACTTCTGAGTTAGAGCCGTTTAACAATTTGACAGATATAGCCAATAAAATATCCGAACTCCCGAACGAATTAGCTTCTAACGGACTTGATGTGCGCATTCTCATGCCGCGGTTTGGAACCATCAATGAGCGAAGACACAAGCTTCATGAGGTTGTCAGATTAAGTGGAATCAACGTAATGTTTAACGACGAAGATTTTGCTTTAACAGTAAAAGTAGCATCTTTACCTAATTCTAAACACAGACTTCAAATCTATTTCTTACATAATGACGATTTTTATACAAGGAAATTTGACTTTGAAGATGAAAATGGAAAATTCTATGATGACAATTCAGAGCGCATGATATTTTTCAATAGAGGTATCATGGAGACAGTGCGAAAATTTGGGTGGGCTCCAGACTTTATAATTTGCAATGGCTGGATGACGAGTCTGGTGCCTTTTTATGCTCGCACCTTATATGGAGCTGACCCCATATTTTCGGAATCTAAAATATTTTTTAATATATTTGATGAGAGCTTCAATCATGCTCTTGAAGAAAAATTTTTAGAAAAAGCTCTTCTTGACAATGCTATAAAGGAAGAAAAAGGCTTAGATTTTAAACCCGCTACGCACACTGCTTTATGCCGTGGTGCTATTAATTACTCTGATGGAATTATCCTCAACACTCATTCTATTGATAGCGATCTCAATAAATGTGTAATAGATAGCAAAAAGCCAACGTTTAATAGAGATATGACTCATGATAATCCTAAGGCATTCTTTGAATATATAGATGCTTTCAAACCAGTTTTAGAAAGTGAAGGCGCATAATTTAACGAAAACGATTTGCCAGCTTTTCATTCTTATTTCCCTATACTCTTGTAGTAAAGAAGGTACAGATTTTATTGACAACACAAGTAATTTTCCACTCAATTGGAAATCAAATGATAGCCTTGTGGTAATCGGGTATAATGCTTTAGATTCATTAAGAGCGATAAGGAATACCAGTGTAGTCCCCTTTGGCACTAAAATAGATGAGCATTACGGCACTTTTAGATCTAGCTATTTCGCTAGCTATCAGACTACACTATCTAGTAAGAGTTTTACTTTTGCGTCAGTGGATTCTATCGTGCTAATTATTCCTTATTATGCAACTACTCCTGCCTACGGCTCTGCAAATCAGCCATTCAGTTTAGAGGTATATGAAATGACAGAAGGAATAGAAACCGACCCTAATAGTAAAAAAATGACCTATAGTTATAATCCTAGCTTACTTGGTTCCCTAACTAATTTTACCGCTAATTATAAGGATAGCACCTTAGATGGAGGATTTAAGGCAGCTCCAGCCATAAGAGTTCCTTTAAATCGCAGTCTAGCCAATAAAATTATTGCCCCAGGAGTCTATTCAAGTGACGCAGATTTTCAGAATGTACTGAAAGGACTCTACGTAAGAAGTAGCGGAAGTAACAGTACAAATGGATTTGTATTACTAAGCATAGGATCTGATAACACGCTAAGAATTTATGGCAAGAATGCCAATGGAGGCTCGATCACCTCTGATTTTAACACTGGAGGGAATAATTCAACCACTATTAATCAATTTCTTCATGACAATTCAAGTCTAGCAAGATTAGCAAGTCAAAATCCAAATAATACCTCTGGAGATAATCTTTTATACAGCCATGGATTGAGTGGCTATGTAACGACCTTAGTGCTTCCAGATCTCTCCAGTTTCATGAAAATGAAAAGTGTTTTCAAAGCAGAACTAAGCCTATACATACTAGATACAGGAGTTTTTCTCACACCGAATCTTGGACTTATGTCGTTGGACACCTTAAATCGTGAGTTTGCCCTACCGGACGAACTATACAAAAAAGGCTTTTTAATTTCTATCAAAGACACCTCAATAGGAGTTAATCCCTGTAAGGAATATAAGTACAATATAGCAATGTATGTCAATAGGATGGGAACCAATATAAATACAACCAGAAAGTTGAGAATTTATTCAGCACCATTACTGATTTCCAATTCTTTGACCAAATTTTCAGATTTCCTACCTTCGAGTGTAGTTATTGGCGGCACAGGAAATGCTGCTAAACCTAAATTAAAATTATATTATACTGATCTTTAATATTTTAAAATTATGTGTGGAATTGTAGCCTATATAGGAACCAAAGAAGCCTATCCCATTCTCTTAAAAGGATTAAAAAGACTAGAATATAGAGGCTATGACAGTGCAGGTGTAGCACTTATGAATAATGGGAATATCTCCCTAATAAAGCAAAAAGGGAAAGTATCTGAGTTAGAAGAATTAGCTACAAAAGCTAGTATAAACGGGGCACTCGGCATTGGCCATACTCGTTGGGCCACACATGGCCCCCCGAGTCAAATAAATTCTCACCCTCATATAAGTAATAATGGGGATATAGTAGTCGTTCATAATGGTATTATAGAAAATTTTCAATCCATCAAAGAAGAGCTAACAAGAAGAGGCTACAAATTTATATCTGATACAGATACAGAAGTCCTTCCCCATCTGATTGAAGAAATTCAAAAAAAGGAAAAATGTGCGCTAGACAAAGCTGTTCGCTTAGCGTTAAATGAAGTTACTGGAGCTTATGCTATAGCAGTGTTTTCTAAAAAAGAACCCAATATACTCATTGGTGCTAGAAAGGGAAGCCCACTGATAGTAGGTATAGGAGAAAATGAATTTTTTCTGGCTTCTGATGCCTCGCCAGTTATAGAATACACCAAGAAAGTCATCTATATTAATGATGAAGAAATGGTAACATTAAATAGAGATGGTAACTTTGAATTAAAAACTATCCAAAACGAAGAAAAAACACCTAATATTCAAGAATTAGAACTCAACCTAGAGTCTATTGAAAAAGGCGGTTATGAGCATTTTATGCTCAAGGAAATACATGAGCAGCCAAAGAGCATTTATGACAGTGTCCGCGGAAGGGTAGATTTAACAAATGGTAAAATAAAATTAGGCGGTCTGGAAGAGTACAAAAATCGAATCATGGCGTCCAGAAGAATCGTAATTGTGGCTTGTGGAACCTCTTGGCATGCTGGTCTTTTAGCTGAATATATGATTGAAGATCTAGCTAGAGCTAATGTAGAAGTAGAGTATGCCTCGGAATTTAGATATAGAAATCCAGTCATAGACGAAGACGATATTATTATAGCTATATCGCAGTCGGGGGAGACCGCTGACACCCTAGCTGCCATCGAAATGGCTAAACAGAAAGGCTGCTTGATTCTTGGGGTTTGCAATGTGGTAGGTTCTTCTATTCCTAGGGCTTCTCATGCTGGATGCTATACCCATGCTGGACCTGAAATAGGCGTAGCTAGTACTAAAGCTTTTACCGCCCAGGTTTCTGTATTTTTCCTCATTGCACTTTGGATAGCTGAAAATAAAAATACCTTATCTAAATCCCGACTGAACCAATTGCTTCACGAACTTGAAATTTTACCATCAAAAATAGAATCACTTCTCAAATCATGTGAAGAGAAGGTAAAAGCGATAGCCAAAGAGTATAAAAATGCTACTAATTTTCTCTACTTAGGTAGAGGGTATAACTTCCCAGCAGCTTTAGAAGGTGCGCTCAAATTAAAAGAAATTTCCTACATACATGCAGAAGGTTATCCTGCAGCAGAAATGAAGCATGGCCCTATTGCACTTATAGATGAAGAAATGCCTGTAGTATTTCTCGTGAATAACATAAGCAGCCATGAAAAGACCCTTAGTAATGTGCAAGAAGTCGCGGCTAGAAAGGGACAGGTCATTGCTATAGCTCGACATGGAGATACTCAAATTAAAAAATTAGCGAAACATGTTATTGAAGTGCCTGATACAGAAGATTGTCTAAGTCCTATTCTGGCTTCTATTCCACTTCAATTACTATCCTATTATACGGCACTAGAAAGAGGCTGTAACGTAGATCAACCTAGAAATCTAGCTAAAAGTGTTACGGTAGAATAATCCAAAAATGGAAAATAGCTTTAAGTACTATTTTAGATTATTTTTCAAGGTATTCATTGGGTTTATACTCTTATTTTCTCTACTACTATTTTCTGTTGCTCAAGGTTGGCTAGGAGAATTACCTTCTATAGAGTATATTAAAAACCCTGAAAGCCAGGTATCTTCTGTAATCTATAGTGAAGATGTCGAAGTCATGGGTAAACTCTACTATGAAAATAGAACAGAACTTAATTATAAGCAAATTTCAGCTAGCACGATAGAGGCTCTCATAGCCACAGAAGATGAGCGATTTTATGATCATTCTGGCATTGATGTCTTTGGAGTTATCTCTGCCACCTTTAGAACCTTCGTACTCAGAAAGCCATCTGGTGCTAGCACGATTACCCAACAATTGGCGAAAAACCTATTTCATTCTGAAGGTAGAAAGAATAAATTCAAGCGGCTGATACAAAAAATAAAAGAGTGGTATATAGCAATAGAACTAGAGCGAAATTTTTCCAAACAAGAAATTCTCGCCCTCTACTTTAATACAGTTCCTTTCCTGCATAATTCTTATGGTCTTAGAGAGGCCTCTAAAACCTATTTCAATAAAGAACCTATAAAGCTTACTCTTGATGAATCTGCCATTTTAGTTGGCATGCTCAAAGGACCTTCACTTTATAATCCTAAATCAAAGCCAAAGAACGCACTAAAAAGGAGAAACATAGTCATCGAACAAATGAGAAAAGCTGGATTTATAAACGAAACGACAGCAAATAGAGCCAAAAAACTCCCAATCAAACTTGATTATAAACTGACCTCTCCAAGCACAGGTATGGCTCCATACCTTAGAGAGCAGATTAGAATAGAACTAGTAGAAATACTTAGGAATTATACCAAAGAAAACGGAGAATCATACAATATATACACAGACGGATTGCGCATTCACACCACGATAAATTCTAAACTTCAAAACTATGCTGAAATAGCAGTAGCTGAGCATATGCCATGGCTTCAAAAAGAATTTCTCCGTGAATGGGGAGCTAAGGATCCTTATAAATATGGGGCTAAGGCTAATCCTGATTTAGTCAAAAATATAGTTCGAGAAACTGAACATTATAAAGCACTAAGTGATGCTGGAAAATCTGAAGAGGAAATTTTCACTATCCTAGGCAAAGAGAAGCATACCATGCAAATTTTTACCTATCGTGGCCCAGTAGATACGATGATGAGTGTCATAGACTCTATCAAATACATCAAAAAAATATTACAAACAGGACTATGTGCTATGGAGCCTCAAACAGGTAAGATAAGAGCGTGGGTAGGTGGTGTTGATTTTAATTTTTTCAAATACGACCATGTTCGAAAATCTACAAAAAGACAGGTGGGCTCTACATTCAAGCCATTTTTGTATAATGTAGCATTAGAGAATGGAATGACGCCTTGTAGTAAGCTTAAATATGAAAAACCGCTCATCGAAGGTCATGAAAGTTGGGACCCTAAAGGATCAAAAAATTTCCAGGATGGGGAGGAAGTTTCTCTTAAAGCGGGCCTCCAAGTCTCAGACAATAGAATTGCTGCCCTATTAATCAAACAATTCGGACCGTCTCTTCTTATAGATAAGGCCAGACAGCTAGGGATAGAAACTGAATTCGAAGAAGTGCCCGCTATATGTCTTGGCACAGCGGATGTATCCGTTATAGAAATGCTTGGAGCCTACTCACCCTATATGAATGAGGGAATCTTTAGTCAGCCATACTACATAGATCGTATAGAAGATAAAAATGGCAATGTCATATTTGAAAATAAGCCGCAATCCAAGGAAGCTATAACTGCTGAAACAGCAAAACTAATGAACCTAATGCTTCAGCAAGTATCCAAAGAGAAAGGCACTGCTACTCGCCTGCGCAGCCAATATGGATTTAAAGAAGAAATAGCCTGCAAAACTGGAACTACTCAATCAAATTCTGATGGCTGGTTTATAGGAAGTACGTCCAATCTTCTCACTGCGGTATGGGTAGGAGCAGATGATCCTTCTATTACTTTTGCATCTACACGACTAGGTCAAGGAGCTAACTCTGCGCTGCCTATCTGGGCCAAATTTTATAAGAAAGCAACTACCTTGCCGAAATATAAATCTGGTTCGTTTTTCAATGAAACAGACAGTGCTACTATTCAAAAATTTAATTGTAGCTATCTAGATGATAGAGCACCAATAGATAGCTACGGTTCTAATCTCCAAGATGTAGATCTTGACTCTATTCTACCAAGTGGGAAAAAAGATTATTAGACGTCTCTTGAATTGGATGTAACCCAACGATTGCAAATTATAGTGGCGCACATAGCAAATACCCAGCCAAGAACTATACCCCCAAGGATATCACTAGGATAATGCACTCCTATATATAACTGACTAAATCCAATGAGTAGGACCCAAAACACCAATAACACTCGCTGCCATATGTTGAAAAATTGGCCAATAAAAAATGCCAGAGCAGCATGGTTCACGGCATGGCATGATGGGAAACTAAACGTCTGACTACAATAGGGAAACATCCGTAGCCAATAAACCAATTCTTCTGACTGACAAGGCCTTATGCGATGAAACCATGGCTTCAATAGCTGAGCACAAACTATGTCTGCCAGTGAGACAAGGATGATAGATATCAATATGATCTTAATGTAATCTCTTGGAAAATATTTCCAAAAATAATAGACTAAGCATACATAAAGAGGGATCCAAGTTGTCTTAGTTCTTAGAATAGGACATAAACTATCCAATAACGGATTCGACAAATCCAAATGGATAAACCTAAGTAGAATGATATCTGAATTCTGTATCGTTTCAAGCATATTAGTATGATGTCCAAAGTTGATTTTTGTATATATTAATTTTCATCCATAATGCAGCGAATAATTTTGTTTTATTCAATACGTTAAAAATTGATTCATTATAGTCCTCAATCAGTATTTTCAATTGCCTTGGGCTTCGATTCTTAGTTCTTGAACAAATCGAGCAGCTAAAGATTCTGCTTGAGCGGATGTATTGGCTTCTGAGTATATACGTATGATAGGTTCGGTATTGGATTTACGAAGATGCACCCAGCTATCGGCAAAGTCAATTTTAAGTCCATCTTCGGTATTGCATTGCTCCACATTTCTGTATTTTAAGTACATTTGGTTTAATAAAGTATCTACATTCATTCCTGCCTCTAACTCTATTTTACTTTTGGCCATTTCAAACTGAGGCAAAGTGGTCTTGAGTGCAGACATTTTTAGACCCTTCTGAGCATAATAGCTTAGAAAAAGTGCAATACCCATGAGTGCATCTCTTCCGTAATGTGAATCTGGGAAAATGACACCGCCATTCCCTTCCCCACCGATGATAGCATTAACTTCTTTCATCTTGGCGACGACATTTACTTCCCCTACAGCAGAGGCATAGTATTTCCCGCCATGTTTCATAGTTACTTCCCTTAAAGCGCGAGTGGACGATAGATTGGAGACAGTAGACCCTTTTTCAATAGATAGAATATAATCCGCCACTGCTACAAGGGTATATTCTTCCCCAAAAAGACTACCATCTTCATTCACAAAACAGAGTCTATCTACGTCCGGATCTACTACTATGCCAAGATCGGCCTTTTCATCCACGACAGACTGGCATATTTGCTGTAAATGAGGGGCTAACGGCTCAGGATTGTGGGCAAAGTTGCCGGAAGTATCTCCGTTCAGTAGAATGATATCTTCTATACCTAGTGCGTTTAACAATTTTGGAACTGCTATGCTACCACTGCTATTAATACCATCTACTACTACCTTTATAGATTTAGATCTTATACTCGATCGATTCGTCCATTTCATTTGGACAATTTCTTCTATATGCCAATCTAAAAGGCCATGATCTTCGATAATTTTTCCTAGTTCATCTACCTCTGCAAAAATCAAATTATCTAACTCACGAGCGCCATCGATAACTTTTTGGCCTTCTTCCGCTGAAATAAATTCGCCTACTTCATTTAGAAGCTTAAGTGCATTCCATTGCTTAGGGTTATGGCTAGCAGTCAATATAATACCTCCTTGCGCGCCTAGCTTTTTGACTGCTTTCTCTACGGTGGGTGTAGTTGAAAGACCGAGATTAACAATGTCTATTCCCATACCTACCAAGGAGCCTGAGACAATATTGTAGACCATTTCACCAGAGATGCGGGCATCGCGGCCTATCACTATTTTTGGTCGTGCATGTTTGGTCTTAGCTAACTGACCATAAGCGAGCGCATAGCGTTGAATATCAATGGGAGACAAACCTTCTCCGAGTACTCCACCAATGGTGCCTCGGATACCAGATATAGATGCTATTAGGGACATATAAAATTTATTGAGTGATTAATTTTTAGTTATAAGTTTTATCCAATTTTGAAATAAGTTCAATCCATCAGGTGTACCAATAGACTCTGGGTGAAACTGAAAGCTATAAATAGGAAGGGTCCTATGCTGAAAGGCCATAATTTCTCCGAACTCATCACGACCTATGACTTCGAGTTCCGAACCTTCATTTTCTGCTATGGCTAGACTATTATATCGCATGGCTATAAAATTTCCTGTGTCAATATTATGAAAAATAGGATTTTCGGCCAAAGTTATTTTTACTGAAATGCCGTGCATAGGCAGTTTAGACTTGATTAATTCGTGCCCAAAATACATGCCTATCGCCTGATGTCCAAGACAAATACCAAGAATTGGAAGCTGCCGATTATATTGCATAATCACTTCTGTAAGAAGTGGAATTTCGCTGGGAGATTTAGGTCCTGGAGATAAAACTAAGGCATCATATATTCTAATCTCGCTTATGATTACATTTTGATGTAAAACGATATCGACATCTACATCGCACTGCATTAAATAATCATAAATATTGAGCGTGTAAGAGTCCTCACAATCTATTAGTAGTACCCTCACCTTGACTACTTAAATGGCGAGCTAAAACTAGTATCACTGATAAAACTCGGGTCATCGAAAGCTAATAGATAAGCCTTAAGCCGATTGATTCTATCCGGCAATAAATTAATACCGCCTTGGTTAGCTTTTTTCATATTGACATCAAAAAACTTATTACGATTTGGGTCAGTAGATAGACCTGTATTGTAATGAGCTAAAACTGCATCTAAGTTTGCTAGCCTGCCATCGTGCATAAATGGCTTGCTATACGATAGATTTCTAAGTGGTCCGGTCTTAAACTTTCCAGCATCAGGGCCAGTAACTCCTGTAACAGACCCTAATCCAGGATCTTTAAAAAGACTCACATTTAAAACAGGATCTAATCCGTTATTGTGAAATAAATTATCGGTCATCATTGGCTGACCTATTGGGTCACCATGACAATGGAAACAGTCGCCTTCTTCCGTTTCAAAAATAGTTCTACCCTCTATTTCCAAAGGAGTTAAATACTTATTCGGATTGCCCTCCGCAGTACCTTTATCTACTCTAGATGTTCCTGAAACCATGGTACGAATAAAACTAGCTAATGCCTTGACGACCATATCTTCTGTAGGCTCGCTGGCACCGAAAGCTGAATTGAAAGCATCCCTATACTGAGATTCTACCATGAGCTTAGACTTCACTTGGGCTATATCAAATCGTTGCTCCCCTTTAAGGGCATCTAGACATGTAGCCTCAAGTGTAGTGGTTCTACCATCCCAGAAAAAGTTCTTAGTGAAGACCATATTAAATAAGACAGAACTGTTTCGCGCAGTCAAATCTCCGTGTACTTTTTTATCTAGGGCCTGATCACTCCCAAAGGCAAATTCTTGTTTGTGACAATTGGCACAAGCTATTTTTTGATCTTCCGAAATCCTCTTTTCATAGAAAAGCATTCTGCCTAATCTGATCTTAGCTGCCGTCAAAGGATTATCCGCAGGTATAGAAGGTGGTGGGAAATGTTTAGGTTTATTTAGTACATATGGGGTATCCAGAGCTTCAGACTTACAGCACGCTAGCAGACTCACTAGAAAAAAAAATCCCAAATATTGTAAAATTTTCATATCAATATCATTATGACAAATATACGAATAAAAATTGAAATCAAGAAGGCAGAATATACCCTAATTTATCAATTAAATATAATTTCAATTTTTACTTAAAACCATTCCATCCTTGTAGTCCACCTGTATGGATAGCTATGATTTTCTGAGAAGGATGCAGAACCCCCTTTTTAAGGTCTTGAATAATACCATACATCATTTTTGAGGTGTATACAGGATCTAATAGAATTTTATAGTTGTGTTCGAATGTCTTGACAAACGACATAAGCTCCTCGGTCATTTTAGCAAATCCCCCGAAACTATAATCATATGTAATATTACCATTATTCTGCATTGAATAGTCTAAGTGTGCGGCATAACCTCTCAATTTTCTACTATCTGAAAGATAATGGACAATTCCCCTATAAGTGCCTAAAGTACCTACAGGAACACATACACAATCAAAATTTTCAAACTCAGACGTAATTAAGTCTTCAAATCCTTCATTGGCCCATTCATTGGTCCCACCCTCTGGAAGAAACATAGCCCTGGGATACAAGTTCTCGAGTGAGGTCAATATTTTATCAAGATTATTTTTTATCTCATCTCTTTCATAAAAGTGCAAATGCGCCCCTTTATCTTTTAGATGTCTAAGCGTGTACCCATATTTTTTTGGTTCGTGTCCCTTCACTATGACTACTAATTTCTTTTGAAATAATTCTGGAATAAATGAGCAGGCATAGAGGTAATTTGAATAATTCCCCCCTATTGTGAGCAGATAATCATAGTCATGGCTCACTAAAATTTTCAATGAACCGTAGAGTTTTCTTATTTTATTTCCGCTAAAGAATGGATGATTTAGGTAATCTAAATAAAAATAAACTTGAGACATCTCTATTCCAAAAGCCTTTAAATCAAGCTTTATCAGCCGATTGGCATCATAGGCTAAAGACATTTTTATCCGCTCTAAATTTTCCATTTCTTAAAAAATATCAAAGTTACATTTCTTTTATTTATAGTTTTGCGTTTTTAATATCGCTTTTTAAACGACGAGGAAATGCCAAAAAATTTATTAATCGTAGAGTCTCCTGCCAAAGCAAAAACTATCACCAAATATTTGGGCGATAAATTTATAGTAGCATCGAGCTATGGTCATATAAGAGATCTACCCAAAAATAATAAGGCTATAGATATAGAGAATGGATTTCTTCCTAGCTATGAAGTGTCTAAAGAAAAAGAAAAGGTAGTAGCTGAACTGAAAAAACTAAAAAAAGAGGTCTCCGAGGTCTATCTAGCAACGGATGAAGACCGCGAAGGAGAAGCCATATCATGGCATTTATGCGAGGTATTGAACCTAGATCCAAAGACGACCAAGCGGGTCACCTATTCAGAAATCACAGAATCTGCCATTAAAAAAGCCATTGCCAATCCTAGGACTATTAATATGAACCTAGTCAATGCACAGCAAGCCAGAAGAGTATTAGATAGAATCGTAGGTTTTGAAATATCCCCAATACTCTGGAGAAAGGTAAGACCAAACCTCAGTGCTGGTAGAGTCCAGTCTGTAGCTGTGCGCATAATCGTAGAACGTGAACGCGAGATACAGCAATTTCAGGCTAAAATGTACTATAAATTAGCGGCCTTTTTTGACGAGAAAGATATAGAAGGTAAAGCTATGAAAGTCAAAGCTGAAAGCGCCAAAGACCTTAGTAGTGATGCAGAGGCTAAGAGCGTTGTAGAAAGTTTTGTCGATGCTAATTTCAAAATAGCCAAGATAGAAAAAAAGGCTGGAAAAAAATCACCCGTAGCTCCATTTACCACTTCTACCCTGCAACAGGAAGCCTCTAAAAAAATGGGGTACTCTGTAGCAAAAACTATGCAAGTAGCGCAGCGTCTCTATGAAGCTGGGCATATTACATACATGAGAACCGACTCTGTCAATTTAAGTGACACAGCACTTGCTGATGCTCAGAAAGCAGTGGAGAATTTCTATGGTACAAATTACCATAAACTACGAAAATATAGTAGTAAAATAGCCAATGCCCAAGAAGCGCATGAAGCGATAAGACCGTCTACCTTTAGCAATATAAATATATCAGGAGACAATGATGAGGTGCGCCTTTATGACCTCATCTGGAAGCGCGCAATAGCCTCTCAGATGAGTGATGCCGCAATAGAAAACACCATAGTTACTATTAGCAATGATAAAAACGAAACGGACCTAACCGCAAGACAAGAAGTTGTTACATTTGATGGATTTCTCAAAGCCTATATGGTAGAAAAGGATGAAGATGATGAAGAAACGGGTGGTGGATTTTTACCTCCAATGAAAGAAGGACAGGCTATGAAATTGCATAGTTTAGCTGCTACTCAAAAGTATTCCAAGCATCCTGCTAGATATAATGAAGCTGGTCTGGTAAAAAAATTAGAAGAACTGGGTATAGGAAGACCATCCACATACGCTCCTACCATCTCCACAATACAAAATAGAGAATATGTTATAAAGGATTATAGAGACGGCAAAAAACTTAATTTCCAAGTTTATAAATTGGTAAATAACAAAGTGAGCTTAGAAAGCGAATCTATGAATACTGGTGCTGAAAAAGCCAAGCTATTCCCTACAGATATAGGTATGCTAGTGACTGATTTCCTTAAGCAACATTTTGAAAAGGTAATTGACTATAAGTTCACGGCTACGATGGAAGAGGACTTTGACCAAATCTCAAATGGCAAAATAAAATGGCAGAAAATGCTCGACAATTTTTACAAACCTTTTCATGAAGAAGTAGAAATTACCCTTGAGAAGGCAGAAAGAGTTTCAGGCGAGCGCAGCCTTGGTAATCATCCAGATTCTAAAGAGCCAATGATCGCTAGAATGGGGCGATTTGGACCCATGATACAAATAGGTGTAACCGATGAGAATAAACCTGATTACAAGCCACGCTATGCCAGATTGAGAAAAGATCAAAGCATAGAAACAATTACACTTGATGAGGCATTAGATCTCTTCAAGCTACCTAGAATTGTAGGAGAATTTGAGGGAAAAGAACTCAAAGTGAATGTAGGGCGATTTGGACCCTATGTGCAGCAAGGCACTATTTTTACTTCACTTAAAAAAGAAGATGACCCGATGTCTATTGACCTTGAATCAGCGATTCAGCGCATACTAGATAAACGCGAATCCGATGCAAAGAAGTTGATTTTGGATTTCCCAGAAGAGGAGATACAAGTGCTCCAAGGAAGATGGGGGCCATTTATCAAGCAGGGTAAAGAAAATTATAGAATTCCGAAAGGAGAGGATGCCGCCCAGTTAAGTCTAGATACTATTTTAAATATTATTAAAGGTGAGTCAAAAACTAGTTCTGACAAATCGCCTAAAAAAACCGCTAAAGCCACTGCTAAGAAAACGGCTAAATCGACCAAGACGAAAAAAACTAGTACTAAGAAAAAATAATTTTATAGGCACACGCGCCTTAAGTCACAATGCTGCATAGCGATTTTCCTGCAAAGTCAATCAGTCATTTTAGTCGACTGCCAATAAATCAATTTGAATTGTTTCCCTTGTCTTCGATAGTATGAGGTAAAAGCAAGTTTTACTTGAAAAGATTCTCCTTTATATTTTCCTATCACGCAGACTACTCCTGTATAAGAACGACCTGTTCTATTAATCGTACGTTGCTTCTTTTCTTGTATTTGTATGTCTTCATATTCAATTTTACCTGAAGTTATAGAAGTTAAAAAATCACTTTTGGTCTCAATGAGTCCATTGGAATGAATATAGAAAAGAGAATCATGGAGGATTCGCTTCAAAAGCAGAGTATCTTTAACTATCATAGCATTCATTCGCAGGCTATCTAGATTTGAAGATTGTGAAAACAAGCTGCAAGCAAATAAGACTGAAATGATATAAAATAAAACGTATTTTTTCACTTTATAGATTTGGATTATATTTGCAAAAATAGACGAGAATGAATTCAAAAGAGGAGATTGTTAATAATTGGCTGCCTAGATATACTGGGATTGCATTGGAAGCCTTTGGCGACTATATCTTACTCACCAATTTTATAGGCTACGTAGAACTATTTGCAGAGAAATTTCAAGTAGAAATCATGGGCAAACAAAGACCAATGCAAACCGCTACTAAAGACAATATCACGATTATTAATTTTGGCATGGGGAGCCCTAATGCTGCTACAGTTATGGATTTACTCAAGGCAATTAATCCAAAAGCTTGCCTTTTCTTAGGCAAATGTGGCGCTTTAAAGTCCAAATTTAACATCGGAGATTTAATTCTACCTATAGCTGCTGTGCGCGGCGAAGGAACTTCGAATGACTACTTCCCATCGGAGCTTCCTGCATTACCTGCCTTTGCTCTTCAGAAAGCTATATCTACGACTATTCGAGACTACGACAGGGACTATTGGACTGGTACAGTATATACCACCAATCGAAGAGTATGGGAACACGATTCAGAATTTAAAGATTATCTCACTAAACTCCGCGTAGAAGCCATCGATATGGAAACCGCAACCATATTCACGGTAGGTCATTACAATAAAATACGTACAGGTGCAATACTCCTAGTAAGTGACAAACCAATGGAACCAGATGGTGTGAAAACCGAGAAAAGCGATACCAGTGTCACTGCCAACTATGTCGATATCCATATACAAATAGGTATTGACTCCTTAAAACAACTTATAAATAACGGGCAAACGATAAAGCATCTCAAATTTTAAAATTAATAATATAAAATGAAGGAAATAATTGAAAAAATGAAAAGCTATCTTCCATATCTTCTAGGTCTTATATTAGTTTCTTGTGTTATTTTTTATCCTGAGCTTCAAGGGAAGAAGCTAAGCGCTAACGATGCAGTAACATGGCATGCTGCAGCGAAGGAATATCTCGATTATAACAAAAAAGGAGAAAGCATTCTATGGACCAACCGTGTTTTTAGTGGGATGCCTCTTTTCACTATAGCTGCAGATATTTCAGGCAACCTTATTTATAAGTATTATACTAAAGTTGTTGGTTTATTACCCAATAATGTTTCGAATCTATTTGTTGTTTTTTTATGCGGATTTTTATCCCTTGTTTTATTAAATGTTAATAGACAACTTGCATTTATCTTAGCGATTGCTTTAGGTCTGAATACCTGGATTTTGGATTCCTTGTGGGCATCCCACCCTACCAAGATTTTATCATTTGCATTTATGTTTCCAGTTTATGCAGGATTTATAGCCTACATTAAACACAATAAATTGATTGGATTGATCGCAATTATGCTAGGATTAAATCTTTCTATAGCATATGGTCACTATCAGATTGTATATTATGGAGCTCTAGTTTGTATTTTACTTGCACTTTATTTTATATATGATGCTTTAGTGACTAAATCATTTGTTCCATTTGTAAAAAAAGGCACCATCGTAATTGTCTTCGTCGCCTTAGGAGCTTTCCCTAATTTATCTACCTTACTCATAGTTCAAGATTACAATAAAGAGACTATGCGTGGAGGTAAATCAGAGTTGATAAAACCTGATTCTAAATCAACAGGTAAAGAAGGAGGGCTGGATATTAATTATGCATTTAGCTGGAGCTATTCAGTAAATGAACTTCTCAATTTTATGGTACCTGATGCAGCAGGAGGGTCTAATAATTATACTGTTAAAACTAATAAGTCTAAATTGGCAGAGGCCATGAATCCCAATGAAAAGGAACAGGTTATTCAGTTTTTGTATTGGGGTATACAGCCTTTTACAGGAGCGCCCAATTATTTAGGGGCTGTGATTATGTTTCTATTTATTTTCACTCTGTTTTATTGGAAGAACAAATTTAAATATGCGCTTCTAGGAATTTTTGCCCTGTCTTTGTTCATGGGCTTAGGAAGAAGTTTTTTAGGGTTCAATGAAATGCTCTTTAACTATCTACCGATGTACAATAAATTTAGGACCCCGACCATGTCCTTTTCTATTTTGAATGCTATAACAATACTAACTATCGGTATGGGGTTACATTCGTTTTTTAATAATGATAGTAATAAAGAAGTTGTAATCAAATCTTTTAAGCACGCTGTTTATACATATCTTGGACTTTTGATTTTAGGTTTTATAATGGTTTCTAATGCTGGCTTCAGCGGAGACAATGACTTACAAACCTTTGCTAATAATAAAGAGGCCTTGAATTTAGCTATTGAAGATAGAGCATCTTTCTTTAAATCAGATATGTTAAGAACTTTTATTCTAGCTTTGTTATCGGTTGGGGGGTTATATTTCTATATTAAAGATAAACTTACCAGAAATCATATTTTCCTTCTATTAGGAGTGCTTATCTTTTTTGATCTATGGAGTGTGCACAAACGCTATCTATCTCTTGATGTATTTCAGAAAGTCGATAAAACAGAAGATCTAATTCCAAACGAAGCTTACAATCAATATCTAGAGCAGGACAAGTCGCACTTTAGAATATTCAATACCACTAGCCAAAGTGTATTTAGTGACAATACAGATGGGTATAGATATAGTAATGTGGGAGGATATTCACCAGCTAAATTATTCCGCTATCAAGATTTAATCGATGTGCATCTATCCAAAGGCAACTTTGCTGTATTAAACATGCTCAATACAAAGTACCTCATCGTAGATAACCAAGGTCAAAAAATGCCTCAACAAAACCCTGATGCCTGTGGCAATGCATGGTTTATCAAAGAGGTCAAATTTGCAAAAAATGCGAATGAGGAAATGGATTCAATAGGTAGCTTTAATCCTAAGAATACAGTATGGATAGACCAGCGGTATAAAAACGAAATCAATTTTAGCATCAATACTGATCCCAATGGGAGTATAAGTCTGACCAAATATAACCCAGATCATATGGAGTATGCATCTAATTCTGCCACAGGCGGATTCGTCGTATTCTCAGAAATATGGTATAAAGGAAATGAAGACTGGAATCTATTTGTAAATGGGGAACCTCATAAGCTTGTGCGTGTCAATTACCTATTAAGAGGAGCCTATATTCCTGCCGGTAATAATAAAGTGGAAATGAAGTTTACTGCTAAAAAGCTAAACACATTTATGAGTTTTGGATATATAGCGAGTGCTATATCTTTAGCTTTATGCCTTGGATTTATTTATTTTGTTTACTTACGCCGGTCAAAAGCAATTTAACCCGAACCGATTAATTCTATCCCGCACTTGCGGGACACTTAAAATAATGATGGGCGGTATATATTTATATAATATTTTAGAATTCAGTTTAATATAAATGAGTCAAAAACGCATTAGGCTGCTTACACTCATTTCTTATAAATTCTTGCCTGCAAAATTAGGCGGGCATTTAGCACATCTATATTTTCACAATTACATTTCAGAGTATGCAGATTCTATTGTCATAGGCCATAAAGCTAATGAAAGAAATGCCTCAGAGGAAAAGATAAAATTTTCTCTTTTAAAAGTTTTCAAGAATAATATTTTAACTTATAGTCAGCTATACTATCTTCCCAAAATTCTAAATACAATAAAGGAGGATAAAATAGATTTTATCATGTGTTCACATCCATACCTTGGTTTACTGGGATATATAGCGTCGCGTATGGGTAAAAAACCTCTATTAACCTATTCACACAATATAGAAGCAGATCGTTTTAAATCCCTCAATAAATGGTGGTGGAAAATTTTATTTTACTATGAAAAATGGGTCATGAATAGCTCTCAATTGGTATTTTTTGTAACCAATGAAGACAGAATCTGGGCTATAAAAAATTATGCACTTTCTGATGATAAATGCATCGTATCTCCATTTGGCATCAATCTAATAGAAAAACCTATCAAGGATACAAAGTATAAAGAAGCATTGTGTCATCGACTTAATATAGATTTACACACAAAATTATTATACTTTGCTGGCTCTTATAACTATCATCCAAACGATGAAGCTGTAGAAAATATTCTATTCGAAATATATCCTAGATTATCTAAATACAGAAATGATTTCAAAATCCTTATCATAGGAAAAGGACTAAATGAAGTATTAGTCAAAAAAATAAACGAAACAAAAGGAGCAGTTATTTATTTTGGATTTGTAGAAAACATAAATGATATACTCTACAGCGCTGACCTCATGCTTAATCCTATGCTTTCGGGAGGTGGCATTAAAACCAAGGCGGTAGAGGCTTTAGGGAATAATATCAAAGTTGTCAGTACAGAGAATGGTAGCTTCGGCCTCGATGTGGAATCCTGTCAAGGTATGTTATGGATATCAAAAGATGACAATTGGTCTCATTTTGTAGAAAATATAAATTTAGCTTTAAATTCCGAAACAGAAATATCTGGAAAATTTTACTTTTACTATTCTTGGAAAAATGTTACTCGAAGGATAGTGGATGAATTAGACAGAGTTAGTTTAATTTAATCATTAATGCATGTCCATTGATATTATGAACTATCATTCTATCTTTGAGATGTTTGACCTCTTGAATATATGTTGTGATACCAGTACAGGTATGAAATCCATAGTCATCAAATATAACTACACCACCAATAATCAATTTATCCCATATCCAATCTACAATATCTTTCGCAGATTGATAAACATCTACATCGATATGACATAGTCCAAATTTCTCGTTTTCATTGATTAAGTGAGCGGTATCTTCCGGA
Source organism: Chitinophagales bacterium (assembly GCA_030832185.1). Lineage (GTDB taxonomy): Bacteria > Bacteroidota > Bacteroidia > Chitinophagales > JADJOU01 > CHPMRC01. The sequence continues at coordinate 141,693 of JAURJQ010000030.1, read as the reverse complement.
AAAATACCCACTAACTGTTTGTAGTTAATTTTAATATCTTTTACTAAGTTTTCAACTATTGTCAATGAGGTATCATTATGTTCAGAATCAGTATAAAATAAATCTTTGTCGTTTGATTTAACTACACCTGTATAGGTATCAGCTAGATAGAAATTGATCTTAGAGTCTAAAAGTTCCAATTTTCTACCAATTATAGCAGCCGTACCGCCTCTCCAAACACCTACTTCTAGAAAGCTAGCTGAACTATCTAACTTATTTATCTGCTCCGTTAGTTCCCACAATTCATACATTCTATATTTATCCACAAGGGTGTTATTCCTAGCTATATCATATATAGTCATAAAGTTTCTATCATTATCCCAAGGCGAAAAATTAGCCGAAGGGGTAACTATATTGTAACTAAAGTTTGAAATTTCAAACTTTCCACTTCCATTCATAACTGGCCTTTTTATCAATTTAAAGCCAAATTTCAATAGAATACTTTCAAATATTTTTTTCATTGATATTGATTATGCAAATAAATTATTTTTTTTGGGCGAAAACTAACTCAGCAAAACCTAATAGATCCCAGAAGGTATTGCCGCTTGGTTTCTTAAATGTCATCACATTTAATAGAATTTTAAAAGGCGTAGCTAAAAGAAATGCTATATTTCTTCGAGTACCTGAAGATAAAATTTCAAACTGATTGCCTAATACTTTCCTAATTTCTGGAATGGAATAAACTCTGACATGAGTATCGTCATCATAAAAATTAAGAGTACCATTCATAGAAGGAAGTTTTGTACTTTTGATTCCAGGATATTCAATATATATATATCCTCCAGATTTTAATTTAGGGATCAAACCTTCAATAACTTTATCTCCATTGTGTAAATGCTCAATTATATGAGCCATCATGATAAAATCAAAATAATTATTAGGAATCGAACTGAAATCCAATAGAGTTAAGTCCATTTCATAAAATGCCTTCATTTGACTGAAATCATTCTCATCATTATTGTAGTTTTTATCTAAGTCTACTCCATGATACTCACAATTTGGGAATGCATTCTTATATTTAGAGCAGGAGTGATTTCCTGCTCCTATATCTAATAATACAAATGGATTTTGGCCAAATGCCTTATTGATTCGAAGGTATTTTGGAGTTAAACGCTGTAGAAGTTTCATTTAGTTTAATTTATAACCCTTGGGGGAAAAAGCTATTAATTCTACTTCTTTGATATAGATATTTTAGCGATTTGCGAATAGGATGAATAAACGGTGTTTTAGAGATTAAAGCAAAAATTGAATTTAAAATCGACTCTAAAATTGAAAATTGAGCAATCGTATTCTCTAGTTCACAATATAATTTTTTAGACAATTTATCTTTATTTGTTTCCAATAAATATTCAGCATAAGAATTCAAATTCAAAGATTTGGCAATTAAAATCTGTTTTGTTAGATCCACAATGTAATTTGAATCATCTGTATTTAATTTTCTAAAGAATATAAAATCGCCCATAACCATTCTACCATCTCTAAATTTTGATTGATTTTTCGTGCTTAACTTCCATTCATCTAGAACACTAAAATTAATAAATTCAAATCCATGATTTGCCAAATATTGACATACTATATAAAATGGCTTTTCCGATTCATAAAATGGTTCAAATCTAATTTCTGATTTAATGACATTGACTTTTGGCAGCATAGACTCTATACTTTGAATAATATCAAAATCCAATCCTTCGACATCGGTTTTAAGAAAATCTATATGATTTAGGTTATATTCTTTGAGAATATCAGATACGGTGACACATTCTAAAGCAATTTTTTTTACCTCCTTGAAATGATAATCCATGCCATATTGCTCTATCATGCCTGGTCTAATATCCAGAAAAGAAGAAGTCTCTATATACTGTCGTTCGATAAAATCTTTCGGACCGATCACAGTATGAATACCTTTTCTTATCTTAATATTTTTATATAGTTTCTGATCTTTGATATCGCTGACAGACAATGCATCAATCTCGAAATAGCAGATATCTTGGCTATATTTTTTTAGAATCTTATTAGACTTAGCAAAAGAAGATCCAATGTCAAAAATGACGAAATTTTTGTTCAGAATTTTTGAAATTTCCATTTTATTTATTTCGATGTATTAAAGTCATTATAAGCCAATTCAACACCTTCCTTTAAGCTTGTTTTAGCAACCCAGCCTAATTGAGTTAATTTGTCAATCGATAATAGCTTTTGAAACATGCCATCAGGCTTTGAGCTATCAAAAACAATACTTCCTTTGTATTGGACTACCTCTTTAATCAATTCTGCCAACTCTCTTATAGAAATATCTTTACCCACTCCAATATTGACTAGCTCTCTTTCATTATAGGTTTGCATAAGATAAATAGTAGCATCCGCCATATCGTCTGCATTGAGAAATTCACGTCGAGGATTTCCTGAACCCCAAACCACTACCTCCTTTCCCCCATTTAGTTTTGCTTCATGAAATTTACGTATCAAGGCCGGAAATACATGTGAATTTTCAGGATGGTAATTGTCATTGATTCCATACAAATTAGTAGGCATGACAGATATGAAATTACAGCCATATTGATCACGATAAGCTTCACACATCTTAATACCTGCTATTTTTGCAATCGCATACGGTTCATTAGTAGGTTCTAAAATCCCTGTTAATAAATATTCTTCTTTAATAGGCTGAGGACAATCTTTAGGATAAATACAACTGCTACCAAGAAATACGAGTTTCTTTACTCCAGATAAATACGCATTATGAATAACATTATTCTGAATCTGTAGATTTTCATATAAAAAATCTGCGCGATAAGTGTTATTCGCTATAATACCGCCTACCTTTGCAGCTGCTAGAAATACAAAGTCTGGCTTTTCCGATTCAAAAAATGAATGCACGGCTTCATAGTTTTTTAAATCAAGTTCCGCCCTAGTTTTCGCAAGTATGTTCTTATATCCTTTTGAAATTAAATTTCTATATATAGCAGAGCCAACCATACCCCGGTGACCTGCGATAAAAATTTTAGAATCAAATTCCATAAATTTATTCAAAATAACTCAATGTTTTAAACCCCCCAGCATCTAAATACTGGTCTCGCTTCATTAGGTGAAGATCGCTTTGCATCATATCATCAATCAAACCATTCAGGTCATACTTAGGAACCCACCCTAGTTTAATTCTTGATTTAGTGGCATCCCCTACCAATAAATCTACTTCCGTAGGTCTAAAATATCGTGGATCAACAGCTATGATTTCTTTGCCAATAGTTAAGGAATTAAGCTTAAGTCCCAGTTTTGTAGCTTTTTCTGTATCTATATTTTTTATGAAACCTATTTCAGCTTCATTTTCTCCTTTAAATGCAACCTCTATACCTAGCCATGCAAAAGATTTTCTAACAAATTCTCTAATCTCTGTAGTAACCCCTGTTGCTATGACGAAGTCCTCCGCCTTATCCTGCTGTAAAATCAAGTACATAGCCTCAATATAATCCTTAGCATGTCCCCAGTCGCGCTTACTATTCAAGTTTCCTAGAAATAATTTATCCTGAAGTCCGAGCGCAATTTTAGAGGCAGCACGAGTAATTTTACGAGTCACAAAGGTCTCCCCTCTTATTGGTGATTCGTGGTTGAATAATATACCGTTACAAGCAAACATATTATATGCCTCTCTATAATTAACCGTTATCCAATAGGCATACATTTTTGCTACCGCATAGGGAGAGCGCGGATAAAATGGAGTAGTCTCTGATTGAGGTACCGCCTGAACTAACCCATACAACTCTGATGTAGATGCTTGATAGATTCTCGTTTTTTTGGTTAATCCTAGTATTCGCAGGGCTTCTAATAATCTCAAGGTACCTATCCCATCCGCATTAGCCGTGTATTCAGGTGTTTCAAAACTCACATGGACATGGCTCATTGCAGCTAGATTGTAAATTTCATCCGGCTGAATATCTTGAATAATTCGTATCAAATTAGTACTATCCGTCAAATCCCCATAATGCAATTTTAAATTTTGATCAGAGATATGCGGATCTTGATAGATATGATCTATTCTATCGGTATTGAATAATGAAGATCGACGTTTCATGCCATGCACTTCATATCCTTTTTTGAGCAAAAATTCTGCTAAATAGGCGCCATCTTGACCTGTAATACCTGTTATAAGTGCTTTTTTCATTTATTAATAGTTACCAATTGGCTAATCCCAGTCTATCTTTGATTTTAAACAAAAACTTTCCAAAAATAGAATTAATTAATTTAAATAACAAGGTTTGTCTTAAAATCCATAAATCTATTTTTAAAGTATATGGAAAGTATTTTAAATATACGCGTTTTGCATCTATAATAGCGTTTAAATAGCTTTGATTACTGATACCATTGGCGTCATATTTAGCTAAAACTTGAGTTGTATATTTAAAAGGTTCATTGCTAATCCTGCATAAAAAGTCATAATCCATGCACACTTTTTCATTGATATCATAGCCTCCATATTTAAGGTAAAGCTCTTTCTTTACATACATAGTCTGATGGCAAACTCGTCGCATTCCTCTATATAACAATGATTTATAAAATGATTTCCCAATAATAATTTCTCTACCTGCACGCTTTATCTCAAACATACCGTGAAGCCATGTAATCGTTGAATTAGCGTTAAATTCATTATAAACGTGCTCAATTACATTCGCATCATAAAAACAATCTCCAGAATTTAATAAAACAATAATATCTCCTTTAGATTTTTCAATTCCTTTGTTAAAAGCATCCCCAATTCCTCTATCCGGCTCACATATCCAACGTCTAGTAGCAGGCTGGGGATTTGATTCTAGGTATACTCGTATTTTATCATTGGTTGAACCATCAATGATTAAATGCTCAAAATCTTGTACTGATTGAAAATTAACTGACCCTATAGTTTCTAATAAATCATCTAAATTATTAAAGCATATTGTGATAATAGAAATCATCTTATTTTTTTTCAGCAATTACTAACATATGATCAAAAGAAGATATTGTATGCTTAAATTTTCTTTTAATCCATACATTATACATATTCATCAGTATATTATGGATAAAGAACTTATATAAATTAAATATGTAACTACCTGTATGATTGAAAATAGAGTATTTTATTAATTTAAAATCAGTTTTCAACAACAAGTATTCTATAGATGCTCTGCTAAAAAAGGATATATGTTCCCAGTAATTAAAGTAGAACCATTTGTTTTTCCAGAACTTAGCATTTAAACTATCTATGTCTCCTGTTAAAACGACTATAATACCGCCTTTTTTTAAAATTTTATTGCATTGATTAAATAATTCAATTGGCCTATATATATGCTCTAAAACATCCATTAATAGAACGACATCAAATGAATTTTCAGCAAAAGTATCTTTAGTTAAAAAGGTATTTAATATATTTAAATTTAATGTGTTTTTTGCATATTCTGATGCTTTGGGCGATGGCTCTATTCCAGTACATTGATAGCCATTTTCTTTGAATAAATTAAGCAAAAAACCATTCCCACTGCCTATTTCTAATATATTTCCTTTTGGTTTTAACTTTTGAACTGCGCTTAAAATCTTTAAATCTTCATTTTTTCTTGCATGAGATGGTATATAATCATAGTATTCTGAATTAATACGATTGTAATAATCTTTTATAGTATTCTCTTCAATAATTGGAGATAAATAATGATGACTACATTCAAGACATAGCATTATACTTGAATCAACAATGCTGTTTATATTTAAATTTTTGAGCATTTGACAATTATGTACAATGTTGTCAATATAAATTGAGCTATTCGCTGAATTACATAGTATACAATTCGTTTTTATAAATAACTCAGTCATTTAACTATTATTTGATAGTGCATATAGACTATTTATTTTTGCCATCATAAGTAAGCCAATACAAAAAGTTGTTTATTTTAAAGTATATAGTTTTTAAAATATTGACATTTAAAAACCATTGAATGAAATTCTTGCGAAAAATATAAAAACTAGATTCTTTTGGATCTATTTTTTCAAAATAAGCAATTAATTCATTTGCGTTTTTAATTGGAATATAATCTAATCGTTTGAATATTGACTTTGGTTTTAAAGGAGCAAAATCAATTACTGATTTATAGTTTTCTATATTTATGGATTTATAAAATTCTAAATATTCAGCGGGGTTTTTAACATCTGAAGCATGGCTCCAGTTTTTCACTTTAGTTTCGATTTCTTCTATACTTCTCGCCCAGGATTGATGTAGCATAAAACTTCTAGTATAAATAGATTTACAATGTAAATTTCTGGCGATAGTATACTTAGGATAATTTGTAGCAATCTTTAATGGAAATTTCGAATCTTTTATCATAAAAAAACCATTCTCATCTTGCTTATACATTACAATCCAATTGGAGGAAATAGCTATTCTATTATTTTTAGGATCAATTAAATAATTGCTTTTTGTTTCTAAAAAAGTTACAAAACTTTTGAAATTTATAAAATACTCATCCACATCAAGTTGAATTGTCCAACCTCCTTCTCCAAGATAATCAGCGGACATTTGTCTTTGCCTAGTTTCGCATTCCATTACAGTTAGATTGCTCTGATAAAAATTGTCTTCGTAGATTGTAATTTTACTTTCAGTATCGTATTCTTTAATCCAGTTAATAAAATTTTCATCAAAGTAATATTTATTTCCTGCAAATGATGTCCTATTAATATCTATAGAAAATAAAATTTTATCAGCATGAGTGTAAACACAAGGCAAAGATAATTTCACCAATTCAAAATCATAAGCTAATAAAAAAATTATTTTTATCTCAGTCATTACTAGACTTAAAACTCAGGTTTTCGATAACAGTATTGTCTCCCATAATAAAATAATTAAATTTAATATCTAACTTTGATAATGCCTTAAAAAAACCTATAGAAGTACCATGTTCTATTCTATCATGAAATTCTATTATTATATATCTTGATTTTAATAACCAATCTATATTATTGTCAAATAAATATTTTTCACTGGTTTCTATGTCTATTTTTAAAATATCAATATATTCAATTGAATACTTTTTAAAAATTGTGTCAATAGAAATTGCATCAATTGATCCATTTTCGTTTTCTATTACTTGAGTACCCCATGCACCTATTTCTTCCTTTTTAACGATACTTAACTTGCAGTCTTTATGCCATAACCCTTTGTATTCATTAAAAATATTAGAATAAAAAGATAAATTTTTTGATAGAATACTATAATTTTCTTCATCAGGCTCAATGCATATAATTTTAGAGTCAGGATATTTTTTTTTAACTAAGATTGAAAAAAGACCTATATTTCCACCAGCATCAATTACAGTTTTTGGGTTTTTAAAATCAAACAAATCATATTCGTTTAGTAAAAAAATTTGTTTGAAAGCGTTTTTATCTGAAGTGTTTTTTCTTAAAATAATTTCATATTTAATTCCAGGAACAGAAATTGTGCTAGTTTCAAAAACTTCTAAATTTAACCATAAAATAAAACCATCTAGCAGCCCAAAGTTTTTAACACTAAATAGCAAATAATATAATTTCTTCCTTAACTCAATCATGCACTTAACTAAAATGTATTATCCTGCTTCCTTCTTCCTCAAAACTAAATGGAATCTCTATAAAATTTTCCATTTTTTCTCTAAATAGCTCTTGATTCTCTTTATTTACATAAAAGAGAAAAAAACCACCTCCACCTGCACCTAATAATTTGCCTCCAAGTGCTCCACTTTTAATCGCAATTTCATACATTTCATCTATAGGTCCATTAGAAATTGCTGATGAAAGTTTCTTCTTGGCCTGCCATGTTTTGTCAAGTAGATTTCCAAAATCTGAAAGTGGAATGGAGTCATCAGAAAGTATTTTAATGCCATCCTGCACCATGTTATAAATATCTTTCAATTCTACCATCACTTTCCTTTCTTTGGTCTTCTCTATCTGCTCTGTGAGCACTTCTGTGGCAAATCTACTAATTCCGGTATAATACAGTAATAAATTACTATCCAATACTAGTTTTCGTTCTTTAGATAATATTATGGGATTCACCTCATAGCCAGAACTACTTAATTTCATATAATTCAAACCGCCACAAGCAGCCGCCAACTGATCTTGCACACCTACATTTTCATTCAAGATTTCTTTTTCTATATAGATAGCCTCTTGAGCATAGTCCAACTTTGATTTAATTTTCCCTTCATAGGCATATAAGGCATTTAGCAGACCTACTGTAAAACTACTACTGCTGCCTAATCCAGTGCGCGCTGGCAAATCACTGAAAATATTAATATCTAGACCGTCTATAATGTTTAAATAACGGAGGGTTTCACGAACAGAAGGGTGCTCTATTTCTGAAATACTATTGCATAATTCTATTTTCTTATAAGCTATTCTATACTTATCATCGAGAAGACCCCCAATTTTATTTATAGTGATATAAACATACTTATCTATAGTCGTACTCAGCACACAGCCACCATATTCATTAAAATACTCAGGATAGTCGGTACCTCCACCAAAAAAACTTATTCGAACTGGAGTTTTAGAAATTATCATTCGCTACTAAAATTTTATCTCCGGGATTTCTCTATTTATAATCAATTTACCTTCTGTTACAGATTGAATGTATTCTAAACTCACTTCTGGTGCTCTTTCTAGAAGAACAAAACCTTGAGGAGTAACATCTAAAACCGCTAAATCAGAAACAATTTTTGTTACACATCTAATTCCAGTGAGCGGCAGGCTGCAATTCTTGAGCAATTTTGATTTGCCATCTTTAGAGCAATGCTGCATGGCCACTATGATATTTTTCGCACTAGCCACTAAATCCATAGCTCCACCCATTCCTTTTACCATTTTTCCAGGTATTTTCCAATTAGCTATATCACCGCTTTCAGAAACTTCCATAGCCCCTAGTACAGTCAAATCTACCTTTTGAGCTCGTATCATACCGAAACTTGCTGCACTATCGAAAATAGAAGATCCAGGCAATGTAGTTATAGTTTGTTTGCCTGCATTAATCAAATCAGCATCCTCTTCTCCTTCAGAGGGGAAAGGACCCATGCCCAACAAGCCATTTTCGCTTTGGAGAACGACTTCTATACCGCTAGGTATGTAATTAGCTACAAGAGTCGGAATGCCAATGCCTAGATTCACATACATTCCATCTTTTAATTCTCGCGCTATTCGCTGAGCTATTTGCTCCTTCGTTAACATATTGATTATTTAAACTGAACAAATGTAGCAAATATTGAGATAATTAACCCAAAAAACAATAGAAAACTCTTTACTCTATAACTTCTAGCTTGAAATATAAATGGCAGTATATAGAAACTAGCAATCAGCGCAACTAATAGGCTCAACTTGGTTTCCGTAATACTCAATAGGGAGTAAATTGGAAGGATGGTTAGAGCGCAAAAAAATAAATAGGTATAAAACTTTCTAGTATGAATCGTAAATGACCCTATCGACGGAAGTGTAATCCCCATAAACAAAAGACAGATTCCTGCAATTACCCATTCCCAATTTTTCGCCAAGTCATAATGAATTAATTTGAACATAGCATAAAATTCCAAAGAAACAGCAGAATGATCCGTCAGGATAAAATAACTGACAAACACACTAATAAGTGTGAGTACTCCTAAAATTAAAGCTAAAAGATCCCGAGCTCCATTCTTGCTATAAATAAAAATAGTAAATAATAAAGGAATAAGATAAAAAAGCATACTAAAAGAAAGCACAATAGAAAATGCAAAAAGAAATCCTAAATTATAAAAAGTTTCTACGGTATCCTTTTTTTTGTCGGCACGGACAAGCAATAATGACATCAAGAGAAATACAAATACACATAGCACCTGTTCTATAGAAAGCGGGAATATGAAAGCTGCTAGAAATTGACAACAAACAACAAATTGACAAACAAGCCATGCTTTGGCATGATAACTGAAATCCACATATATGAGAGACAGAATAAAAAACGAAAACAAAATGACCAGGAAAATTAACCCTCTAATCAAAAAAGGTTTCCAAGCGCTTATATCTATTATAGAAGTCAAAAAATAGGAACTCTTATAGTTCATATCTAAAACACCTGTATAAAAAACTTTTATACTCAATAAGAGTATAAGAATGGAATAAATTAGGTATGCAATTATTGATTCTTTTTCAAATAACTTAAACATACCTCTTAATTAGCGAAAGATTTACTTCTTATTAAGGTCTTCTACAAGCTGACTAGTGATGTCCATTTTTTTATCAAAGTAAAGCAGCATACCGTTGGTCTGATAACCCATGACATAGTCGCAATTGTATTTTGATTTATTTTCTGTGAAATAGGCATCTACTTTTTTATACAATTCCTTAGTGGCGTTATTTGTCTTATCTGCCAAGTTCTTTGCCAACTGCTGCTCCTCAGACAAAAGCGCATCCTTTCTAGCCATAAAGGATTTTTCTTGAGATTGAGCTTGTTGTTGTGTCAACTGACCACTTTGAGCTTGCTGCATAAATTTACCGTAATCAGCCTGCATGGAAGCGGCTTTCGACTCCAGTTGTTTCTGACCAGCTTTCTGAGAAGCCTCCAACTCACTTTTAAATTTCTTAAAATCTTCGTACTTTACAAAAAATGAATCTATATTGACAAAGGCAACTCTGCTGCCGGAAGCAGCGACTATATCTTTGCTATTAGGATTTAGATTGACGGTAGGTGAGGTTGATTTAAAATGCAAAAAATATAGAAAAGCTACTGCTAAACTTATGATTCCTATGACTACATTGTTGATTGAATTATTCATTATTGAAAATTTATTCGTTATTAAGTATTAGATGAAAAAATATGTCACGACTGAAATATCAATGGCGATTAGTGTTACACCGTCATAATTTCCTTTTCCTTAGCTTCTAGCAACTTATCTACCTTCAAGATAAACTCGTCTGTTAATTTTTGCATTCTATCTTCTCCACCCTTGATCATATCTTCAGATACTCCATCTTTTTTTAATGCTTTGATATCCTCATTGGCATCTCTTCTAATGTTGCGTATGGCTATTTTCGATTTTTCCATTTCAGATTTTGACTGCTTTACGAGATCTTTTCTTCGCTCTTCGGTCAGTGGCGGCACAGAAATTCGAATTACCTGCCCATCATTCTGAGGATTTAAACCAATATTGGCTTGCATGATAGCTTTCTCAATAGCTGAAATCTGCCCTTTATCCCATGGCTGCAATACGAGCATCCTAGCATCTGGTGTTGTGATACTGCATACGCCTGATAACGGAGCCATAGAGCCATAAGCATCTACCATAATTCCATTCAGCATAGATGGATTAGCCTTGCCAGCTCTGATTTTCATCATCTCTTCTTCAAGATGCTCTATTGATTTATTAAACTTCGATTTTGCTTCGTCTATTATACTATTAATGTCTGACATAATTCTAGTTGTTAGTCTTTTAGTAATTAGTAGTTAATTTCTTTTTTTAATTATAATTTATATAGTTGGGAGTGAAAAGGCGAATAAAAACGATATCGACTTTTCAATTTTTTATTAATCATTCAACTTTAATACTGCTAAAAATGCTTCCTGCGGCACCTCTACCTTACCAAATTGACGCATTTTTTTCTTTCCTTTCTTTTGCTTTTCTAGGAGCTTTCTCTTTCTAGAAATATCCCCACCATAGCACTTTGCCGTTACATCCTTACGCATAGCAGATATCGTCTCTCTCGATATAATCTTCATACCGATAGCAGCTTGAATAGCTATGACAAATTGTTGTTTTGGTATTAACTCCTTCAATTTCTCGCACAGTCTACTTCCGAATCCATAAGCCTTATCTCGGTGGATCATAGAAGAAAATGCATCTACATTCTCCCCATTGAGTTTAATATCTAATTTCACTAAATCTCCTGCCCGGAAGCCTATTAACTGATAATCAAAAGAGGCATAGCCCTTAGAAATAGACTTCAATTTATCATAAAAGTCAAATACAATTTCTGCCAACGGCATTTCAAATTGCAATTCGACACGTGTAGGAGTTAGATAATGTTGATTTTGTAAAATTCCACGTTTCTCCATACACAGATTCATCAAGCTACCTATAAATTCTGGTTTAGTGATGATCTGTGATTTTATCCAAGGCTCTTCTATTCTATCTAAAGTAGTCACATCTGGTAATTCAGAAGGATTGTGAAGGTAAATCGGAGCGTTTTTATCTTTAGTTAAATAACAATTATAGCTCACCTGAGGCACAGTCACAATTATGTTCTGATCAAATTCACGTTCCAATCGTTCACTGACAATCTCAAGGTGTAAAAGCCCAAGAAAACCACAACGAAATCCAAAACCTAAGGCAATCGAAGTCTCTGGCTCATATACCAAAGAGGCATCGTTTAGCTGCAATTTCTCCAAACTATCCCTCAAATCTTCAAAATCATCAGAGTCGATTGGATAAATACCCGCAAATACCATTGGTTTTACATCCTCAAATCCTTTGACACTCTCCGTAGAAGGGTCACTAGCTAGTGTGATGGTATCGCCTACCTTAATTTCTTTAGCTTGCTTGATACCTGTAATAATATAACCTACATCCCCCGGTCCTAACATATCTTTTATCTCGGGCTTCAATCTTAGGATACCTATTTCGTCTGCGTTATAATCTTTCTGGGTAGCTAAAAATCTGATTTTATCATTCTTCCGCAATGTGCCATTAAAAATTCTAAAATAGGCAATCACTCCTCTAAATGGATTGAATACAGAATCAAAAATCATAGCCTGAAGCTTCGCTCCTTCTATAAATTTGGGGGCTGGAATTCTTTCAATTACAGCTTTCAGAATACCTTCAATCCCTATACCTGAGCGGCCACTCGCCTCAAGTATTGTATCTCTCTCACAACCTATCAAATCAACGATCTGGTCTTTGACCTCTTCAATCATAGCCCCATCCATATCTATCTTATTAACTACAGGTATGATTTCTAGGTCATTCTCCAGAGCTAAATATAAATTAGATATCGTCTGAGCCTGAATACCTTGCGTAGCATCGACAAGAAGCAATGCACCTTCACAGGAAGCTATCGATCTAGAAACTTCATAAGAAAAATCTACGTGACCAGGTGTATCTATGAGATTTATAGTATAATCTATTCCGTTAAATGGATAATCCATCTGAATGGCATGACTCTTTATCGTAATTCCTCTTTCCTTCTCGAGATCCATGTCATCGAGAAGCTGGTCTTCCCGCTCACGTTCCGTTATCGTATTGGTAAACTCCAATAAACGGTCTGCCAAGGTAGATTTTCCATGATCTATGTGTGCAATTATACAAAAATTCCTTATTGGCTTCATCAAGCTACAAAAATAGGATTTTAATTCTAAATTCTTAATTTTGAATTCTGAATTATTCAAATAATGGCATTAGATTACTCTCTCTCGTACGCTCAATCCCTTGATTTATCAGATAGTTTAAAGTCCTACCGAGACCAATTTATTTTCCCACAGCACAACGGAAAAGACATCTATTATTTCACTGGAAACTCGCTAGGTCTGCAGCCCAGAAAGGCTCAGCAATATATCCTTGAAGAATTAGAAGACTGGGGAAAATACGGTGTGGAAGGACATTTTCAGTCGAGAAGAAACTGGTTTGGCTATCATCATTTCTTAACGGACAAAGCTGCTAAAATAGTAGGAGCTAAAACGGAAGAAGTTGCCGTCATGAATACGCTTTCTGTCAATTTAAATTTACTCCTAGTCTCCTTTTATAGACCCCATGGTAAAAGAACAAAAATTATGATGGAAGCTGCGGCCTTCCCTTCCGACCACTATGCCGTGCAGCAGCAGGTCAAATTTCATGAATTAGATCCGAGTCAACATATCATTTTACTTCAACCCCGTGATGGAGAACATTGTATCCGGACGGAAGATATTCTTGCTCAAATTGAAGACAATAAAGATGAACTCGCCCTGTTGATGCTCGGTGGGGTCAACTACTATACAGGTCAATTATTCGACCTAGAGACCATTACTAAAAAAGCACATGAAGTAGGAGCCATAGCAGGTTATGATTTGGCTCATGCTGCCGGAAATATCGTTTTAAAACTCCACGAATGGAATGTGGACTTCGCCTGCTGGTGTAGCTATAAATATCTAAACTCTGGGCCTGGTGGTGTCGCTTCTATTTTTGTACATGAAAAGCATGGAAATAATCCAGATTTACCTCGTTTTGCAGGCTGGTGGGGTAATGAGGAGAAAGACCGCTTCCTGATGAAATCAGAATTCATTCCAGCTAAAGGTGCAAGCGGATGGCAACAATCCAATGCACAAATATTCTCTATGGCTGCGCATTTAGCTTCACTGGAGATATTTGAACAGGCTGGAATAGAAAATCTTCGCACTAAAAGTGAGCAGATGACAGGATATTTGGAAAATTTGCTCAAAGAAATTCCTCAGATAAAAATCATAACACCTTCCAATCCTAAATATCGTGGCTGTCAACTCTCCTTGATAGCTCTCGACAAACCAAAAGAACTTTTCAAATTCCTTCAAGACAATGGTATTATCACAGACTGGCGCGAACCTGACGTCATCCGTGTAGCTCCGGTGCCTATGTACAATAGATTTGAGGATTGCTGGATTTTAGCAGAAAGTATTAAAGAGTTTTATTCTTAATTTTGAACATTAGCTCAATTTAAGTCCGAATTTCATGAATCTAATCTTCTTCGATGGGGTCTGTGGACTTTGTAATCGATTTGTAAATCTACTTATAGATGCAGATAAAAATCATGTATTGAAATTCACTCCCCTTCAAGGTAAGGCAGCCGCAGAACTTTTACCTAAAGAGTTCATTGATGAACTTAAAACTATAGTCTATTTTCAAAATCATGAAATTTTCACTGAATCCGATGCTGTATTAGAAATTCTCAAGTCAATAGGTGGTATTTGGGCTATATTTTATATTTTCAAGTGGATTCCAAAGTTCATTCGAGACTATATTTATCAGTGGACTAGTCTTAATAGAGTGCATTGGTTTGGCAGATTTGACCACTGTAGAATGCCGACGGAAAAAGAACGCGCGCGTTTTTTAGACTAAAACTGTATGTAAAACTAAACCTTGTGGACAATTTATCCGCCTCTTTATTACTAGAGATATAGCTTTGTAATTTAGACTTAGGAATATCCTAATTTAGTATGGCAGCCAAATCAAATAAAGAACTCAGTTCATTTTTAAATCAGAGCAAACATCAAAAGATTGCAGGTGTCGTCATTCTATTTTTCTCATTTATTCTATTTTTTAGCTTTTTATCCTACCTTTTTAGCTTTCGTCTAGACCAGAGTATAGCTTTAGAAGGCTGGGATTATATCAAGGAAACAGAACACTATAAAATTCAAAACTGGCTCAATAAAATTGGGGTTTTCTTAGGTTATTTCTTCGTTGACAATTTATTCGGACTCGCTGCATTTATAATACCCATCAGTCTTTTCCTGCTCAGTCTCAACCTGCTCTTCCAGAAGAGACTATTCTCTTATCTCAAGCTTAGTCTCTATCCAATTCTATTCATTTTTATTGCTAGTAGTTTTCTAGCATTAGTTCAGTTGGTTTTTTTTAGAAATGGGTATCTACCTCTAGGAGGAAACTTTGGCAATCTCATCACCGGTCCTGATAGTTTTCTTCATAATTATATAGGCACATTAGGTGTGCTGATGGTATGGATATGTTGCAGCATTGCTGCCTTAGTTTGGTTCGCTAATCTCAATTTCAATTTTATTTTGAAATGGTATGAACAAGGTCAACTGCCAAAGGAAGAAAAGTTGTTTAACGAAACAGAACCTATAAAAAAGGGAATAATCAATGAAGAAAAAACCTATAGTGACACCCTATTTGAAAAAGATAATATAGATTTTACAAGCGCACCAGACAGTCTAGATATGCCTTTGCCGAATTTGGGACTAGAAATCATGAATAAAAACGAGGAGCTTCCTCAGACCACAAAAACAGAAATCGAGGAGAAGCAAAGTAGCGATGTAAAAAATATTTCTGAAGAAAAGAGCA
This sequence comes from Chitinophagales bacterium, assembly GCA_030832185.1. Taxonomy (GTDB): domain Bacteria; phylum Bacteroidota; class Bacteroidia; order Chitinophagales; family JADJOU01; genus CHPMRC01. Next base: position 125,623 of record JAURJQ010000030.1, on the reverse strand, counting down.
CCACAGAACTAACCATAGTGCCTAAGACAGAAGAAAAATTGGTTACAAACATCGCGGAAATTCAGCAGAAAAATCTTGAAAATTTAGAGCCTTACGATCCTAAAAAAGATTTATCTGACTACAAATATCCTACCATAGACTTTTTAGAAAATCATGGTTCGGGAACTACGACTATAGATAGGAATGAACTAGAAAACAATAAGAATCAAATCGTAGAAACCCTCAAAAATTTCAATATCACGATTAGTTCCATTAGAGCTACAGTGGGACCTACTGTAACATTGTATGAAATCACTCCTGCACCAGGAGTGCGCGTATCTACGATATCAAGATTAGAAAATGATATTGCCCTTTCCTTAGCAGCGCTCGGCATACGCATTATAGCCCCTATCCCTGGCAAAGGAACGATAGGGATAGAAGTCCCTAACAAGAAAACAGAGATAGTAAGTATGCGCTCGGCTATCATGTCGGAAAAATTTCAAACGACAAAAATGGAATTACCTATCGCCCTGGGAAAAAATATCTCCAATGAAATGGTAGTAGTAGATTTGGCTACCATGCCGCACCTGCTCATGGCAGGGGCTACGGGCAAAGGGAAATCTGTGGGAATTAATGCAATTCTAGTTTCGCTGTTATACAAGAAACATCCTTCTGAGCTTAAATTCGTCATGGTGGATCCAAAGAAAGTAGAATTAAGTATATATAGTACAATAGAAAAACATTTTCTTGCTAAACTTCCCAATGAGGAAGAGCCTATAATCACTGACGTAAAAAAAGTAGTCAATACACTCAATTCACTGTGCATAGAGATGGATGACAGATATGATCTCCTCAAAAAGGCAATGGTAAGAAACATCAAAGAATACAACGACAAATTTAAAAAACGTCAGCTCAATCCACTTCACGGCCATCGCTATTTACCTTATTTTGTATTGGTTATAGATGAGTATGCCGACCTCATAATCACTGCAGGCAAAGAGGTAGAAATGCCCTTGGCTAGAATAGCCCAGCTTGCTCGAGCTATCGGTATTCATGTCATATTGGCTACCCAGCGCCCTGCGGCGAATATTCTCACAGGATTGATCAGAGCGAATTTCCCTACTAAAATAGCCTTTGCCGTATCTAAAGCAATAGATAGCAATATTATAATTGACACCAAAGGTGCTGAACAGCTCATAGGGCGAGGAGACATGCTCTATAGTCCATCTGGTGGCGATATCATACGCCTCCAATGCCCATTTGTAGATACGCCAGAGGTAGATAAAATATGTCAGCATATTGGCAAGCAGCAAAGCTATGGAGAGGCTTACCAATTGCCAGAATACTATGGAGACGAAGAATTGGACCGTGAAGTCAGATTTGATAAAAATGATATAGACCCCTTATTTGAGGATGCTGCTAGAGAAATAGTCATACAGCAAATAGGCTCTATTTCACTACTGCAGCGAAAATTAAACGTAGGTCACGGGCGCGCGGGCAGACTAGTAGATCAGCTAGAAGCCATGGGTATAGTAGGGCCTAATAAAGGAAGTAAACCACGCGATGTGAACTTCAAAACCTTAGATGAACTCGCACAATACCTTGAGAATCTTAAAAATCCAAAATAATTTTAACTTAGGACTTGACATTCCATTTTTTTATATTATATTTGTATTAGGTTTTCATAGTTGTTTTAACAATTATGTTAGTTTTGTTTTCATAGTATTTTGGAGTTCGGTTCCCCTACCGAACTCCTTTTTTTTGTAGTTAGTACATAATCTTTTCTTTCGGATAAAGTCTAAATGCTGTTAATAAAAAATTGATTTTAAATTTGATTAGAAAAAAACCCGCAGAGGATCAAGCTAAATTAAGCACTAATATTATATTACGGATTAATCAATTAGGCTTTTTACATAAAATAAATGTATCCTTTTATAGAATTCAATATGAAAAATGTACAATAATTGTATGAAAATTATATACCCAAAGAAAATATAGTAGGAAGCTTATGAAGCATAGGTAGGTCTGATCGTTTCCAATCTTCTATCTTTTTCGATCTGATAATAGAAGACTCTTCTCCCATATTAGCTGCTATGCCTAAAAAAAGATGCGAAGGGCAGCTTTTAAGTATAAAATCAAAGAGACCTTGGTTTCTATATGGCGTTTCCATGAATAACTGTGTTTGATTTTCAGATTGGGCTCTAGCTTCTAGAAATTTTAACTTTTTCAATCGCTCTGCTTGGTCTATTGGTAAATAACCATTAAAGGCAAAATTTTGCCCATTTAATCCACTGGCTACTAAGGCCATGAGAATGCTAGAAGGACCAGATAAAACCTCAATAGAGGTGCCTAACCGATGCGCTAAGCGCACAACCTCATTTCCAGGATCAGCGATACATGGCATGCCAGCTTCTGACATGAGACCTACAGAAAATCCAGCTTTAAACCAATTTTCTATTTCTTCTAAAGATGAAGTTTTGATATGTTTGTCATACTCAAAAAAACTCACCTCGTTATCAAAATTAACTTTATAGTCATACTTACGCAGCACTCTTCTCGCTGTCCGTAAATTTTCGACTACAAAATGCCTTATAGGTTTAACGGATTGCTTAGAATACTCTGTAATATCTTTTATAGAGTTGTCAACTATGGGAGCAGGAATAAGAAGTAGTTTCGCCATTAAATTTTACCAACTGATTTTCACAACTGCTCTTTTATTCTCATTTAGAGCTTCTACAATATATATACCTTTAGTGAAAGAAGCCAAATCAACATTCAACTCTTCAGAATTCGTGCAGGTCTGATAAACTTTCTGTCCTAGAAAATTATAAATATTAATGTCATATCCGCTGTTTATCCAATTGATTTTTAGGTGATTTAAATTAAAAGAATACATTAGCTTTTCTTCCAATTGATGGGAAGATATTCCTACAATAGCACCTGATAGCTTAAGTGACTTAGAAATAGTGGCTCCCGTATTTCCTGGATCTAACCATGGTTTTAATCGACGATCATTTGCTGTTCCAAATTTATCCCAATGAACAAAAAAACGACCATACATATCTACTCCACTAAGGTTGTCACACGAAGCTGACCCTCCAGTCAATGTCCCAACTAATAAACCATCATTATTGACCAACCCTGAACCAGAAGAGCCCTCTTCTGTTACAGAATAACCTTTAGCTGTAGGTGTCCATGTTAGAGCTAAATGAGTATTCGGCACATTATTTCCATAGCTTACTTTGCTAGTAAATCCTGAAGAAGTACTAACTTTTTTAATATCTCCTTTTGGGTGGTGATAACACACTGTATTTTCATAATTGTTATCTGATCTATCCCAGCCTAGAAAGGTAAAATCATGCGTAGCAGTTAAAAGAGTCGAATTTAATTTTAATAATAAAAAGTCTGATGAATTTTCTCCGTTATCTGTTCCAGAATAAGCTAGAGCAGTGCAACCTTTATAGGTCAATGCAGAAGGCTCTATTGGAGGATTATTACAAGAAGGAGATTCGAATAAAAAATCAAATTCCCAATTAATCAAATCACTCAGACTACTCTTAGCACTGCAGTGATTGGCACTAATAATGTATGGGGTCCCATCTCCAGAGGTATTACTAATCAATGTACCAGTACAAAATCCTGAGAAACTAGGTCCTGTGACCCTTATTCTGCATGTCGCAGCGCGCGCTGCAGGCTTAATAGCCCCCTCAGGACAGGCAGCATTTACCATACAAGATCCAGATGAACCAAACCCATTGCCATTCCCACTTTTCAAACCTCTAAAATAATGATAAACCTTGGTAATTGAAAAATCTACAGTATGTATTTCACTTGATTCTAAATATTCGACTATGACTTCATTTCCTAGTACATACGAACTTAAAAACTCGCCATTTGTCTGATAATTATCTTTTTCAGAATACATTCCGGCAAAGTGAGTCTTCTCTTTATTATAAATCCATAATTTAGCGCCTTTGTCTAGTTTAAAATTCTCAAACATCAGCATCATACCTAATGCACCAGGAGATTTGATAAGAAGGCGATAAACCTTATCATTATTTGGCAAAATTTCTACCAGACTAAAATCTGAAAATTTAATCTGCGCAGGTATAGCAGTCGCGCATATGTATGAGGCATGTTCGATTGCTTTTAATTTATGTATTTCATTTGGATCCGCTAGGACTTCTTTACTGTTTATTGCGACATATTTTCCATCCCTAGTCCAACTCTCTGGCGGTAGGTTCCGATTTCCAAACTGAGCGCAAATAAATACAGGGCTAAATATCAGTAAAAATATAAACTGCTTCATAGGAATGGATTTAGACAAAGATAATAGGTTTTTTAGGAAATACTAAGAAGGATTGCAGGAATGTTTTTGACACTATACTACCCCGACCCCTTTTGTAAACAATCAGTTAATTCTCTTATTTAAGATACACAAACGAATATTACATATTCCTCCTATACTGTCCACCTACTTCATATAGCGCATTCGATATCTGCCCAAGTGAGCAGACTTTTCCGGCTTCCATTAATTCGTAGAAGAGATTTCTATTTTGTAATGATGCGAGTTTTAAGTTCTGGAGTGATGTTTTTTGAGCCTCGCTATAAATGGAGTGTAAAGCATTCAAGGTTTCTATTTGTTGTTGCTTTTCATCATCTGTAGCTCGAATGACTTCACCCGGAATCACCGTTGGAGAACCCTTACTATTAAGAAATGTATTGACGCCTATTATTGGGTATTCTCCAGTATGTTTGAGCATCTCGTAATGCATGGACTCTTCTTGAATTTTTCCTCGTTGGTACATAGTCTCCATAGCGCCGAGTACGCCTCCGCGCTCCGTCAATTTGTCGAACTCTAGAAGAATAGCCTCTTCTACCAGATCCGTTAGCTCTTCTATGATAAATGAACCTTGATTTGGATTTTGATTCTTAGCTAATCCTAGTTCATGATTGATTATCATCTGAATAGCCATAGCTCTGCGCACAGATTCCTCTGTAGGTGTAGTTATAGCTTCATCATAGGCATTAGTATGCAATGAATTGCAATTGTCATAAATGGCATAAAGCGCCTGTAAAGTCGTACGGATATCATTAAAATCTATCTCCTGCGCATGCAGAGAACGTCCAGAAGTTTGGATATGATATTTTAGCATTTGACTGCGCTCATTTCCTCCATAAAGATTTTTTACTGCCTTAGCCCATATACGACGAGCAACACGACCTATAACAGAATATTCAGGATCTACGCCATTCGAGAAGAAAAATGAAAAATTCGGCGCAAAATCATCAATTTTCATACCTCTTGATACATAATACTCCAGAAACGTAAATCCATTGGAAAGCGTAAACGCCAACTGCGAAATAGGATTGGCGCCTGCCTCCGCTATGTGATAGCCTGAAATAGATACTGAATAAAAATTTCTAATCTTATTCTGAATAAAATATTCCTGTACATCCCCCATCAACTTTAAAGCAAAGTCCGTAGAAAAAATACATGTATTCTGCGCTTGATCTTCTTTAAGGATATCTGCTTGTACCGTACCTCTTACCTTAGCTATGGTTTCAGCTTTAATTTTTTCATATACATCCATAGGTAGGACCTGATCGCCTGTAACACCTAGCAGCATGAGGCCTAATCCAGAATTTCCTTCTGGCAACTCATTAGATTCATATGGTGTATATTGAGGTCTAATTTTTCCTTTATAGAGTTCATCTATTTTTTTCTGGACGTCTTTCTCTAATCCGTTTTCTTTAATGTATTTTTCACACTGCTGGTCTATGGCTGCATTCATAAAAAATGTTACCAATATAGGTGCAGGACCATTGATCGTCATAGATACAGAGCAGTTTGGCTCACAGAGATCAAAACCCGAATACAATTTTTTCATATCATCGAGACAGCAAATACTCACACCGGCATTACCTATTTTTCCATAGATATCCGGCCTGTGGTCAGGATCTTCGCCATATAGAGTCACACTATCAAACGCCGTCGAAAGTCTTTTGGCAGGTAGGCCAAGAGACACATAATGAAATCGTTTATTCGTTCTCTCAGGGCTCCCTTCGCCCGCAAACATTCGCGTCGGATCTTCATTCTCTCTCTTAAATGGATAAACCCCAGCGGTATAAGGAAATTCTCCAGGAACATTTTCTTGTAGACTCCACTGCAAAATATCGCCCCAACCTTTGTATTTAGGCATAGAAATCTTAGGAATAGAAAGATTAGATAAGGACTTCGTGTGAGTCGCTATTTTTAATTCCTTATCTCGAACTTTGAATATATAAAATTCATCTTTGTAACGATTCACCTTATCCTGCCAACCTTGAATGACTTTTTTATTCTCAATAGATAGCTTTTCCTCTAGAGAGGCATAAAGCCTATCTAGCGCTGCAGTCAATACTTCATCTTTTGCTTTACTGGCTTCTACTTTAGCTAAATGAAGTGCGTACAATCTTTGAGCTATATCTGCCTGATCATTAATTTCCTTATTGTACTTCCGAATAGATTCTGATATTTCAGACAGGTAGCGATTCCTATGAGGAGGGATGATATATATCTTCTCACTAGTGCCGGTAGCTTTTAGTTTTTTTACTGGAAATAATGCTTGTGTGGACATAAAAACGTTTTTATAGATCTAAATATTGGGCGAATTTTTCATGGTTGTTAAATAAAAAAGTTACTAGACGTTATGTTCAAAGTTATCGTAAAATATGTACCAAGTTGTTCGAGGACTTGATTGATAAATTATATAATTTTCTCCTAGTGATTCAAGATTCTGGGGGCTTTTTCTCGAAGGAATCTGTTGAATATTTCTTTCAATAAATCTCACCAATTTTTCTACATATTCAAAAGAATCCTCAATTTGTCCAAAGTATTCATTCTGATAACGTACATATATCAAATTGTTTAAATAATTTTCTATTTCACTTGAGAAAACTACTTGCCCCACCATTCTCTAATCCGCTCTTTTGTTCTAGCTATAGTTTCCTCTCCAGAGATAGCATTTTCTAATTTCTGTCTACCTTAATATTACTCAATTCATGCATAGTTATTAACCGATCTATGAATTGTGCATCTTTTAATTCATCAATGATTTTATGGGCTTGTTTCTTTTTCTCTTCTAAAATTAAATCCATTATTTGAATAATTTCTCGAACAAATATACAAAATCTAGAACATTTTGAGACAAAAACAAGGATTTAAAAGGTTTAAAAATTAGCTTTTTAGATAAGACATGGCATTAGGTCCCATGCAAAAAATTAAATCCAAAATAGATAAATCGGGATGAAAAGGAAATTTATATCGAAACACCTGAGGATACGAAACAAGTGTCTGACAATAAATATTAGGAATGAACTGGTCTTCTGATAGATTCATAGTTTCCTCTTCTACTATTTCTATATTCAGTTTCAATACTCTTGAAAGTACTTTAAACATGTTCAAATTAAGTTGCATGAGCGACTGAGGCTTTGCAGCCCAAATGGGCTCAAAATAAGGCATATAATGCTCATAATAAGGACTCTTAGCATAGGCTGATTGCAAAGCCATTTTATGCTTAGCTATCCAATTCTCTAGATAAGATATTTCGATTTTATCCATAGGAATTTTACTTCCTCTCCCGCCTAAGATTGGAACGGTCAGAGTCTGAAGACCATTGGCCATGAGTATAACTGTGCGATTAGCATAGGTCTTTTTAGGTATAGGGAATTTGGTCGTGAAACACAACTTTTCTAGCTCAATGAGCTCATGCCAATATGCTATATTGCCGAAATAAAAAAGAGGAACTGATTTCGTCAAGATAATGATTATAAACCATTCACCTGATAGACCATTCTCATTTGCGCTCCACGAATACTTTCAAATGATTTTAACATATCGTAATATTTAGCATACCTACCCAGTTTTGATTTTAAATATTTTTCCTCCAAAGATGACTTGGCATCTTCGTTTGAAAATTCTTCAAAAAGCATTTCAAAATCACTTTTTCTTTTATTGAAGAAAAAATAGTTGGAAGCATCGAGTGACTTTGACTTTGCAGTATAGGCTATCGCTTCCTTTAGACCACCAATCTCATCTACGAGTTTCAGCTCCTTAGCTCTAGTGCCACTCCAGACTCGACCCTGTGCTATGTTTTCTAAACTATCGATATTCATATTTCTTCCTTTTGCTACGATTGATTTGAAACTGAAGTAAATTTTATCAATAGACTGCTGTATTCTAGTAGCCTCTAATGCATCGAAGTTTTTATAAACCCCCATAGCTGCATGTTCATGCAACTCAACTTCATCAAATGTAACTCCCAACTTATTTTCCATCATCTGTCCTATGTTAGGGATGATACCAAATACACCTATAGAACCAGTAATCGTATTTTTCTCTGCGAATATTTTCTCTGCTCCACTAGCTATATAATAACCCCCACTAGCCGCCACGTTGCCCATAGAAACTACCAGCGGTTTTTTCTTTTTCAATATATCTAACTCTCGTAAGATAACATCAGAAGCCAAAGCACTGCCTCCTGGAGAATTGACACGAATTACAACGGCTTTAATATCTTTATCTTCTGCCATAGCTCGAATATCTTTAACCATGTCTTCTGAGCCTATACTGCCTTCTTCTGCTTTTCCATCTACGATATCACCCTCAGCTACATATACTGCTATACCTTCATTCTTAAATGACGGAAACTTATCTTCCAAGTAATTTGACAATGTCAATTTTTTCAATTCTGCTTTCTCTCCTAGCTTCATGAGGCTTTTAAGTTCCTTTTCTGCTTCATCTAGGTAGGTTATTTTATCAATCAGACCAGAACTGAGTGCATCTTCAGGCATACTTGTTCGCAACTCATTTATTGCTAAATTCAAATTTTCCAAATTTATTTTTCTGTCGGCTGCAATACTTGAAAGAACGGAATTAGAAATATCGGAGAGCAACTCTTTCATCTGCACTTTATTCTCATCGCTCATCTTATCTAGCCTGAATGGCTCCGTGGCACTTTTGAATTTTCCTGCATAAAAGATTTGTGGTTTAATTTCTAATCTATCCAGAGTCTTTTTGAAAAAAGTCAATTGAGCAGCGAAACCGCGCACATCAAGAGCTCCTTGCGGATTTACCATAACCTTATCTGATGCCGAACCTAGGTAGTACATCTTCTGAGATATAGCCTCACCATAGGCCACTACTGGTTTTTTACTAGCCTTAAAATCTTTAATTGCCGCTCTCAGCATGTCTATCTGAACATAGCTTAGCTCCTCGTTATAGTTCATCTGGATCCACAATGCTTTGATTGATTTGTCATTTTTTGCCTTTTTTATACCATCTATTATTTCATAGATGCTTATGGTACTTTGATTCCCCTGTCCCATACCGAGATCAAAACTTTTGTCCTGAGACAAATCTGACAAACCACTGCGAATATTTAAAGTCAGTATATGATCTTCTTTTAACTCTACTTTACTCCCTTTCGCACTCATAGCTATCCCTAGCGCCAATCCTGTCAGCAATAAGAAGAAAATTCCGAAAAAAATTATATTTCCAAAAATTACTGCCAATAAGGTCTTTAGAAAATTTCTCATACTAAATAGTTTTTTTTATTGAATTTTGTTGTAAAGATAAGAAAAATGGCAGTGATACACCTTTTATTAGGAAGCAATATAGGCAATAGGTTAAAACAGCTCGAAAAGGCTCGAGAACAAGTGGAAGGGAAAATCGGGAAAATAGTTAAAAAATCAAAAGTATACGAAACTCAACCTTGGGGAGAGAATGAACAAGATGAATTTCTCAATCAAGCCTTAGAGGTTGAATCAAAATTAAAACCTAAGAAAGTTCTTGAAAAAATTGCTGAAATCGAAAAACTCATGGAACGCGAAGAAACCTATAAATGGGGACCACGTGAAATAGATATTGATATATTGATGTATGAAGATGAAATGATATGTGAAATGGATTTAACCATACCGCATCCATTTCTGCATGAAAGAAGATTTACTCTAATTCCGCTCTCAGAAATAGCTCCAGACCTTTATCACCCGATCATGGGGGCTACAATCCTCGACTTGCTGCTGGAATGCGAAGACCAGCTGGAGGTCAATGAGTATAAAGGAAAATAGTTTTCATCTGTCGAAAATCTAAAGTTTTCAATCATTTTTTGAACAACACCTGAAGTTTAATAAAGAAAATTGAATTACAATTATTTAGCTATTGAAGGGGTCATAGGCGCAGGAAAGACCACGACAGCTGCTTTTCTAGCACAATACTTTGGAGCGAAGCTATTACTTGAGGAATATGAAGAAAACCCCTTTCTTGTAAAATTTTATGAAGAAAAGGATAAGTACAGTTTTCCACTAGAGCTCTCCTTCCTTGCCTCGCGATATCATCAGGTAAAAAACGAAATAGAAAAACGGGATTTATTTCAAGATAAAATAATAAGTGACTTTGTACTCTACAAGTCACTTGTTTTCGCTTCAATTAACCTCAAAGCAGACGAACTAGAACTATACAAAAAACTCTTTCAAATCATGTTTCAACAGATACCTGTACCTGATTTGACTATCTATATTTATCAAAGTATAGATAGACTTAAAAGTAATATTCTGCGGCGTGGCAGAAACTACGAGATCAATGTAAAAGACAGTTATTTAGAACAACTCAATGAAAATTATCTCGCCTATTTCAAACAGTTGACTCAACATAGAATAGTCATAATAAATGGAAGTGAATATGATATTGTGCGGCATCCAGAGAAAAAACAAAAGCTCATTGAACTGATAATCCAAGATTATCCTCTTGGAATTACATATATCTAACTAATATCACCAGTAAGATCTTTCATAATTTCTTTCAATGGTCGCACGGATTTAATGAACTCGATAGAAGGCCCAGCGCACCAGACCGTTTCATAAGTTGATTTGAATGTAGATTTTTCTATAGCTCTCATACCCCTGAGAGAAATAATCATTTTTATATATTTTTTTAGCCATTTATTTTTATGCATCAGTCTTTCCAAAAAGCTAGCATTTGTTCCCAGAGACTGCACATAAGGTGTATTAATCACCGTCAGATGCGACCCAGACATTTTAGTGGTCAAAACAATATCCTTTTCGCCATACTGAATTAAAGCATCTTTATAATCTTTGGATATAGTTGCCTCTTCGCTAGCTAAAAATATAGTACCAACAGAGACTCCGATCGCACCGTGCTGCATCACCTCATCTATCTGAGATTTTCTCCCGATGCCTCCTGCTGATATTATTGGTATCTGGCACACTGCTTGAATATTTTTTATTAATGTCAATGGATCGATCTTTCCACAATGCCCTCCTGCCTTATTATTGACCGCTATGACGGCATCCGCCCCCATCTTTTCTACTTTTTTTGCATAGACGACATCTATGACATCACAGAAAACTTTTATTCCCAGCGGCTTACATGATTTAATTGTCTCCTGAGGGCTACCTAATGATGTAATAATATAATCGATTTTTTCTTCGAGCAATAGTTCGAGCTGTGCCTTATATTTTATATTCGATTTATTGACAATCAAATTGACTCCAAATGGCTTTGATGTTCTAGAGCGAATATCATGAATTGCCTGTCTTAAATCATCTAAACTTCGATAATTTAAAGCCGGGAAAGCACCTGAAGCACCAGCCTCACAGGCAGCTACCACCATTTCTACATTAGATATGAGAAACATAGGAGCTACTATTATGGGATGCTCTATATTTAATATGTCAGCTAATGACTTCATTTTATTTATTTTCAACTTTTAATCCAGCGAAAACATCTTATTCTATTTAGCTAAATATAGAAACCTAGGAATTAGTAGTTAAAATAGTTAAATTTAAAATCTTTCGAACTTTTTTAACGTCAATGTCCTTCTCTGGATCTACTAAAAAAAAATTTATTCGTTTGCGTCCTTCCATTATCAAATCAGAATGATCAATTTTATTCCCATCAATGATACCAATATATGGCTACTTATACTTTTTATGTTAACATAAATAACAAAACATCTTTCCATTATAATAAAAGAAGGGCAATTTAAACTTCCACTCTGGACTTATATTCTTATATATGGATAAAATAATCTCACGAAGTTCTATAAATACACTTCTATTTGGATCCGAAAGCTGAAGATAAAAATTATCTAATTCAGTCAATGAAGAACGGGACTTATTAATCGTCATAGTCTTCCCAATCTCTATCCTGAAGTGATTCAGCTGACCCACTAGTTGCCTTTCCTAAAGCTATTTCTTTCTTGCGCTTAATCTGTCTTTTTAAATCTTCCACTGCTTCATCTGTAGCCTCTTCAAACGACTTGGCTTTAGCTTCTACAAATAAATTACTGCTGGGAATGTGGCATAGAATATGCACTATTTTATCCTTTATTTTTTGATGACTATCCGTTTTTAGTTTGATATCAATATCGATGATTTGATCGTGAAATGTAATCAATTTGTCCGTTTTGGCTTCTATAAACTCCACCAATTTGAGATCTGCAACGAATCCGTCTGCTTGAATTTTTCTGTTCATACGTTTTTAAGATTTAGGGTGAGATAATTTATGAATATGTTTTAGTTTTTCAATACTGCTGTGTGTATATACCTGAGTAGAGGCTAGTGAGCTATGGCCCAGTAGACCTTTAATAGCATTGAGTTCGGCGCCTTCGTTTAGCAGATGAGTAGCAAAACTGTGTCTTAAAGAATGTGGCCCAATTCCCTTTTGAGACGTGACCTCCAATAAGTATTTTTTTATAGTTCTATACACAAAATTAGGATAGAGTTGTTTCCCATTTTTTAAGATAAAAACATGCTCATTTTCCGCTATAATATTCTGATCACTTATCTCCTGCTTATAACTATACAGTAATTCTATGAGTTGAGAATTAATAGGAATAAATCGCTGCTTTTTGCCCTTTCCTATGACTGATATCTGTTTCAGAGACGGATCTATGTGCTGCCACTGCATATCTATGAGCTCACTTCGACGTAGACCACATAAATAAAATGTCATAAACATTGTATAGTCTCGGCGAGCAGCAAAATTATCTTCGGCGAGGCTGAGTTCTAGTTTGTCTTTGATGTTGTGAAGCTTTCCAGCAGATATATCTTTTGGTAGACGCTTAGGCGTTTTCGGTCTAATGATTTTAGAGGTCGGATTCTGCAGAATAGACCCATTTTTAAGTAAAAACTTATAGAATGATTTTAGACAAGAAATTTTTCGGTTGACCGTAGTAGCTGTATCTTTTTTTTCTATCAAAGAGATGGTCCATGATCTAATCATGCTAGAATTGGCCGTAGGCATATCCTCATGCTGAAAATTGTCATGAAGAAATAAACTAAACTGATTCAAATCTTGCTCATAAGCTATGAGCGTATTCTTAGAGAGTCTTTTCTCATATTGAATATAGTTCAGAAAACGCTTTCTCACCTCATCCATTCGCGAACTATTGTTTTAGGTTGCTAACTTGTATAACATATTTTCTACAATAAAATTTCCAAGGTTTTACTGTTTTTATTTCCTACTCGGTCTGTAACTTCTAGTAAGGCTTTGACTTTCTTTCCTTTATCTTCTGAAATAATTTTATAAATCAACTCATTATTTTTTTCATCAAAATAGAGTTTTCGCCACTTACCATTGATATAGAGTTGATAATCTTCTATTCCTGACTCTTTATCTTTGACGGTAAATACAAGATAAAGCTGTCGACGTAAAGGCAATCCAATGACCTCAGGATTGGCATGGTCATATCGGATTGTTAAAGTGCCATAGTTTTTCAATTTTGGAAAGATAAGGATATTTTGCTGTAAAAACCCCTTATAGCATTTCACCTTATTATCTATTTTAGATTCTAGATATAGCTTATGGATATCCTTAGTCGATGGCGGGACAAAATAGGATAATTTAAATGGCATGAGAACTGCTACTGAAGGATTTAGGAGATTTATCTTGAATAATTCGTAACTAGCCAATTTTTCCAATGTATAATTAAGCGCATAATTCTCCGCTAATCCATTTGCTGGTATGAGAAACTGAAAACTTTTTTGATCCGTCAAAATTTGTTCTTGTCTGCAATCTATTGCTTTCGATTGATTCGGTTTAAATTCATTTGTAGACGTTAGAAAAAATTCTACAGAAGAAGTATTTCCATGAAAATCGTAGACTTCAATACGAACTTGTTTTTTTTCTTTTGGCAGTATGTGTATGATGCCATTTGCACTAACGCTATCTGTTAGGTTAAAGCTACATGATTCATAAAAGGCTTTATACACATTATTTTCCCCTATACCATAGTCACTGGCCGCTCGAATATGACTCTGCCAGTTGAAGTCCAGACTATCTAGCTTGAACTGATAAATTCGTTCATTCTCAACATAGACTCTCAATGCATATATACCAAACACATTGGGTGATTGATTCATTTTATCAAAAGTTGATATCGCCAAACCTATACTACTCGAATTTAACTCCACCGTCTGTTGACTAATTTCTTTCGCTGAAAATTTATCGATAAAAATAGACTCTCCGTCGACATGGTAAAAAATGATTTTATTTAAACTAGGAGCTATCGTATCTTTTATCTGCGGATAAAAATGTAGAGGGTTAATTGTTTTTTCTGTTTGCAAATTTCGTATTTCAAAATGAAGGTGTGGACCTTCTGAGCTGCCTGTATTGCCAGAAAAAGCAATATGCTCACCTTTTTTTACAAAAAACTTAGCTTGGGCAAAGGATGTATCGATTGCATTTAACTGTCTAGCATATTGAGCCTGATTAATCCACCACTCCATGTCGGGCCTGAAGGCATTTAGATGTGCATATACGGAGGTAAATCCTTGTTGCGGATGGTGAATGTAAATCGCCTTACCATATCCGTTTGGCGCTATCACCATTCGGGATATATAACCATCTTCTACTGCTATAATTCTGAGATTTTCTTTATTATCTGTTCGGAAGTCCAACCCCATATGAAAATGATTTTTTCGGAGTTCTGCATAGTTTCCGGCCAGAGATATAGGGAAATCTATCGGTAGAGTTAAATTCTGTGCCCGAATCAGCGCAAAAGCTAGATTAAGGCATATCAAAAGTAGATTTTTTGACTTCATTTGATACTGTTTCTACAAATTTATACAAACTAGACTAAATTTGAGCTTTAAAATCATTGATAAAACAAGGTTTCATTTGAAAGAAATTCAGAGTACACAAAACCAATTGGTCAAATCAATTGTAGAATTAAAATATAAAGCTGCCAAACGCAAGGAGCATGGACTATGTATAATAGAAGGTCAAAAAGAAATAGAAATAGCTATAGCATCAGGTATAGAAATAGAAAAACTGCTAATTGAAAAAAATCTAACGGATATAAATGTTAGTATAAAAGAAGCAGCTAAAGAAGTCTATGAGTGTTCGACTGAAGTGATGGAAAAGATAGCAATTCGCGATGTCAAAAGCTCTATCATAGCTTTAACTAAGGCTAAATATCTAAAACTAGCCGATGTAGTGCTGAGTCCAAAACCCTTTGTGCTCATTTTAGAAAATATAGAAAAACCTGGAAATCTTGGCTCGCTATTTCGCACAGCAGATGCTGCCAATGTAGATGTCATACTCTGTACCGAAATGCAAACGGATATATATAATCATAATGTAGTTAGAAATAGCTTAGGTTGCGTATTTTCTAAGCAAATAGTTTCCTGTACTAATCAAGATGCGTTAGACTTTTGTCAGAAACATAGCGTTCAAATTTATCCAACGTATCTTCATACAGAAAAATATTATTATCAAGAGGATTTCACCCAGCCAGCAGCTATTGTCTTCGGGACAGAGAGCACAGGAATTTCAGAATTTTGGGCTTCGCATGCAGACCAATGTATCAAAATACCTATGTTAGGAAAAATAGATTCTATGAATGTGTCTAATAGTGCGAGTATATTACTATATGAAGTGGTAAGGCAGCGCAGAATTATAAATAATTAAGATGAATTCATTTATAAAAATAGGAACCATATTAAAAACCAAAGGCTTCGATGGCACCACTCTAGTGACATTAGACGCTGCTCTAATAGATTCAACTATCAAGGCGGTATTTGTCGAGAAAGGTACTATGCATAGTCCCCTGATCATAGAAAAACTAACAAAGATAGATGACTATACGGTTCATATCAAATGGGCAAACTACTCCAGCAAAGAGCAGGCTCAAGCCCTCAATAATCGAGAAATTTTTATTAATGAAACCTTACTAGGTCAATTTTTTGATGAGGAATTATCAGAAGATTTAGTTGGCTATGCGGTTTATAATCTAGATGAGAACATAGGAGAAGTTATAGCCATTTATCAAAATAATCACCAAGAGACATTGGAGATAAAACTTAGCAATGATAAGCTACTTCTAGTGCCTTTAATAGATGAATACGTAATCACGATAGATGATGATAAAATTGCTATTTATGTTCAATTGACAGAAGAATATATTCAATTATTTTCAAATTAATATCCTACCAAGAGCTAATCTAAAACCCAATTTCTAAGTCTGAATAACTAATTTTACCCCGTGAATATAGATTTAATCAGTCTACTGCCAGAATTGATGGATAGTTTTCTATCCCATTCTATTCTTAAACGTGCTCAGCAGAAAGAGCTTTTAACTATACGCGCCATTGCACTTAGGCCCTATGGCATAGGCAAGCACCAGCAGGTAGACGACTACCAGTATGGTGGTGAAGCTGGGATGGTACTCATGTGCGAACCACTAGCCAAATGTATAGAAGAGTTAAAAAAGGAAAGAGAGTATGATGAAATCATCTATCTATGTCCTGATGGAATCACTTACAATCAAAGATTAGCTAATACGCTTTCTCTTAAGGGCAATTTACTGTTGATTTGTGGTCACTACAAAGGAATAGATGAGCGGATAAGAGAGAAATATGTAACTCTGGAAATTTCGATAGGCGACTATGTGCTTTCTGGTGGCGAAATCGGTGCTGCGGTTCTGATAGATAGCATTGGCCGGCTGATACCTGGAGTGCTCAACGATGAGACCTCTGCACTCTCAGATAGTTTTCAAGATGGGCTATTGGCTCCTCCCGTATATTCCAGACCAGAAGAGTGGGATGGACTCCATGTACCTGAGATTCTTCTCTCAGGAAATCACAAAAAAATAGAGGAATGGAACTATGACCAGGCCTATCATCGCACCAAGGATCGAAGACCAGATTTACTAAATTAGTGCACCTTGAATCGAAAAGCTCTTTTAAAATATTGTCCTTTACATACTCAATTATCTGCTCTGGACAATATAGTTTAATATCAGTCTACTCCTGAACAATGTAATACAAAAGGCTTCTTGAAAATTTCTAAAAGCTCAAAAAAAAACTGAACTAATTTAAATCAAGATCGAAATATTTTTGAAGCAAATTAAATTATAAATGACTTAAATTTGTGATTGAAATAATTATTAAAAGCCTAGCTCAAATTTTAAGCTCAAAAATACTTCACTAATCAATTTATAAATTATGGCAAAATCTAAAGACACCAAAAAAGAGGTAAAAAAAGAACCAGTTAAAACTGCGAAGGAAAAGAAAGAAGAAAAAAGAGAGAAGAAAGCAACGAAGAAATACTAAGGCTCTCTATAATTATCAATTCTTAGCAGCGTACTTCTCGGTCCATCGATCTGATATCACTTTCATTAGATTGATAAATAGTTCGTTGGTCCCTGGATCATTAAACTGAGATGCTATAGTGCCATAAACAGGCATAGTATCAGGATCTTGATCCCATAGGTTATGATTGCGCTGAAATTGCTTTTTGACATCACGAATCGCATCAAGCGCACCGCGCTTATCAAATTTATTGACGGCTACAATATCTGCGAAGTCAAGCATATCAATCTTTTCTAGCTGACTGGCGGCTCCAAACTCTGGAGTCATAATATACATCGATACATCCGAATGGTCAACAATCTCGGTGTCACTCTGCCCTATACCAGATGTCTCTAAAATTATCAAATCAAAATGAGCCAGTTTTAAAATCTCCACGGCTTCATTCACATATTTAGACAATGCCAGATTAGACTGCCTAGTAGCCAAAGAGCGCATAAATACGCGATCATTATTAATGGCATTCATACGTATTCTGTCGCCTAGTAGCGCACCTCCTGTCTTTCGCTTCGATGGATCTACCGATAAAATAGCTATTCGCTTATCGTCAAATTCAAAGAGAAATCGACGAACGATCTCATCTATCATTGAAGACTTTCCCGCACCGCCTGTACCTGTTATACCCAATACAGGTGAGGGCATAGCTCTATTTTCAGGGAAAAGCTTTCGCAAATCCGCTTCCAAGATCTCAGGGAAGTTTTCTGCCGTAGAAATAAGACGAGCTAGAAATTTACTGTCGCAGGATTCAAAAGCCTTGGCAAAATCTGCCTTACCATGATAGTCATTATAGCTCTGAGGTGTGCCAGTAGGAAAATCACACTGCTGGAGTAAATCGATAATCATACCTTCCAGACCCATAGACCGTCCGTCATCAGGCGAGTAGATGCGCGCTATACCATAATCCATCAATTCTTTAATCTCTGTAGGAAGGATAGTCCCTCCGCCCCCACCGAAAATCTTAATATGACCACAACCCTGCTCTTTTAAGAGATCATGTATATATTTAAAGAATTCAATATGACCTCCCTGATAACTAGTAATAGCTATAGCATTCGCATCTTCCTGAATAGCGGTATTGACTATATCTGCCGCACTTCTATTGTGACCTAGATGCACTACCTCCGCTCCTTTAGATTGGATAATACGGCGCATAATATTGATAGCAGCATCATGGCCATCAAACAAAGAGGCCGCAGTTACGATCTTGACCTTATTTTTTAACTGAAAATCTACCTTAGCAGCAGTGGACATATTGGTTGAGTTTAAAAGTGCAAAATAAGCAAGTTTAACCTAATTAGTAAAGAAAAAACCCACTAATATAGTTTGCCATAGGTAGAGAAGACAGCTATCCAAAAAATAAGAAATATAGCACACAACGAATTTAAGCCTGAGAATGTAAAGTAAAAATAAAGCGGACTAGCTAGAGTAGCATTTTGTGGATTAGATTTTATATAATATAATTCAACGAACTCTCCTTCTTCAAAAATGACATTTTTTGGGCCCATATATTCGTATCTCCTGTCTCCTACTGAATATTTTATAATACTAACCTCCGCGCTAGACCGAATGCTGCCAGCACTTTCCACTCTCATCATCACTCCCTTTACCTTTTCGCCGAGTAGCAAATATTTGAAATTAAAAAGAATGGGCAAGGAAATCACTAAAAAGCTCATAGATAGAAATACCTTATAAGTAAGTTTCTGGCGAATAAAGTTTTCTGTAACCTTCACTGTATTTTTTCTAAATTATTTTATTTAGAAATTAGCTCACTTAACTCTATGCACATCCACTTATTCTTTTCGATTATAGAACTATGGTTTTTAGATAATTATTTATCATAATCGTCAATAAATGCTTGTATTCTTTGTTTTTCTTTCCAACTCAATTGCTCATCAAAAAACAACAAATACTGCTGCGCTTTTTTAGCCTTACTCTTAAAGTATTTTTTGTTTGAACGCAAAGAAGAATCAATATTGAAGGGGTGAATATCAATTGGTTTTCTGGCAAAGTATTTATATTCACCAAAGTAACGACAAGCTAATTTATCTAAATGAGGGAAATAATTCGTATCGTCAATAAACACCATTTTATGAATCGTATCACTATTTTTAAACAAAACTGTATATCGCAGATTCATAGATTTTTTGTCAATAGATTCCTTCTTAGTATATACTTCGAAGCCATTGAGGCTAGTTAAGGTATCATAGCTTTTACTATGAAAAATACTATCTAAATTATCCAAATCATACTCTCTCTTTAGTATTATTATTCCTTGAAAATAAACTGCTAAATTTAAATTTGGATTTATATGAGTCGTCCCTACAATATGATATTTTCTATTCTTATTTTTAAAGACATAATCTAATATCTCGTTTTTTTCTATTTTCATGTACTTCCAATATTTAAACACTCCATCCGATTTATTCGATGCATAAAAGGTATTATTGTAAGAGAATGTGAGATTTTTATACTTAAGGACATAATCATTCAAAAATATACTCGAACTTCTCTGCTGCGTATGGCATGAACATAGACCTAGAAGTAAGAAAAAATATATTTTCACGATTTTGAGCAATTTGTATCTCAAATATAAAGTGTTTCAATAGAATACTTATAAAAATAAAAACAAAACAAGGGCATAGCTCACTATCATCTTCAATCTAAATTCTACTAATAACTTTATCTAAAAACGGATATATTTATACTTTTATTAAATGAATGAGTATTTAGCAATGCAAAAACTAGATAAAAAGACTTTATGGATTCGATTATCAATGGTTATAGCCATTATCATCCTTGTCAATTTTATAGCTTCCTTTCTCTACAAGCGCTTTGACCTGACGTCTGAGAATCGCTATTCACTGAGTGATTCTACTATAAAATTATTAGAAAATTCAAAACACAAGGCCTTTATAAAAATATACTTGGACGGAGAGGATCTGCCTGCCGGATTTCTGCGATTGAGAAATGCAACAGAGGATGTACTGAAAGAAATGAACAGCGAAAGCGGAGGTAAGATTCAATATGAATTTACCAATCCTACCCAAAATGCTGCCAATGAGGACGAACGCATTAAAATACAGCAAGAACTTATATCGAAAGGTCTTATGCCGACCCAACTGCGGGTGAAAAAAGAAGATGGATTTAAAGAACAACTTATTTTCCCATGTATTCAGATTAGTGTCAATGGTAGATCTTGGCCAGTGCAGATACTCGAAAATCAAATAGGCTATCCACCAGAGTATGCCCTCAATAACTCTATCATATCATTGGAATATAAAATAGCCAATGCTATAAAAAAATTGACAGAAAATAAAACCTATACGATTGGTATCATGCAGGGACATGGAGAGCTCAATACAGACGAACTAAATGACCTAGCCAATGTCTTAACTGAAAATAAGTACGAAGTCAATTTCTACGATGTGACTCAAAAAGTGCTGAGTAAACAAGGAGATAGTCTTGGCTCTTGGTTCCCACAGACCACTGACCTCATGATCATCGCGGGACCGAAAAAACCATTTTCTGAGGTAGAAAAATATCGGCTGGATCAGTATGTAATGCAAGGAGGGAAAATCCTATGGGCATTAGATGGCATGGATGCTCAAATGGATTATCTTCGCAATGAAGGCAATATGTTTATGTCCCATGGCCTAGACTTGAATCTCGAAGATATTTTATTTACATACGGTATACGACTCAATAAAAATTTAGTACAAGACGGACAGCAAAGCGCAGCGATTCCTATTATGGATGAGGCCACCAAAGAGCCCTTACTTTTCCCTTGGCTTTTTAGCCCATTATTGACACCGAGTCTTGCTCATCCTATCGGGAAAAATCTAGATCCTATCTACGCTCAGTATGCATCGAGTCTCGATCTTATTCAAAATGATATCAAAAAGACAGTGATACTCTCTACCTCTCCGTATGGTAGAGCTATACCTGAGCCTGTGCGTGTGCATTTATCAGCCGTCAAAGATAAGCCAGATTTTAAATATTTCAAGCAGCCTAATCTCCCATGTGGTGTATTATTAGAAGGCAAATTCGTCTCTGCTTATAAAAATCAATTAGGGGTAGATTTTGTAAAAAAAATAACGGAGGCGGGTCAGACTCCCAAAGAGCGGAGCGTAGATAATAAAATGATTGTTCTTTCTGATGCAGATATTTTACGAAATGAAGTATCCTCCAAAGGAGAGATTTACCCATTGGGATTCGAACAATTCACTCGTCAGACTTTTGCAAATAAAGACTTTGTGCTCAACTGTATAGAATATCTCATAGACCCAAATAATTTGCTAGCTGCTCGAAATAAAGAAATCAAGGTAAGACTGCTTGATGCCCAGCGCACAAAAACCGAGAGCACTCAGTGGAAGACACTCAATCTGGCTTTACCTCTCAGTTTAGTCTTCATTTTTGCAATTATATTTAACTATATACGCAGACGAAAATGGACCACCGCTCAGCTTCCTAAATAACTGTAACGTGAATTTTTTCTACAATTTATCTCGTCTAAGTTTTTTATTTCTACTCTGTGGGCTGATATATTTCCCGTTTATAGGCGAGGTCAATTTATTTGACTGGGATGAGACCATACTAGCCTCGGTATCTAAAGAGATGTTTGGCCGAGACGAAGTTCTCCAGCCATGGCTCAATGGCAGTTATTTTCTAGAAATACCTCCTTTCTTTTTTTGGCTACAATTGATTTCCTTTAAATACCTAGGTATTAATGAATACGCTGCTCGTTTTCCAAATGCGCTATGCGCTATCCTAGTGGTCCTGACTCTTTATAAAAATGGAAAGCGACTCTACTCTTCTAATTTTGGATTGATGTGGGCCTTGATTTATATTTCAATGCTGCTCCCTCAGCTATACCATAGATCTGGATTAGCCGAGCCTTGGTTCTGTTTTTTCATTTACTTGAGTATTTATAATCTAGCCAGGGTCATCGAGGCGAGACAAGAAAGTGGCGAAAAATTTTATAGAAAAAAAGAAGTCTTTTCAAATTTGTTTTATAGCTTTTTCGCCGCAGTAGGTGCAGTCATGACTAAAGGATTAGAGGGATACATAGTTATCCTACTTACCTATTGGCTTGTTTTTCTCCTCTCAAGTGCTCGATATGGCTTTGGTTATAACAGTATTTTTCGGTGGACATTTTACTTCGTGTTATTTATCATGATATGGATAGGCATTGAATATAAGTGGCACGGCAGCTCTTACCTAGAGCCATTTCTAAAATACCAATGGAGTAGTTTAAATATCGATAAGGCTACCTGGACCAATCGATTTTCCTTCCAGTTTATTATTTTAATGCTCGGTTGTTTTCCTGCGAGTGTTTTTGCCCTCAATTCTATCCGTGTAAAAACTTATGAATCCAACATTCAAAAAATATTTAGACTTTGTATGGCAAGCTGCCTTATCATAGTCATGATTATAGTCTCTTTGTTTAAGATTAAACTAGCTCATTATTCGGTCCTAGCCTATTTCCCTATTTCATATTTTGCAGCCTACAGTATCCGATATATCATAGAAGAAGGGAAGGAGATAAAGAAAATCATATATGTCCTCTTTGCTCTAGGTGCATTGATATGGACTACTTGTCTGATTCTGCTGCCTATCACTAAGGCCAATCTAAATGTATTTGAAAAATATATTCATGAAGACACCTTACATCAAGCGTTATCCATGCATTATCCTTGGGAAAAATTTGAGATCTTTTTCGGTATAGGATTTTTCATCTTGTTTCTAACTTCTTTTCTACTTTTAGTTTTTCAGAAAAAAAAATTAGTGGGATTTTTTATACTATTTCTAGGCGGCATGGTGCTTAATAACGCACTTCTTCTCTATTATGTGCCGAAGATAGAACAACTCACGCAAGGACCTCAGGTGGAATTTGTCAAAAACAATAAAAATGAAAAAGCATTTTATCACTATTACGGTGGACTAAGTTTTATTCCTAATTTTTATTCAGATAGTGCGTTGGATTACAGACATGCATTCGCATTAGATAGCTTGACACGCTTTTCAGAGAGCGCCTATCCTCATTATTTAATAGCCAAGTCAAATGACACCCATCTACTATCTGTGCATAAAAAGCATTTAAATTTATTATATCACCAAGGTATTTACACCTTTTATAAAGTAAAATAATTTCGCACTATGAGTGAACTATTCATCTACAACACACTGACAGGAAAAAAAGAAAAATTCGAACCAATACATTCTGGAAAAGTGGGAATGTATGTATGCGGACCAACTTTGTACAGTGAGCCACATATGGGAAATCTTAGAACCTTTATTAATTTTGATATGATTTATCGCTATCTATTGCATCTAAGGTATCAGGTAAAATATGTGCGAAATATTACAGACTGCGGACATATTACTAATAGTGCAGGACTAGAATTAGATAGTATAGGATTGGCTGCTAAGGCCGAGCAAATGGAGTCTCTTGAAATTGTCTATAAGTATAATTCAAAATTTCAAGATATTCAAAAGGCATATAACTTATTGCGTCCTTCGATAGAGCCTACTGCCACTGCTCATATTCAAGAACAAATAGAAATCATTGAAAAAATAATGGAAAATGGGTTTGCGTATGTAAGCAATGGTACGGTTTATTTTGACGTAAATAAATATGTCAAATCTAATCCATATGGTGTTGTCAGCGGAAGGAAAATCGATGAATTATTAAACGAATCTAGAGAATTGCAAGGACAAGAAGAAAAAAGAAACCCTGCAGATTTCGCACTATGGAAAAAAGCACAATCCGAAGATATGCAAATCTGGCGCAGTCCTTGGGGAGACGGAAATCCTGGCTGGCATATAGAGTGCACTGCCATGAGTACAAAGTACCTCGGCGAACAATTTGACATACACGGAGGTGGTATGGATCTTAAATTTCCGCATCATGAAAACGAAGTAGCACAAAGCTGTGGCGCTGGCATGAAAAATCCTGCTAACTATTGGATGCATGCTAATATGCTCAATGTCAATGGTCAGAAAATGAGCAAAGCTTTTGGAAATTATTTTCTACCATTTGATATTCTAGAGGGGACTACTAGTATTTTTTCTAAACCATTTTCTGCACAGGTGGTGCGCTTTTTCATGATGATGGGCCACTATCGAAGTGATTTAGACTTTTCTAATGATGCTTTAATAGCAGCAGAGAGAGGTTACGATAGATTGACAGAGGCCTTTTTAAAAATAGACAAACTAACTATCTCTGAAACCACCAATGCGAGCAAAGAAATAGAAGAAATTAAAGACAATTGCGCTGCGGCTATGAATGATGATTTTAATACCTCAAAGTTGATAGCGGAATTATTTGAATTGGCTACTCTTATCAATAAAATTGATAGTAAAACTATCCATGCAACTCAAGAAGACCTAGCGAATATTCATAAACTCATACAAGATTATTTTGTGAAGGTTTTAGGTATTCAGTTTGAGAATGGTACCGAAACAAATTCTCAAGCTATAGAGCATTTGATGCAGTTGATTATTGATATTCGAAAAGATAGTAGAGAGAAAAAAGATTTTGCTACTTCGGATAAAATTAGAGATGTGTTGACACAAGTCGGTATAGAGCTACGAGATGGAAAAGATGGTACAGACTGGAAAATTTGAAAGTGATTTAATGATCTGGTAATAAGATGATGAGTTGATTAAGAAATATGATAAATTGAAAATTAGATAATGTTTAAATAGTATACAATGAAAATCCTATCCTACAACGTCAATGGTATTCGGGCAGCTATGAAAAAAGGTCTGATAGATTTTATTCAAAGTGAAAATCCAGATATTCTCGGATTTCAAGAATTGAAAGCGAATCAAGAAGACATAGATGTTAAAGCATTTCAAAATATAGGATACCACAGCTATTGGTTGAGTGCTGAAAAGAAAGGTTATAGTGGAGTGGGAATCATCACACGAGAAAAGCCGCTAGAAATCATCGAAGGCATGGGGCATGAATTTTTCGACAAAGAAGGAAGAACGCTCATTGCTATTTATAAAGATTTTACATTGGTGAACACCTATTTTCCTTCAGGAACATCCGGAGATGAAAGGCAGCGATTAAAGTATGAGTTTTTAGATTTCTATTTCAAATTTATAGCAGAGTTTAAAAATAGATATCCCAACTTAATAGTACTAGGAGACTATAATATTGCTCATACAGAAATAGACATTCATAGTCCTAAAACCAACCAGAAAAGTTCAGGCTTCTTGCCAGAAGAACGCGCTTGGATGACGAAATGGTTTGCAAATGGAATGCTAGATAGCTATAGACATATCTACCCTGAAAAACTAGGTGCATACACGTGGTGGACTGCCCGATTCCCTTCTGTAAGAATAGAAAATAAAGGATGGAGAATAGATTATGTATCCATTTCAGAATCACTAAAAGAAAATTTACTGGATGCTTTTATTCTACCGGAAGCTAATCACAGTGATCATTGTCCTTTAGGCATTATTTTCAAAACATAGTCTGAGTAGTGACTCTGTCTTCATTACTTTGCTTGAATCAACGCATTTTTTTACGTTTTGATCAAAAAATATTGTTTCTTTATAATACTGAATTCCCGCATCGGGGGCATTGCTTAGTTCTAATTTTCTCACTTGTCCATTTCTATAATATTCTGTCCAAGCACTGGAGTGACCAGCGTATCGTCTAGGATTATATTGCATCAAGGTGTCACCTTTAGAATTAAAACAAATGAATTTACCATTTCTTTATCCCAGATCTCCATGGTAGATGGCAATTTACTTTTATGGATCCTCTTCTTTACAGAAGTAAAGTTTTGGGCATAACTCATCGAATTAAAAATTAGAAAAAGTATAAATAATAATTTTAGTATGTTGATTTGATGAATTTCTTTTATTCACGTTTAATTTTACAGCTAAGACCAAATAAAAAACCTGACAGAAAATTAAATTTCTATCAGGTTTAAAATTAAAATTTGAACTGTAAAATTCTGACTACTAAATACTGGCCACCACTAACTTAGCGCAGCGTACTACATCATTCCGCCCATTCCGCCACCAGGCATTCCATGTGAGTGTGGCTCTTCTGCTTTTGGTTTTTCAACAATAACTGCTTCCGTGGTCAATAACATCGCAGCGATAGAAGCTGCATTTTCCAATGCTACTCTAGCTACTTTAGCTGGGTCAATAACACCTGCTGCATAAAGATTTTCATATTTATCTTCTCTAGCGTTATAGCCAAAATCTGCTTTGCCTTCCATGACTTTGTTTACGACTACAGATCCTTCTACACCAGCATTTTCACAAATTTGTCTCAATGGTGCTTGAATCGCTTTGCGGATAATTTCGATACCCGTTTGCTGATCCTCGTTTTCACCTTTCAACTTTGCTAGTGCATCCAATGCACGGATATATCCTACTCCTCCCCCTGGTATAACGCCTTCTTCTACCGCAGCTTTCGTAGCAGCTAGTGCATCATCTACTCTATCTTTTTTCTCTTTCATTTCCATTTCAGTAGCAGCACCTACGTATAGGACAGCTACACCGCCAGACAACTTAGCTAAACGCTCTTGCAATTTTTCCTTATCATAATCAGAAGTAGTCGTTTCAATTTGCGCTTTGATTTGAGCTACTCTCGATTTGATATCTTCTGATTTTCCAGCACCATTGACCACAGTTGTATTGTCTTTATCGATAGTTACTTTTTCGGCAGAGCCTAGCATATCAAGTTCGGTAGCCTCTAATCTAAACCCTCTTTCTTCATTTATTAAAGTACCACCTGTTAAGATAGCAATGTCTTCTAACATAGCTTTTCTTCTATCGCCAAATCCTGGAGCTTTTACAGCTGCTATTTTCAAAGTGCCTCTCAATCTATTGAGCACAAGTGTAGTCAAAGCCTCTCCTTCAAGATCCTCAGCTATAATAAGCATTGGTCTTCCTGTCTGAACCGTTTTCTCTAGAATAGGTAAGATATCTTTCATAGTCGATATCTTCTTATCTGTAATTAAGATATATGGATTCTCCAAATCCGCCTCCATTTTCTCTGAGTTGGTAATGAAATATGGAGAAATATATCCTCTGTCAAATTGCATACCTTCTACGACCTTTACCTCTGTCTGCGTACCTTTGGCTTCTTCTACAGTAATGACACCTTCTTTCTTTACCTTAGCCATAGCCTCCGCAATCAATGTACCGATTTCAGTGTCATTATTTGCTGATATTGTAGCTATTTGCTTGATTTTATCATTGTCATCTCCCACCATTTGAGAATTTTCTTTCAAATGAGCTACAACTTTACTAACGGCTAGGTCAATTCCTTTTTTCAAATCCATAGGATTAGCTCCACTCACGAGGGCTTTCAATCCCGGAGTAACAATAGCTTGAGCTAGTACAGTAGCAGTAGTAGTGCCATCTCCAGCTTGGTCATTGGTTTTAGAAGCTACTTCTTTTACCATCTGTGCACCCATATTTTCAATTGGATCTTCCAATTCTACTTCTTTAGCTACAGTGACTCCATCTTTAGTAATGTGTGGAGCTCCATATTTTTTCTCTATGACCACGTTTCTGCCTTTTGGTCCCAACGTAACTTTTACAGCGTTGGCCAATTGGTCTACACCGCTTTTTAATTTATCTCTTGATTCTGTGTTATAACTTATAATTTTTGACATACTATCTAATTTTTAATTTTGAATTTTTAATTTTGAATAGATTTAGACTATAGCGAAAATATCGCTTTCTCTCATCATGAGGTAGTCCTGGCCTTCTACTTGAATCTCAGTTCCACTATACTTTCCATAAAGTACAGTATCGCCAATCTTTACGGTAGTTGGTTCATCTTTCTTGCCAGGTCCTGCAGCTACTACGGTGCCTCTCATAGGCTTTTCTTTTGCTGTATCAGGGATGATAATTCCTGAAGCTGTTTTTTCTTCTGCTTCGGCTGGCTGTACCAGCACTCTGTCTGCTAATGGTTTTACGTTCATACTGATTTGGTTTTATTATTAACTATTTGATTACGATTATATCAGATTTTAATCAGATTCTGTGCCAGTGCATTTTAAGTGCTATTCTGTCAGCAATTGATGATAATTTGCTATAATATGGGCAAAAATGTCAGAAATTATGACATTGTATACGATGCCAATGTTGTAGGATATTAACTATTCATGCGGATAAAAAATTCATCATTACTGCTAGTACCTCTCATATGCTGGAGAAGGAACTGCATAGCTTCATCAGCATTCATATCGCCCATTTGCTGACGAAGAATTTGCATTTTCTGATGAATTTCTTTAGGTTGTAGTAAATCATCCCTGCGAGTAGACGATGGCACGAGGTCTATAGCTGGATAAATTCGCTTATTGGAAAGTTTTCTCTCCAACTGTAGCTCCATATTGCCTGTACCTTTAAATTCTTCAAAGATAACTTCATCCATTTTCGAACCTGTATCGACTAGAGCAGTAGCTATTATAGTGAGCGAGCCACCGTTTTCTATTTTACGTGCCGCACCGAAAAACTGCTTAGGCTTCTGCATAGCATTAGCTTCTACGCCTCCAGAAAGTACCTTACCAGATGAAGGAGCTACAGTATTGTACGCTCTAGCCAATCTAGTAATTGAATCTAACAATATGACAACATCATGACCACTTTCTACCAGTCTTTTTGCTTTTTGGAGGACAATATTTGTAATTTTCACATGCTTATCAGCTGGCTCATCAAAGGTAGAAGCTATAACCTCCGCATTAACACTGCGCTGCATATCAGTGACTTCTTCGGGCCTCTCATCAATAAGAAGTACTATAAGATATACCTCCGGGTGATTAAATGCTATAGAATTGGCGATATCTTTCAATACAGTGGTCTTACCCGTTTTTGGCTGAGAAACAATCATACCGCGCTGTCCTTTACCTATAGGTGTAAATAAATCCATAATCCTGCCTGTCACTTTTTTCGGATCATTTTCAATAGACAATTTCAATGGCTCGAAAGGAAATAAAGGGGTCAAATATTCAAAAGGCACTCTATCCTTAACGGCTTCTACACTCATGCCATTGACTAAAACGGCTTTCTGCAGAGCGAAATAGCGCTCCCCTTCCTTAGGTGGACGAATTGGGCCTAATATGGTATCGCCTGTTTTAAGTCCAAATAGTCTAATTTGCGATGGAGATACATAGACATCATCAGGTGAAGGAAGATAGTTATAATGCGCTGATCGGAGAAACCCAAACTGTTCATTTGTAATTTCTAAAACTCCTTCAGCGTCTACTTTGCCATCTAGCTCTTGTAGTATTCGATTCTTCTCCTCTACAGTTAATTTGTTTTTATCTTCTACCTCCTCTACTATTTCCTCTACTGGCAATCCTTCTAAGTTACGAGTTATAGGGCTTTCTTCTTCTGCGTCCTCCAGTAAAACAGGGGCCATCACTTCAACCAATGGTCTGGCGACCATCACCTCCGCTATAGATTCTTCCTCAGGATTTTTTTTCTCCTTAGCTGACTTGGTTGTCTTTTGTTTTTTCTTAGCCATTATATCCTCTTCTAGCTTTACTAAAATAGGCTCCACAGGCTCATCTTCCATGATTTCAAGGATTTCATCTGCAGAAACTTCTAGTTTCTTAGGCATACGCTTTCTTTTCGGTTTATTGTCGTCCTCTAAATTGGGATTTTCCATCATATAGAATTATGATTTATAAAATAGTTTTAAATAAATATTGAATTAAACTTCAAGGGGTGTGTAGACAAAAAGAATCTTGGATATTTTTTTGAAAACCTAAGTAAGTCTTAAGACAAGTACTCAAATCTTATGCAAAATTATACTTTATTTTTAATTGGAATAATTTTTATTGTGAATTGGCAAAAAAAATCAAACTTTGTACGTTATATATACTCGTTTAATTAGCAAGGGATATAATCTATCTAACCCAATATCAGACTACTTGAATCCTTTTATCCATGGAATGGAAATCGAAAATACAGAGCCTCAAAGAAGAAATCTCTCAATATAAAATTGAGAATAAAGAAGATGTGGAGAAATTTCGCATAGCTTTTCTAGGCACGAAGGGTAAGCTCAAAATGGCTATGGGGCTCATAGCAGAGGTGCCTGGCGAACTTAGAAAAGAATTCGGGCTGCTAGTCAATGAAATCAAAAACGAAGCCGATAGTAAATGGGCTTTATCGAAAAATGCATTTGAGCATCAACAGGAAGCTACCCAAGTAGATTTTGACCTAACGGCTCCAGCATATCATAGCCACTTGGGCAGCCTGCATCCAATAACAAAAACGAAACGACGAATGGTGGAGATCTTCGAGCGCATAGGTTTTGCTATCTTCGAAGGACCAGAAATTGTGAATGACTGGCACAATTTTACGGCACTCAATATGCCTCAAGATCACCCAGCGAGAGACATGCAGGATACGTTTTTCCTAACTGAAAATTTAGAATTTCTGCTAAGGACGCATACTTCTAGTTCGCAGATACAAGCTCTAGAAACTGAAAAACTACCATTGAGAATCATTACCCCAGGTCGAGTATATAGAAATGAAACTATTTCTGCACGCGCCCACTGCACATTTCATCAAGTAGAAGGCCTATATATAGATGAGGGAGTATCGTTTGCGGATTTGAAGCAATGTATTTATTATTTCGCTAAAGAGATGTTTGGTTCGGAGAATATTAGACTACGTCCTTCCTATTTTCCATTTACCGAACCTAGCGCCGAGGTGGACATTTCATGCTTTATCTGTGACCAAAAAGGATGCCCGGTATGTAAAAAAACAGGATGGGTTGAGATAGGCGGCTGCGGCATGGTGGATCCTGCGGTACTTCAAAACTGTAATATAGACACTACTAAATACAATGGCTATGCCTTCGGCATGGGTATTGAGCGTATAGCTATGCTCTACTATCAGATCAATGATCTCCGACTATTCTGGCAGAATGATATGCGATTTTTGAGACAGCTTTAGATTGAAGTGATTTTTTATTTAATATATCGCCATATAGAATTTAAAAGTAGCTCAATAGTGATATAAGATATTGTATATCTAAACTGTTTTGAGAAGTTCAGCTTGGAGCGACTTTATAAATTTCTCAGCATTCTCTATATGAGCTTTTTGCTTTTTAATATCCATTTTATCAAAGGTTCTTACAAGCATTCCTAAGCGTGGATTCTGAAGAAAAAAATCTCGATGTACATGCATAAATCTCCAAAACAAACCATCCCAAACTGGCTGCCAGTCGCCTTTTTTATAATCACTCATTTTCATCAAATAGTTACTTCCGCTGATATATGGCTTCGTTGCCATTAGACCCCCATCTGCGAATTGGCTCATACCATATACGTTAGGAACCATAACCCAATCATATGCATCTATAAATAACTCCATAAACCACCGATACACCTCATTTGGATCAAATTCACATAAGAGCATAAAGTTGCCTAAAACCATTAGTCGCTCTATATGATGGCAATATCCAGTTTCTAAAATCTTAATTATCGTGCTATCTATAGGCTCTATTCCGGTAGTTCCTGTCCAGAAGGATGGAGGAATTTTACGAGTGAAGCCCCAGTAATTTTTCGTTCGTTCTTCTCTACCCTTTAATTCATAGACTGCTCTGATAAATTCACGCCAACCCATAATCTGTCTGATAAATCCTTCGAGGGAATTGAGGGGTATCTCATGATTCTCTGCATAAGCTATAGCGGAATGAATTATATAATCAGGCGTCAAAAGCCCCACATTGAGCATAGGAGTTAAAATGCTATGATGCAGAACATATTCACTCGAAACTATAGCATCTTCATAAGCCCCAAACTCTGAAAATCTGAATTTTAAAAAATCATCGAACCATTTTCTACTTTCATCGAATGTCACTGGATAAAGATGACTTGAAGAAACCTGACCGTAATTAGAAGGAAATTCTTTTTGAGTATAAAGTATCGCCTCTGATGTAAACCTATTGGACTCCATAAATGAAGTAGCAGGCGGTAATTTATCTTTGGGATATTTCAAGCGGTTCTCATCATCGAATGTCCATTTACCTCCCATTGGCTTATCATGATTCTCCAATAAAATACGATTTTTTATTCGCTGAAATTTATAAAAATCTGTCTGAAACATCCTGTTCTTATTGGCAAAAAAAGAAGCAATTTCTTCAGAAGAATTTATAAACTGGGGACTCTTCCATTTAATAGCTTTTAGCTGAACAGATTTACACTCCTTCACTATTCTGCGCTCTAACCAATCATCGGTAGGATCAATATACGCCAGTGAGGTCGCCTTGTTTTCTTTTAAATAATGAATTAACTTTCTAACATCTGAAAGTTCATTTTTCGATTCAATGTAAATAACCTTTACAATATTGTTCAGAAGGCAACTTTCATAAAATTTCATACTAGCTCTGTGAAAAGCAATTTTCCGTTTATGAAAATTAAATTGTTTAAAAAACAAATCCTCTTCTATGATATATACTTCATCACATTGTTGAATAAATGGATTATTCTCATACAACTGATGTGGAAAGATGAATCCTATTTTCATAGTTTAGTTCTATTCATTCGACACTTATCACTACAGTATTTTACCTCTTCCCATACTTTTTCCCATTTCTTACGCCAACTAAATGGCCTCAAACACACAATACATATTTTATCTTGTAGATTTTGTTTTTTTATCATTTTCATGTTTCCCTTATGATTTTTTTCTAGTTTTAAGGTCAGATGACATATTCACATGCTTTTCTAAGACCTTTTTTCCCTCTAGTTTTACAGATTCAGTCTTACGAAAACTCCACATAATATCGCGGGCGGTCTTGTTTGTTTCTTCTATATCTATAATTGGCATAGGATAATCCAATCCTAGACGAACTTGATATATTTCTTGCTCTAGGGCGCTCATGGTCCATGGCTCGTGGATAAAAGACACCGGTATATTCTTCAGCTCAGGCAGCCAAGTCTTTATAAATATCCCTTCGGCATCGTGTTCGTATGAATTTTTAATAGGATTGTAGATGCGTATAGTATTAATTCCAGTAACCCCTGCTTGCATTTGCAATTGGGGATAATGAATGCCGGGCTCATAATCGAGGAAAAGCCTGGCCAGAATATGCAACTCCCTCCAATCTTGCCAAAGATTATAGACGAAAAATGATACAATCATTGCTCTCATCCGAAAGTTTATATAGCCTGTAGCCACAAGGCAGCGCATACAAGCATCAACTATCGGAATACCTGTCTGACCTAGTTTCCATGCACTGATGAGTTCCTCATTTCTTTCTTTCGGCATCATATCATAAGCTCTGTTCACATTTTCAAATTCCATTCTACATTCATCTTCAAATTTCTGCATAAAATGGCAATGCCAATGAAGTCGGGAGATAAAATTTGACAGTGATCTTTTATTTAAAGACTTAGTATAGTGCTGCATGGTATACTGGTAGACCATTCGCATACTTATATTCCCATAACTCAAATATGGCGATATTCTACTACACCCTTTGCGACTTGCTGCAGGTTTGGAGATAAACTTAGAATAATTTACATGCCGTTCTTTTAAAAAACTATCTAAGTATCGCCAAGCATAAGACTCCCCGCCAGATTGAAATGACTTATCATGACTTCGAATCTCGGAGTTCAATTCCTCCCCTTTTAAATCATTGTATAGACCTCTATTTAACTCTAAAAAATTCCATTTCGTCTCATCTACTATTTTAGGAGTTTCCTCCATGGTTGATTTCCACCGCTTCTCCCATTCTTTTCGTGAATTCAGTTTGCGTATCACGCCGTTATGCTGATATTCTCGCCACTTTATGCCTCCTAGCTTGCAGAATTTTGCTAGTTCTATATCCCTATCATAGGTTAATCGGTTTCCTATTTCTTGATGCGAAAATATTAGTTTGATTGTGTAGCTATCGGCTAGTTTCTTAAAGACTTCATTCGCCTCATTATGAAAAATATAAATCTCAGTTTTCAGCTCTGCTAGCTTAGCTTGCATTTCTTTCAAAGATTGATACACAAATCTCCAATGACGAATATCACTATCATGCGCACTCATAATACTAGGCTCGAAGCAATATATCAATAGCACAGGCAAGAACTGCTGCTGCGCATAATAAAGAGGGGCGTGATCTGTAAAACGTAAATCTCGTTTAAACCAAACTACTGCAATCTCTTCCTTTATCATCCCGATAAGAAATCTATAAATTAAAGCAAATATGGCTTGGCATAGGGGAGACGACCTATAGGGTTAACTGTAAAATAAGCATCCAACCCTTGACTTATTAAGACTTCTGCGGCAGATAAATCCACATAGCCATCTAATCCTACAAGACTAGAATCAAGTTCTAAATGCACTATACTGCCTACTATAAGTATAGTATCATTAAGAGGTATAGATATTTTATCTTCTAATTTCATAGCTACTTTTACTACTGCTTCTGCTACAAATGGGGCCCCAAATCCTATGGTATACTGCTCGTTCAGCCCTACTTCATCAAACTCATTTATATCCTTATCATATCTCGCTGAGGTTTGGTGCGCTTTTTCATAGTAGTTTTTGCGAACATAATTTAGCGTATATTCATTCGTCTCTAAAATGTTTTCTAAAGTATGTCTTGCAACAGAATCTGGCCTACTGATTAATCCAAATAAAGCTGGATGGGCGCCTAAATGAATAAGCGAGTTAAAAATGGCCAGATTTGCTACTCCTCTAGATGATTTGGTGCCAACTAAAACTGCCTGACGAAAACCTGCGAGTGAGTTAATAAAACTTGTTCTATAAATTTTCTCAAAATTCTCAATTTCATATTTTTCTATACGCATACTAATTTATTTTTATTAGACACTTTTCAACCTTTTTCCAGTAGGCGAAAAACGAAGGATAATATCCTACCACCTCCTCCACTATCCAGTCTCGTGATTCCTCCACACCAATATATCCTTCATTCAGTGGATGCTCTTTATAGTGTATTGATTCCACTTTAAATTGTTCTTTGAATGATTGAAAGGACCCAATATAGATTTGAATATCTGGAATATTCTTACTCAGGGCTATCACAAAGTCCATACATTTTTTACTTATAGGATATTGGCTAAAAAAATTTGGATCTAATAATAAGACTCTATTTCCCAATGTACCTCTGTGCCATAAAGGGTCTAGATTATAATAATTATAAATAAATGTAGGTAAGTTATCGCTTATACTTATTTCTTTTTGTTCTGGCAGCTCTGTAATCAATCCAAAAGAATCAGTTTTCAATAATGAATCAGGAATAACAAGATCCTCAAAGTCTCCGTAGGCTAGATCCAATATTGTATTAGATTGATTCGTTTTAGTATACTTATTTATGTTATTCTGATTGGCATAGTATTTTTTTGAACTATTAGCACCTGCTACCCACTGCCAACTGCAGGCATTGCTGGCCCAATCACCGTCCAAGAGGTAATAATAAAGCCACCTGGCAGGCTGAAGCCAATGCGATTGAGCTATATTGCAAACTAGACATGCTAGATACATTCTACAATGATTATGCATATAACCGGTTTTAATCAAATCCTCTATTGCATTATCAATGCCTTTAATTCCAGTACTTGCATTCATCACAGGCAATGGTATACCATAATTTGCGATAGGATGTTGTTCCTGTTTGATTGCTAAGTTGACATCATGCACCTGTGCTAATCGCTGAAAATAATCTCTCCACACTAGCTCTTTTACGAACGCCTCTATTTGCGGAATAGTGAATCCTTTTTTTAAAACTTCTGTCAACACCATTTTAGTACTTATGACACCACGAGAAATATATGGCGAAAGATACGTTACCGCCCCATTAATATAATTGCGTGTTTTACTATAAAGTTTAGGATCGATACGATTAATCTTTTCTAAAACAACTAAATAATCTGTAGTGAATTGGATGTCTTTCACCGTTTACTTATCTTATTGGATGAAATAGTTTTTTGACGGCTACATTTAAAACGAGTTATTTCTATATTTCGCTTCTTTGCATGCTTTTGACTAACCCCACTATTGACTCTACTTCGCCATAGATTAAAACTTCTGCGTTTTAATTCCGTGCGCATAAGTTTTATAACAAGTGATTCTGACAAACCAAACTGCAGCTCAATCGCTTCGAATGGAGTTCGATCTTCCCATGCCATTTCTATAATTCTTTCTTTATCTTTATAATCCATGATTTTTTTGTTAAAAATAAGTCCTCTGCCAACCAATAGATACTGCTGAGCCTTCTGCTGCAATTACAGAATTTGGTTTCTGTTCGTTAAGAAATGAAAAGTCACTTCCATACATGGCTTTAAAATCACAATCAAAAGAACTATCGATAACTTTTCTTATACGCCACCGTGGATGATTGACATTATATTCAATGGTATTTAAGCTATCAACCTTGGTATAGCCATAATAATGCTCGAAAATGAACTCTTCAATACTATTATTAGCCATAAGTTCTGATTCCTTGGACGTTTCAGCAACTATATAGTTCCAATTACCATTCTTTTCCCACTCATATTTTATCTTTCGTTTTGATTCCTCATCTTTTATGCTGCTTCTCGTAGGGATAGAAATATAATGCTCCTTATATAATTTATTGGCTAACCAAGCTACTGGCTTATAAGGAACTGTTTCATTTATAAATACTACTCCACGCTTTACATAATCGCTTTCAGTTCGCTTAACGTAAAACCTAAGATTGACTTCTTCAAAATTTCCGAAAAATGGAATCGGCACACGGAAAATTCTTATTTTTTTAAACATAAAACCGACTAAACTTATATAGGCTTTTTCATTATATAAATCTAACTCCACCCCATTTGGTAGAAATGGTTTTAAAACCGAAGGATCTATTTCATAATTTGCCATAATTATGTCTTCCCACAAGGCTGATATAAAAATACGCGACATTTTATACTTTAATAAACATATTAAATGTTTCTAATCTAGAAATTTATTATGGTTTGAACTTAGATTTTTGACACTATAGCTGTCGTTATTTAAATTATCCATTATTTTATTCACGACAAAGTCATGGATAAGAAAATTCTTAAATATAAGATGTTTCTAATTGCTTTTTTAGGTTATTTACTAATCAATAATGTTGTAAATCCAAAAAATACGTTTATAACATTTTTAGATATCGATAAGTCATTAATCTTTATCTTTTCTTACTTGAGTTATTGAATAAGCAAAAGCTGCACTGAAAAGTAGAGTTATGAAACCAGCAAAATAAGGTATTAAATCAACCATTTTTTGAATCGTTTATTAGTTTTAAATAAATCCCGAAAGCTAAAATAGATGGAACCCACATACCCATAAAGGTAGCGTCCGCTTTCTCACCTTTAAAATAGAGGATTTCTGAAAAAATAAGAGACGAAAAAGCTGCTAAAAAAAGAAGCTTGTCCGCAATTGTAAACTTGTTAAACATATTTTTAAATTTATATAGGTAAAGATAAATAATTATTTTAATATCAAAAAAAATAGTTCTCTTTTAATACTAAATTTCTCATCTTGATTAGACTGAAACCCACTTTTGAGTTACTTTATTAGCATATTTAATTTTCGTTTGCATCGCTTCTAATCAACATGTCTCCATTTCTACCGAAAGATAAAACAAGGACTCCGATAAAAAGATAGACGTAGTAGCTCATAAATCGCCATATAAAAGCTGCAGTGCCGCTCATACCTGGCGTAATACTCTCACAGTAAAAGGCCATATAGAGTGCTTCTGCTATACCGCTGCTTCCAGGCGTAGAGGGCAGGTAGAACATGAGCCAGAGTGCATACTGCTTCACATAGACATAGAGCCAGTCCATACTGCCTGTGCTAAATCCGTAAACAATAGCAACACCTACGAGATATCTTCCTGCCCATGACATGAGCGTGTATAAGCATAAACGTATCCAAAATGTAGTTTTCTTAGTACGAATATGAATACTCGTATGGTGTATTTCATTCGCAAAATCATCGAAGCCTATGCGCCATTTTTTCAATAATGGAAGTCGTCCCAAGGTTTTTATCAATTGGCGAATCCAGCTAGGATAAATAAATATTCCTATAAAGACCACCATAACAAATACTAGAATAAAGATAAGCATCAATATTACGGTATACTCCAGATAACGGATATTCTCTACCCAAGGAAGTTTTGCCTTAAGCGCTAACCAATCTGGGCATTGGGTACCAAGTTGAAACATCTGTCTTCCGTATAGAAAATAGAAGATAGGAAAAATGAGGATAAAAACAAACTCATCTAATAAGATCGCCATTAATACAATAGAAGAAGCTTTGGCTGCGCTGATTTTATTTTTTATCAATAGAAAAATAGCTGCCGCTTTGCCGCCAATCATACCAGGAGTGATGGCTGAACCAAACTCCCAGAGAAGAATAATCTTAAGACTCTCTCTAAAACTGAGCTTATGGTCCGTCAATAATTGTAGACGAAGTACATAACCCAAATCTCTAAGCATTAGCATGAAAGCAGACAAAGCGACCCCTTTTAGCATCAAGCTAGTCCATTGGAGAGATAAGAGCTGACTAAAGTCTATAGTATTCTTAGTAAAAAAATAGCCTATAAAGAATATTATAAGAAAATAAAACAGTAATTTTTTAGCACTAAAGGGCTTATTATGCTTCATCCGTCGTTTTCAAGCTAATCCAAAAACTATTCATGCCTTCTCCGATAATGATAGTGATTCTGGCCTCCTGCACTAATTCAAGTATAGATAAGAAATGATAAATAGCATGTAGCCTCGTATCTATGGTCGAAAATAATTGTTCAAATTCTATCTTACCTTTACTAACTAGCTTTTGGAGAATAGATTCCTTTTCCTCTATCATATTATATTTAACAAAGGCTATTTGATGGGTAGTATCGTCCTCACGAAGTCTTTTCTGCTGCAGTAGTTTTTCGAAAACTTTAAAAAGTTTGGATACATTCACATTCTCCATTTCTAGCTCCGTGCGATGCAGATCTGCTATTTCTTTGAGTTCATCAGCGGCAGCTGTGCGCTTAACTTTGTGATATTGTTTCTCTTCTAGATTATGCAAATAGTCACTGATTTCCTTATACTTCTTATACTCTAGTATTTTTTGAATTAACTCTTTACGCGGATCTATCTCATTCCCATCTTCATCTAGTTGTTTTCTCGGCAGCAGCATCTGGGCTTTGATTTTCATGAGGGTAGCGGCTACTAGAATAAACTCACTAGCTACCTCTATATTAAACTCCCTCATCTTGTGGATATAATCTAAAAAATCGGCTGTAATATTATGAATAGGAATATCATAGATGTCCAGTTCGTCCCGCTCTATAAAAAACAACAATAAATCAAATGGGCCTTTGAACTGAGGTAGG
The DNA here is from genome assembly GCA_030832185.1 of Chitinophagales bacterium. Taxonomy (GTDB): domain Bacteria; phylum Bacteroidota; class Bacteroidia; order Chitinophagales; family JADJOU01; genus CHPMRC01. The sequence goes on along the minus strand of JAURJQ010000030.1, from coordinate 85,644 downwards.
GCTATTTCAAAAACATTATTTTCTGATGGCTGACTCATGATTTTTTCTGATTATACTTACTCATAGCTAATGGAAACCCTGCTAAGATACATTCTTCAAGAGCTAAGATAGCATGATCAAGATATTCTGGAAGAAATTTAAGCTCTTCATCTGACCATTTTCCCAGTACATAATCCACTTGACCTCCTTTATGAAAATCATTTCCTATCCCGAACCTAAGTCTAGGATATTGTCCTGTTTGGAGCTCCTGCTCAATATTGGTCAGTCCATTATGGCCTCCACTGCTGCCGCTTGTTTTAATTCTTATCTGCCCATAAGGCAATGCTAATTCATCTACCACCGCTATGGAATGCTCTTTCTGAATTTCTAATTTATCCAACCAATATTTATAGGGTTTGCCACTCAAATTCATATAAGTTGTCGGCTTAATAATTGTCACCTTTTTATTTTTCAATCTAAATTCAGCCACATCAGCATAGCGGTCATTTTTAAAACTGAAATTGTATTTACTAGCCATCCTGTCAGCTAACAGAAAGCCTACATTGTGCCGAGTAAACGAATACTCCACGCCGATATTTCCGAGAGCTACAATTAAAAATTTCAAAGATTAAAATTTTATAAAACTGCCTTGGCTATATTAACCACACCATCCGATTTACTCATTGTATAATAATGCAGAGCTGGCACTCCAGCGGCTTTTAGTTCTTTACTCTGCATAATGCACCACTCCTCACCTACCTGCTTCACATCCGATATTGTTTTGCACTTCTCCACCTCTTTGGTGAGCTCGTCTGGTATCTCCAGGAAAAACCGGGAGGGAATAGACTTCAGTTGATACTTTGCATCAATAGGCTTCAGCCCTGGAATGATAGGCACATTAATTCCTATCTTTCTACATTTATCTACAAAATCGAAGTACTTTTTGTTATCAAAAAACATTTGGGTAATAATATAGTCTGCTCCTAGGTCTACTTTATTTTTCAGCCACTTAAGATCAGTATTCATATTGGGTGCTTCGAAATGCTTTTCTGGATAACCAGCTACTCCTATACAGAAGTCAGTTTCCATCTCATTAAGGGTCTCTTCGTGCAGAAACTTCCCTTTATTCATATTAGCCACCTGATCTACCAATTCACTGGCATATTTATGTTGGTTTGTTTTTCCTATTTTAAGGTGGTTTTTTTCATCCCCTTTCAGCACCATAACATTCTCAATCCCTTGGTAGCAGAGAGAGAAAAGTGCATCTTCTGTTTCTTCTTTACTAAAACCTACACAAACTAGGTGAGGAACCGTTTCCACATTATATTTATACGAAATTGCTGCGCAGATACCTACAGTGCCTGGTCTAGGACGCAGCGGAGCCTCCTCAATTAGCCCATCTGGCCTTCTTTTATAAATCATTTCCTCTGGATGATATGTCACATCGACAAAAGCAGGCTTAAACTCCATTAATGGATCTAATACGGAAAACAAATCATTGATTTTTTTTCCCTTTTGTGGAGGCAAAATTTCAAGAGAAAAAAGTGTTTCCCCTTTCGCTGCATCTAATTTGTCTGTGATTTTCATTCTTACATTAATCTAAATGACAAATGTAGCCGATTTTTTTTATCATTCAAAAAATGAATAAAAGAGCGACCTTTCTATCTCCCTCTTTAACATAATTTTTTAAGAACAGTGCCGAATAGAATAAATAATTGATCAAAACTAACTCTAACAAAGGATTATTACCCAAACTATTTAATCTATATTCTATTTAATAAATGGAACAACTTTTAAACTAAGAGTCTAAATAGGTTTTTACAAGTCATCAACTATTCATTTACTTGGCAAAACCCAATATGATTTCGCAGATAGCAAAGTTTACATTTTCATAATTTTTTATTGAATATGAATAAATAGGTTGAAAAAAAATGATGAATATAAAATCTTATTCACAGCTCCTAATTCAAAATTAACGACTAGCGAACCAACAACTGCCCATTTAACAATTAAGCTTTATAGTACCTTGCTTTCTCGATTTCTTCTCTGACCTTATCGGGAAGCAGGTATTTTACAGACTGCCTGTGGCTCAACCGCTGGCGGATAGCTGTGGATGATATATCCATAAGTGGTACATCCAGAAAGTGAATATTTGGGTGTATAGGAGTGCTCGTATTATCTGACTTTGGCCTTCTATAGACATATAATTTATAGTCACTCAGTATCTGCTCATAATTTTTCCACTTTTCTAGGTGCTCCAAATTATCTCCCCCAAGTAGCAGGCAGAATTCTTTCTTTGGATACTTTTCTTTTAAGTGTGTTAAGGTATCAATTGTATAACTTGGCTTAGGCAGATTAAACTCTATATTGGAAACAAAAAAATCTGGATGATCTTCTGTCGCTAATTGAGTCAAATAATAGCGGGCGCTTTCTGCTAAAAGGCTTTCCTTAGACTTAAATGGATTCTGCGGGCTTACTACAAACCAGACCTTTTTAATACTTTTTTCAAGCAATACGGCATCTGCTATAATGAGATGACCAATATGAATAGGATTGAACGAACCAAAAAATAGAGCAATCACAACTATGGAGCGGAGCTAGTAAAGGTAAATAATGCATTCATAGAATAATTATAAAACATTACGATAAATACTGCAATCAATTTACTGAGATAGAAATTAAAACGAATCTTGACATTGAGAATATAAATAATGACGCTATTTATAATCAGTGCGAAACTAGCGATAGATATAAACTTCATAAATTGAAGCTCAATATCGGCTGTATTTGAGTGGAAGGTCCAAATTCTATTGAGAGTAAAATTGATAACTACACTAAATAAAAAACCTATAGCATTGGCAGTAAACTTGTTAAATTTTAATTTTTCCTTGAAGAGATAGGTAAGGCCAAAATCTATAAAAAAGCATAGTAAACCTACCATTCCGAATTTAGCGATACGCTCAATAAATTCTCTATCTAATATCCCCTGCATGTTAATCTACTATAAATTGACCATTTTTATAACACAACTCTCCATCTGCATAGATTTCCCCTTCATTCATATCGGTAATCATATCCCAATGCACGGTACTTTCGTTGATACCATTACACTGCTTATATGCGTCCCCGATAGCGAGGTGTATAGTCCCACCTATCTTTTCATCAAAAAGAATATTACGGGTTATTTGCTGGATCTTATAATTCGTGCCAATGGCTGCCTCTCCAAATCGTCTAGCTCCTGGTACTTCAAATATCTTATTTAGAAATTCAGTATTATCTTTTGATTTCCACTTTTCAATATAGCCATCTTTTATTTCAAGTTCTATTTCATTGACTGTCTCCCCCATATATAGAGATGGGAGTGTATATTTTACCCAGCCATTCATGCTATGATCTTCCGGGGCTGTATAGACTTCTCCTGAAGGCATATTAGTCTTGCCGTCCGAATTAATCCAGATTCTCCCATGAGTATAAAAAGTCAAATCGCAATTCGAGCCTAGATATCTAAATTGAGTTTTGCCATTGAGATAGTCTACTACTTTCTGTTGATTTTTGCCAAATGTTCTCCATGTCTGAATGGGGTCTTCGTCAAAGAGGTTACAGGCATCGAACACAAATTTTTCATATTCCTGGAAACTCATACCTGCCTCTGCAGCTGAAAAAGGCGTAGGATACTGGCAGAGCGATCTGCGCATGGATCTATCACCAGTGCGGTTCATATATATCTGGCGTATCTCTTTGTAGGCCTCATTATGTGCCGTGCGCTTATCCATTGGCACTTCTATCTTATCTTTTGTATCAAACGGTGCCCGGATGTAGAGAAAGCAATTGAAGTTCTCATTCCAATATTTCTTCATAGGATTGACCCAAGTGAGCTGCTCAAGTCCAGCTTCTTTTAACCATGCATTATCAAAATCTTGAATCTCTATATCCAAAAATGGAATACCACCTGCTTTAGATATCTCTTGGGAGAGCTCTAAAAGCAATTTCTCAGCTAAGTAGGAAGATTTTATCATGACTTTATCTCCGGGGCTAACCTCCAGACAGTATTCAGTCAGTAATCTGGCATATTTATTATACATCTATATAAAAATCCCAAATATAGCTTATCTGATAAAAATTAAGACGATTTATTGGCTTTTTGAGTGGAGTGAAAATTGAACTTTACCTTATTCTGGTATATTATCCATTCAATAGAGTATGAATACCCCTCAGTTAAAATTTGTATAGAAACAAGGAATTTCTCCTATATTTGTCTAAGAACTAAAGTAAACAACTATGTATATTCAAGGAAAAGTACTGAATGTATTTGACATTCAGACGGGTGAAAGTCCAAGAGGAAGCTGGAAAAAACGAGAGTTTATTCTAGAGACCTATGCAAAAGTGCCTAAAAAAATCTGTATGGCCATTAAAGGAGATGCAGTAGATAGTATTCAAGTTCAAAATGGCGATAGCCTCAAAGTGAGTGTGGATATAGAGAGCAGAGAATATAAGGAAAAATGGTATACTGAGATTAGAGCTTGGAAAGTAGAGCCTGCGGTTAATACAAGCGAAGACCCGACTAACACTTCGGATGACAATCCGTTCTAAAGGTCTTATAAAACGGCACAGTATCTGCTCTTTTTAACTCCTTGTCAAAATAATACACCCTATGTTTGCGTTTTAATCGCAATTACTATCCTTATTTAGTAATCCTACTATGCACAAATTAATATGTCTTTTTATTTTTCTATATCTAGCTCCCGCCTGCAACGCTGTAGATTTTAAAATAGGTCTTATGGCTGGAGTTAATACGTCGCTTAATCAACTGTATACCTACAATGATATTACAGGCTCTGATCCAAAGCTAGGATACAATGCCCAAGCATATGCTAGATTCAAATTTTCTAGCTATATCCTACAGCCAGAACTAGGTTATTTGACTAATCGAGTAGGATTTAGCTTAAATGAAAATGGGCAGTCTGCGGAATGCAATTTTAATCTCGGTCAGATGTACACTTCGGTTCTCATGGGATTCCAGTTTAGTAAAATTCGTTTCGCTATTGGCCCAAGCATAGTATTTTATGCTAATCAGAGTTTTGATGCCTTGACTTCAAAAACAACCGTCATTAGTCAGGTCAATGAGGGTAGAGCTCAAATAGGGGCTGTAGCTAACCTAGGCATCAATGTATCTAAGCGATGGAGTTTAGATGCAAGAGTCTCGCGAACCTTCACTCAATCAGAGTTTAATTCCACCTCACCTACTAGTAGCTATAATTTTTCTGGCAATACAGGTCTTGTAAGTATCATGCTAGGATACGCAATATTTAAAACCAAATAGAACTCGTCTTCATCTATCGTGATTCACATGCGAACCTATAGATTTTTCGCTGTATTTTCTATATTTTTTTTTCAAGTAATTTCGTATTCGGCACAGGTAGATGACTACAAAATACGCTATGAACAGGATTATGCGCAGCTAAAGCCTCAGGAATATAGTCTTCTACCTCAGAAAGGTTATAGCTTTTCGCAGGAGACTAATCAGCAGCTTCACCAAAATTTCTCTGAGCTTCTAAAGCAGCAAACGAATTTCTATCTGGCCGATCATAGTATTTTTCATCAAGATATTTACTACCAGAATAGAAAAGTCTCCCCTACACTCGCTATACACAATGTGGATTTTAGCTCTGCCATAGCCGAGAATAATTTACAACTATTGCAACAGTTACACCCCAGCATATTCAAGCAGATCAATGCTTATCAAGGATACTCGGCCTCCAATAATAGTAGCAGTGCAGGTCAAATTGCATTGTCAACACCAATTATCCCTGAAAAAAAAGATAGCCATAGTCTGCGTGTTAAATCCAGTTTAGGTTTAGGAAATACAAATGGACAAGGAGTCGTTCAGTTAGCTCTGCATAGAGCGAAGTGGAGCTATCTAGGCAGTCTCTATGCACACTATCAATACAATTACCCGCTAGGACTTACCGGTTCTGACGTAGGACGAATTAGTTGGGCTCGATTAGCCAATCCATTTAATGGCGCTGGGGCGGGCTCATGGGCCTTAAAAGTGGATAGTCTGAACTATACTAAACCCCAAGTTCAGCTCGGATTGGATAATATGTTTCGACTCCAAATGGCTTCTAACAATGAACTCAATTTCTATCTGCATATAGGTGGAAGTCTACAAGAAAATCTAGGACGTATAATTCAAAAAAATAGAGACTATTTACTTAGTGAATCTAGCTCAGATTGGTCTCCTAATATACTAGCATTTATACAAAAAATAAACTACAGCGAGTCATCCCCCCTATACACACAGCTCAATTTAGCTTTTACTTTTCAGCACTTGAATCACCGTAAAACCGAGAGATATGATATCCAAGATGAACTCATTCGTCAACACTATGAAGAAAATAAATTTTCTCTGCAGGTGAGGGGTTATAAAAATTTAGACGCTCGCAGAATATTTTTCTATGGTGCAGAGGCCTCCATTCTGTGGATTAAAAATAACTTTCATAATACACCTCAGCATACTAGCTTTTTCTCGTTACCTGTCACCCAATTTTCTGCCTACTTCCGAAAAGAACTAAGGCAAAGCGCCGATATATCATGGCTTTTCGGCTTGAAAGGTGGGTTAGAAAATTATGCCTTTAGTCATGCACCCTATACGGTTCAAACTTCATATCAAGTGAGACCTAGAGCAGAATTCTCCCTGACGTGGATGCGACATATATGTGAAAACTCCAACTATACAATCAATGTTTTTGTAAGAATGAAGCAGCCACAAATGCAAGAGGTGAATCCACTATATGGAAATACATTTCTAAAACCGAATGCAGAGCTAAAAGCAGAAAAGGAAATCCTTATAGAATCTCATCTGTACAGAAAATTTGATGATAAACTAGAAGTTCATTTCACCCCCTACTACCGCTATAGCTTGGATGCTATCCTACTCAGAGACTATGTAGATTATTTCTCAGAAAGAATCACCATCGGTCTAAACAACTATTTCACACAGACATTTGACAATGCAAGTAAACTATCGGAAGGTGGTGCGCAGCTAGAGTTAAGGTATAATATCTCTAAAAAAATTCTAGTCTATCAGCAGCTCAATATGCATCATATTTTTTCTTCTTTGGACACGAACCTAGATTACCAATCGCTTCCATTTTATGGAAATTTAGGTCTAAAGTATAAATCAAATAAGATACTATTCCATACCTGGGCTCATTTCAATACGGGCAGAAATTTCTCAACCAGCCAAGCCTCCCAATATATCCGATACTATGCCTCACAGCAGAATGGCACCAATGAATTTCCACTCTATTATTTAATCAATTTTGCAGTGGATTATTCCTTGACAAAACAATTAAATCTTCGATTCCATCTAGATAATTTATTGGATAGAAACTACCTGAGTTATTTATCTACCGTGCCTGGCATGGGCAGAAATTATAGACTACAGATCTCGCTAACGCTCTGATATAATTTCAAAACTAGTATCAGAGACCACGCCATCTAGCGGAGGATTTAATTTCTGAATATAAACTCGGACTCTCGTCAAGGGAAAATCTATTAAAAAAATTCGATCCATAATCTTCTGAGCAGCAGACTCTATCAAATTTCCTCCTTGTAATAGAACTTCATGCGCTATATTGAATATCATCTGATAATCTAAGGTTTCATTCAGGGAATCTGACTGCATACATGTATGATAATCACCCCATAAATCGACTGAAATGAGGAACTTATTTCCGTTCGATTTTTCAAAATCAAACACCCCGAGAGGGGCTTCTATTTCTATGTTGTGAATAGATAGGCATTGAGATTTTACTTTCCACATGATGCTAATGAAATTTAGTGACCAAAAATGCAGAATTTTTAGGCAATTCACATTATTTTATGGCTTATTCACATAAATTTCCACTATATTTAGGTGGTGATAAGTTCCTATCCACATTGGCTATGTATATCTATAAAAATAATAACCAAGCTAGGTTCTATATTTGCCGACAAAATAAAAATTAAACGTGACAGATAAACCCGAAATAGCAAAAAAAACTTCTCTCAACCTACTCACAAAAAGAATAGATGATGTAGATTTAGGGAGAAAAGCTCCACAAAGTATAGAGATGGAGAAAGCTATTCTGGCCGCTATTATGATCGATAAAGATGCGATAGATACGGTGAGAGAGATTCTATCAGAAGCTTCTTTTTATCTACCTTCCCATCAGAAGATTTTTTCCGCATCTCTAAAAATTTCTTCCCGTCATGAGCCTGTAGATATTGCTCTACTAGCAGAGCAATTATCCAAAGATGGCGTACTCGAAATGTGCGGAGGTCCTGGCTACCTAATAGAACTCTCCAATACCGTGGCTTCCAGTGCTAACGTAGAATTTCACTCGCGCATCGTAGCACAGAAATTTATTCAAAGAGAACTTATCCGGCTAGGAAACGATGTAATCAAGCATGGCTATGATAGCACAAAAGACGTATTTGAAACACTCGATGAGACGGAGTCAAAAATTTATCAACTATCCGAAAACTATACCAGCGAAGACCCTGTCAATACTTCGCAAGTACTAGGTGGAGCGCTCAGTGACCTCCAACTGCGTATGGATAAAAGTTTGAACAATGAGCTACAAGGTGTAGAAACTGGATTCAAGCAGCTCAATGAACTCTCTGGAGGATGGCAGAAAGGTGACCTTATCATCGTAGCAGGTCGTCCTGGTATGGGAAAGACCGCGTTTACGCTCACCTTAGCCCGCAATGCTGCCGTTATGGCCAATCAGACTGCTGTTTTCTTCTCCCTAGAGATGCCCACCAATCAGCTCATGATGCGTTTGATCTCTTCAGAATCGGACGTAGAGCAAGAAAAAATCAGACGTGGCACTATCAATCAAGCAGAATTAGCGCAGGTGACCTCCAAGATGGACAAACTCAATAAAGTCAATTTGTTTTTCGATGACACCCCAGGACTAAGCGTCATGGACTTTAGAAAAAAAGTGCGAAAAATAAAACGCGATCATGGGTTAGGACTCATAGTCATAGATTACCTCCAGCTCATGACCGTGAATATGGTAGAGGGAAATGGCAAAATTATATCCAATCGAGAGCAACAAATAGCTTTTATATCGCGTTCGCTTAAATCTATAGCGAAAGAACTAGAAGTGCCTATCATAGCGCTAGCTCAGCTTAGTCGTCAGGCAGAGAATAGAGGCACGAGCACCAAGCCTTCGAAGCCTATGCTATCAGACCTTAGGGAATCTGGATCTATAGAGCAGGATGCTGATATGGTTATCTTTCTATACAGAGAAGCCTACTATGACAAAGAGGCGAGAGATGCCGACGGCAATAGCCTAGAAGAAGTGGCTACCATCAGCGTAGCCAAAAACAGAAATGGTAGAACGGATAGCTTCAATGCCCGCTTTATAGGAAAATATGTAAAATACTGCGATTGGGATGACCAAGGACTCTCCAGCAATACCATGCGTTATGCTGATATCAAAAACAAACAAGCGGATGATTTTGGTGATACACCTACTATGACGGTACCGTCTAAAATGAATCATATTGACCGCGAAGAATTCTTCAAAGATGATGTTCCGCCTGCAGGAGGAGTGGACGATTTTGATGATTTGGATTAACTATTTATAGAGTTTATTTTTAAGAGACAATGGAAATCTAGTTAAGATACAATTGGATCTGAATACTCCTTTACGCTTCAATATACTTCAAAACATTTTCTACTCGTTCAACGCCCTGACCAGATACTAAAATCCAGTTTTTATTGTAGTAGTTTAGTTTTCGCTTAAAGAGATTGAGCAAGACCTCTCTATCATTTTGATTATTTCTCAATCCATCTGGCACCCAAGCTATATCCGTATTGAATAAAAAATAAGATTCATAAGAGGCTTGATGAATAAAAGTTGGTATCCAATTCGGCACTTCGTATCCATAAAATTCAAGCCATATCTCCATCGTGATGAGTTCTGTATCACAGATAATTATTTCGTCAGGATGAGCGTCGGAGATTTCTATTTCTTTAGTGAATTGCTGTTTAGCTATGTCTAAGATATCCTCATAGTCATAATTTAATCCTTTTTCTTCTAAATAGTCTCGAGCGACCTCAGGCACTAAAACACCATTCCGTCTGCATACAATTTCGATAGCGGTGGTAGTCTTTCCAGTGGATTCTGGACCTAGAAAAGCATACTTCATAAAATGACTAAATCATTTTTCTACCGACGGATTCTGCGACCTTGTCAAGTGAGTTTTTCAGTGCTGAAAATTGCTCGAAGTTTAACTGCTGCGAAGCATCGCTTTTAGCCACACTAGGATCTGGATGCGTTTCTATCAGAAGGCCATCTATACCCATAGCCACACAGGCTCTAGTAAGGTCTGCCACTCCATAGGCATAACCCATCGCATGGCTAGGATCTAGTATGATAGGCAGATTCGTATGCTCTTTTAAGTACGCAACACCGCAGAGGTCTAGGGTAAATCGCGTCTTAGTTTCATAAGTTCTTATCCCTCGCTCACACAGAGCTACATTCATATTGCCGCCGCTGAGTATAAACTCTGCACTCTGCACAAATTCCTGCAAAGTAGAGCCAAAACCCCTTTTCAGAACTATCGGCTTTTGAATCTTGCTGCACGCGCGCAAGATTCCATGGTCATACATAGCCTTAGCACCTATCTGAATAATATCGGCGAACTCTATCACATCTTCTACATGGGTAGCATCTTTGACTTCCGTGATAATTTTTAATCCGTATTTATCTCTCATTTTAGCTAAAAGTATTAAGCCCTTATGACCAAGACCCTGGAAGGTATATGGCGATGTGCGCGGCTTATAGCATCCTGCTCTTAGAACCTGAACTCCTTGTTCTACGCAGAATTTAGCTACCTGATCTATCTGCTCTTCGGACTCTACACTGCATGGGCCGGTAATCATCATGGTATGATTCGTAGAACCTCCAATGGTCAAAGTATCGCTAAATTTTATTTCTCGCGTGGTATAAGTATATTTACGACTAGCTAGCTGTATATCTGAATCCATGGGGAAGGAAGCGATGATATCTGCTTGATGACTCTCATCTACTTCCTTTAAAGAGGAGGGCGTAATCAGCACATAATAATCTTTTTCTTCTATAGCATAGGCTCTATAAAAGTCTTGTAAGGCGGCCAAATTGGCTTTTTTCTGTACGTGAAGTATCATATATTTAAATCTATTATTCTTCTTTGAGTAATTTATGAAATGAAACGGCTCCTCTCAGCTTTCTATCGGCAGATAAAACTGGAAGTACTAAGATAGGAAAACTTATTTTACTGATGTATTCTATCATATCTGATGTCGAGGATTGATCGGAAATGAACTTTGGCTGTGTATTGATAAATGAGGAGACAGCTAGGTCATAGGAGAAATTTCCTTCGATTAAAATTCGCCTCACATCCGCATTGGAAATAATACCTGTAAGTGTTCCTTCACCATCAAGACAGAAAACAATACCCAGCTGATATGCATGCATCGCAGTCAGCATCGTTTTAACATCTGCGCTCGTGCTTACGATAGGCAAATATTCCAAAGGGATACAAAAGTCAAGCACATGATATTCTGAGCGAACATGATGGCTGCGAATTTGAACTATTGCCTGTGCCATGTTCGCATGATTCAGCAGATAGGATCCGATGACCACAGTCTGCACCCCCATGAGTCTCAGGATATAAGCTATTTCATGATTCACTCCGCCATCCACACACCATTCTATATTGGGAAATTGACGAACGAGCTGACGAATGGCATTAAAATGAGATTGATCAAATCTACCACCGCTGACTCCTGGCGTAGTCATCATCAATAAGACAAAATCGACCTGATCGATATACCGATTCACCGTTCCACAAAGACTCGGATGATGTATCTGAACAGCCAAACCGATTTGTTTGTTTTTAATTTTAGGAAATGAAAATTCAGCCCCCAATTCTTCTATCTGAAAAGAAATTCGCTTGATATTTTCTGCTTCTAAATAGGGATAATAATCCAAAGGCTGCTTCGCAATGATATGCAGATCTATCGGAGTCTCCGAAACTCCTGCTAAGGCAGAAATATCCTCAAAAACAGAAAAATTCTCGATACTATCTATATGCCAAAAATCAACGCCATAGGCCTCCAACTCTTTGGCAGCATCCAATAGACTGGATTGCTTGCTTGAATATAGACTGGCCGATAGTTTCAACTGATGAGGGCTTTAAAAATTCAGTGATAGACGTTTGAAAAATATTATTTCAAAAATACTCGTTTCTATGAAATAAGTGTGGATTATAGGTTTTTTTAGTAATTCTACGAAACCTCGCTAAAAAATACCCCAATTCATTAGATTGGATTAGTTTTGTCTATACATTTCACTTGTTTTATGACATCCATTTATATAAATTTCAAATATTCCTCGAGGCAAAGATTTATAATTCCTTCCTTGATATTATGCTTTCTCCTCACTCATCCGTTTTCTCTTTGTTCGCAGCAGACTACCTTCAAAACCAATGGTCCTGATGACTATAGAGAAGGACTCTATGCATTTACCAGAGTCACCTTATATCAAGATTATAAAACCATCCGCTCCAATGCCACTGTGGTGATAAAGAATGGAAAAATAATAGACGTCAATACCACAGGGTCTATACCTGCTGGGGCCACGGTTTATAATATGCAAGGCAAATTTCTCTATCCCTCTTTTATCGACTTATACTCAGATCATGGAATGCCAAAGATCAAAAAAAATCCAGGAGATGAAGGTAAGCAGTATGAATCCAACATCAAAGGTGCCTATGGTTGGAATCAGGCTATTCATACAGATTTTGAAGCACATAAAACATGGACACGAGACGATACTGCAGCTAAGATCTATCGCAAGCAGGGCTTTGGCACACTAGTCGTCCATCGAAAAGACGGAATAGCTCGTGGCACCGCTGCGCTCGTTTTGCTAGGCAGTGATAAAGAAAATCTTCTCCTGAAAAATAGCCAAATAGCCAATGTCTTTTCACTTGACAAAGGGAGCTCTACCCAGGAATATCCAAATAGTATGATGGGTTCGATCGCTTTACTAAGACAGACGCATTATGATGCCAAGTGGTATGCGCAGACCACCGCCCCTAAAGAATACAATATCAACTTAGAAGCCTGGAACGAAACTAAAAATTTAATCTCTATTTTCGATGCCGGACATTGGGAGAATGTATTAAGAGCCGATAAGATAGGCGATGAAATGGGCAAGCAATTTATATTTCGCACCGATGGTACCGAATATCAGCGACTGGATGAAATCAAAAAGACGAATGGCAAACTCATCGTACCACTCATATTTCCTAAAGCTTATGATGTCAGCGATATTTATAAAAATCAATTTATAGATCTAGCGGAGATGAATCACTGGGAGCATGCTCCGGCGAACTGTGCCTATTTAGATAAAAACAATATCGAATTCGCGATTACCTCAGACCTGCTCGAAAAGCGAGATGACTTCTTAAAAAATTTGCGTATAGCACTGAAATATGGAATCTCAGAATCGGCTTTATTGAAAGCACTCACCTTCCAGCCAGCACAATTTCTCAACATATATAATGAAGTAGGAAGTATAGAAAAAGGGAAATGGGCCAATTTTATTATCACCGATTATAATCTTTTTGATGACCGTGCACAGGTTCTTGAAAACTGGGTTGGCGGAAAAAAATTCACCGTTCAGAAATCGGAAGACTATGATATTCGCGGCACGTATAAGCTAAATACTATCAACAGTAGTACTCCCTTATCCTCTACTAAGTTAGTTATAATTGGAGATAAACCGAGTCCTAAAGCCACTATCATTTTTTCCGATACATCGAAGATAGATGTCAAACTAGATCGCAAAGGAAAGGATATCGTATTTTCGATGATTCCATTTCCGAAGGGAGATAATAAAAAATATTTCTTCTCAGGAACTATAGATCCTGAAACAAACCGCTGGACTGGTAAAGGTCAATATCCGAATGGCGCAGAATTCAAATGGATGGCGCAGCGCGATAGTCTTTATATAGATACAAGCAAGCGTAAACTAGATACCATAAAGCTGGAATCACTAGGTAAATTATCCTATCCCATGCATGGCTATGGATTTGAGCAATTGCCTAACCAGGAATCTATTTTATTTAAAAATGCGACCCTCTGGACCAATGAAGCCGAAGGGGTCATGCCGCTAACCGATTTGATCATCAAGAATGGAAAAATAGCGCAGATCGGAAATAATCTAGGTTGTGCTGAATGTAGAATTTTCAATGCTCAGGGCAAACATATAACGACTGGCATCATAGATGAACACAGCCATATCGCACTGCGCGGAGTCAATGAAGGCTCTAAAACTATTAGCTCTGAAGTTTGCATGGGCGATGTCATCAATCCTTCGGATATTAATATTTATCGACACCTCGCTGGTGGGGTGACGGCGGCACAGTTGCTGCACGGCTCTGCCAATGCTATAGGTGGTCAATCTGCACTGATCAAACTGCGATGGGGCTTTACGGCAGAACAGATGAAAATAGAACAGGCCGATGGGTTTATCAAATTTGCACTTGGAGAAAATGTGAAACAATCAAATTGGGGTCCACAATTTAATACGCGCTATCCACAGACGAGGATGGGCGTGGAGCAGACCTATATAAATTATTTCACCAAGGCACAGGAGTATCTAAAAAATATACAAACCAATGCACAGAATACGCGAAGAGATTTGGAGCTCGATGCGCTCGCAGAAATATTGAATAAAAAGCGATTTATCACGTGCCATTCTTATGTGCAGTCCGAGATCACCATGCTCATGCGTGTCGCAGAAAAATTTAATTTTAAGGTCAATACCTTTACGCACATACTAGAGGGATATAAAGTAGCGGACAAGATGAAGACGCATGGCGTCTATGCTTCTACCTTTGCCGATTGGTGGGCATATAAATTTGAAGTGATCGACGCTATCCCACATAATGCCGGCATCTTATCGCAGATGGGCGTATGCACGGCTATCAATTCAGATGATGCAGAAATGGCGCGCCGTCTCAATCAGGAAGCAGCTAAAAGCGTAAAATATGCCAACATGAGTGAAGAAGATGCTTGGAAAATGGTCACGCTAAACCCAGCCAAAATGGTTCATTTAGACCATAGAATGGGTAGCCTCAAACCAGGTAAAGATGCCGATGTGGTCTTGTGGTCTGACCATCCACTCTCCATCTATGCCCTCGCAGAACAAACCTATATCGATGGTAGATTATTCTATTCTCTAGAATCGAATACCAAACTCCAAGAGCGCATACAAAAAGAACGCGCCCGTCTGATTCAGAAAATGAGTGAAGATAAAAAAGCGGGCGGCGAGACCCAAGAACCCGCCAAAAAACAAAAATATTCCTTCAGCTGCGGCAATGAAAATGAATGTTTACATTGATTTTCAATCCTAATAAAACCCCCAGAAATATGAAATTTATTCCATCTATATTTATTCTAGCGTCTATACTTAGTCCCTGCTTTTTTATAGCACAAGATATTCCTACTCCCGCCCCGAAGCAATCTGAAAAAATCTGCGTTCACGGAGCTACCATCCACATAGGCAATGGTCAGGTAATAGAAAACGGTGTTTTGGTATTGGAGAATGGGAAATTTACACAAGTCTCCCCTGCGAATGCGCTCGATATAAAATCCCTCAACTGTAAACTCATAGACGCGAGTGGTCAGCACATCTACCCAGCCCTTATAGGACTCAATACCTACCTAGGGCTATCCGAAATAGAAGCCGTGCGCGCTACAAATGATGGTGCAGAACAAGGCAGCCAAAATGCCAATGTACGCACGATAGTATCATATAACACCGATTCGAGAGTAACCCCAACCGTGCGCAGCAATGGCGTGCTCTATGCCCAGATAGTACCCGGTGGTGGGCTGGTATCCGGCACGACATCTATAGTGCAGCTCGATGCCTGGAACTGGGAAGATGCCGCCATACTAACCGAAGAAGGCGTAGTGCTCAACTGGCCGAGCCTCCAAAGAAAAATGGGATGGTGGGCCGATGCCAAAGGCTATGAACCCAATAAAGAATACGACCAACAAAGACAAGATATCATCGATTATTTTCTAGAAGCTAAGAGCTATTCTGGGAGCTCCGTCGAGAAAAAGAATCTGCGATTCGAAAGTCTACAAGAAGTAGTCAAAGGCAAGCGCAAGCTCTACATAAATGTGCAGCATATCAAAGAAATCCTCCATGCCATCGATTTTGCGGAGCAGATGGGACTTCAAATCACCCTCATAGGTGCCGCAGATGCTTATATGATAGCCGACATACTGGCACAGAAAAAAATATCCGTCATACTGGGCCGCACCCATGAGCTACCCAACTATGCCGACGAAGATATCTACCAACCCTATAAAACGCCCGCTATACTCCAGAAGGCAGGCGTACTCTATGCCATAAGCAATGAAGGATTCTGGCAGGTGCGCAATCTCGCCTTTCAAGCCGGACAGGCCGTACCCTATGGACTGACCAAGGAGCAAGCCCTTATGTCTATCACCCTCCACCCCGCCAAAATATTAGGACTAGACCACCGCATAGGAACGATAGAACTAGGAAAAGATGCCAGCTTCATACTCTCCACCGGCGATGTACTCGATATGCGAACCTCCCAAATCACCCGAGCCTTTATCGAAGGACGCTCTATCAACCTAGGCAATAAACAAACCGATCTCTACCATAAATTTATGGAGAAGTATGGGCTGAAGGTGAAGTAGGGGAAATAATTTTTATTTAATTTTTTATTAGTTGTGATAGTATCAAATGATACCAAAATTATCTATTTGATATTATTGATTTCTCAAGTTGATATATTTAACATAGTATTTTTTAATTATTTATTATTAATGAAAAAATTACATTTGACATTTAGAATTCGATATGAAGGTATCAATTTTATTAATCTATTTCTGTACATAAAATACTTAGTTTTACACCCCCATGAACCCTAATCCGCATTCTGAAGATCATCCTTTTATTTCACCTGAAGATATTCAGCAATGCATCGCTTTATTGAATCATCTGCTAGCGCATACGGAAGATATGTATCAGATACCTGCGGATAAGCGCATGGAGCTCATCGTAGCAGCGGGCAAGCTCTCCCGACCGAGCAGAGAGGATTTTAAAAAACAGAAAAAGGACGCCAAGGCGCTGCTGAAACGCAAACAAGAAACCCGAGACAGAACAGCACGAAAAGATACGGGCATTCGCACAGCTAGGGAAGCTAGTATTTTTATAGCGCCGAAAATTTTAGGTACGGAAGAACTCTCCCAAAAAAGTCAGCGAGAACTGACCAAGCCTCAGCTCTGCTATATCTGCAAGTCTGAATATACGACCATGCATCACTTCTATGACACTATGTGCCCTGACTGTGGTGATTTTAACTATGCGAAGCGATTTCAGCTGGCAGATGTGTCGGGTCAGATAGCCGTGGTAACGGGCTCTCGCCTGAAAATAGGCTATCATATCTGTCTGCTCCTTTTGAGGGGCGGTGCCACCGTTATAGCTACCACTCGTTTTCCCATAGATTCTGCCCTTCGATTTTCGAAGGAAGAGGATTTCGCTGACTGGGGACATCGGCTAAAAATACATGGATTGGATCTTAGACATATACCGAGTGTAGAGATTTTCTGCAACTATATCGAGCAGAAGTATCAGCGACTGGATATCCTCATCAATAATGCTGCGCAGACCGTTCGCAGACCGTCTGGCTTCTACAGTCATCTCATGGCGAATGAAACTCAACCGATTCAAAGTCTCCCCACCGCGGTTCAGAATTTATTAGGAGACCACGATGCTTGTATCCGAAATTTATCTGCCCTCAATCATAAAACTTCCTCCACTGAAAATCTACCAGTGACCTGGCACGGTGCGGAACAGGGCATTGGCATTCGGGCATCGGCACAGCTATCCCAGATACCCTATAGTTTTGATAAAACGCTGGTGGAGAAAGAGGTATTTCCCGAAGGAGAACTCGATGCAGATCTACAACAGGTAGACCTCCGAAAGGTGAATAGCTGGCGTCTCAAACTAGGACAGATAGAAACCACCGAGATGATCGAAGTCCAACTGGTGAATTCGGTAGCGCCTTTTGTGCTCTGCAATAGACTATCAGAGCTGATGAAAACAGACCACACCGGTAAAAAACATATCGTGAATGTGACGGCTATGGAGGGTAAATTTTACACCAATTTCAAAGAAGATAGGCACCCGCATACGAATATGGCCAAAGCGGCGCTCAATATGCTGACCCATACTGCCGCAGGCACGCTAGCCAAAGACGGTATTTTCATGAATGCGGTGGATACAGGCTGGGTCACAGACGAAGATCCTGCCGAGCTAGCTAAAATGAAACAAGAAAAAATGGATTTTCATCCACCCCTTGACATCGTAGATGGTGCAGCGAGAGTCCTCGATCCCCTTTTTGATGGCATCAATACTGGGAAACATTGGTGTGGGAGGTTTTTAAAGGATTATAAGCCGATAAGCTGGTAGAGGACGGACTCATAAAAGATTTTAGTTAAAGGTATTCCTAGTTGAGTCGTCATTCCCTAAATTTATTTTTTTTGAATAGCAGACAAACTAAAAAAAATAAATCTACTTGATTATTCGCAATACTAAGCCAAGTCTTTTTTTCATCTTCTTACTTTTTTGTCTTAACACAAAAAAGTAACAAAAAAAGTCTCCCGTACGTACGGGACTACCAAACGAATTCTAAAATTATCTCTATCGTCGCTGAAAATTCTAATCGTCTCGTGCCTCGACCCGAATTTTCTACGCGCCTCAATCGTAATTTTTACGAACTCTTATTGGATGGGCGAACGCAGTACTCCTATATATCCGAACCTTCAAAGCAAATATAATATTCCATATATTCATAAAAAAAAGCTACCCGAGGGTAGCTTTTTTCGTAGTAGTACATAAAATAAATATTACTTCCCGCCTGCAGCAGCAGCCGCCGTTTGAGCACTTCTCAATGCTCTAGGGATAGAAATAGATATAATAGGAATAGCTGGGGCATTTAAGATTTCCCAACCATCTGTGATGATATCTCTTACTCTCAGCGACTTTCCTAGTTCTAGTGGCGTCACATCGACCTCTACAAATGTTGGGATATTATCCGCATCTGCTTTGATCTTGATTTTTCTCAGCTTGATTTCCAATTTACCACCCGCTTGCTGACCCTTAGAGAATCCTTTCGCTATGATAGGAATCTCTGTTTTCACTTTCTTTCCTGCTGTGAGCTCTTGAAAATCGATGTGCATCATACTGTCATTGACAGAGTGAAACTGAATTTCTTTTACAATAGCCTTTTTTACTTGGCCATCTATACTGATTTCAAATACCTTAAATTTATCTGTATAAATTCCTTTTTTCAAAGGGTTATATTCTACAGTAAAGGAGATATTCTCACCACCGCCGTATAGATTACATGGTACTAAATTGCCATTGCGCACTGCTTTGGTGGCTTTTTTCCCGATTTGCTCTCTTTTTTGAGCCTCTAATTTTACGATTTCCATTTATGATGATTTTAATGTGTTTTTAATAAATAAAGAGTGAATTGATTTGTACTGAAACGTACTTTCTATAGCACTGGCGAATAAATCTGCTACAGTGATTACTTTGATTTTACTGTGTTCTCTTTTTAGTGGAATGGTATCTGAAACGGCTAACTCTACTAAAGAAGAATTCTCCACATTCTCATAAGCCTTACCGCTCAATACTGGGTGGGTACACATAGCGCGAACGCTAATGGCTCCATGCTCCATGAGTAAATCAGCAGCCTTGCACAGGGTATTCCCTGTATCGATAATATCATCTACTAGAATGACGTTTTTGCCTTTGACATCTCCTATAAGGGTCATCTCCGCTACTTCGTTGTGCTTCTTTCTATACTTATCGCAGATGACCATTTCACAGTTAAACTGCTGCGCATAATATCGAGCTCGTTTCGTGCTTCCTACGTCTGGTGCTGCTATACAGAGATTGTCTAGGTTTAGACTACTCAGATAGGGAATAAATATAGATGATCCAAAGAGGTGATCTAAAGGAATATTGAAAAAACCTTGAATCTGATCTGCATGTACATCCATAGTCATGACTCTGCTAGCTCCGGCTACGGTGACTAAATCAGCTACAAGCTTAGATGCAATACTAACTCTCGGTCTATCTTTTCTATCCTGTCTGGCATAGCCATAATATGGCATCACCACTGTCACATACTTGGCAGAAGCTCTTTTACAAGCATCTGCGAGCATCAATAGCTCCATCAAATTATCTGACGGCTGAAAGGTAGATTGTATAATAAATACGTGATTTCCTCTGATAGAATCATTGATCACTGGTTGGAATTCGCCATCGCTAAATTGATTGACAGTCACATCACAAAGAGGGATGTTCATAATCTTAGCTATAGACTCCGAAAGAGTTCTAGAGCCGCGACCACTTATCAATTTTACTTCAGTTTCCTGCATAGTGTCCTTGCTATTCCGTTAAAGTTTTGCTTAGATTATTCAGCTGGAGTTTCTGCTGTTACTTCAGGAGTCGCAGCGTCTTCTGCTGGAGTCTCTACCGCTGCTTCCGCTTCTGGAGCATCTGTAGCTTCATCAGTTGCTTCTGCTACTTCTTCTGCTGGCTTAGCTGCTTCCTCTAGTTTTTTAGCATAGTCTTCTTTCTTCTTAGTTTCTTCTGCTAAATTAGCTGCTTTCTTAGCAGCTCTAGATTGCGCTATAGTCTCGATGTGAGCTTCTACTGTTTTTTCTTTAGCAGCTATCCACTCTTGCATTTTAGCTTCCATTTCAACTTCAGTCATTGCTCCTTTTCGCACACCTCTAGCCAAGTGTTTTTTGTAAAGAACCCCTTTATAAGAAAGGATTCTAGCACAGGTATCGGAAGGTTCTGCACCTTTCATTACCCATTCAAACGCTTTGTCAAAGTCAATGTTAATTGTGGCAGGAACTGTCAGTGGGTTGTAATCACCGATTCTATCGATGAATCTTCCGTCTCTTCGTGCTCTGCTGTCTGCTACTACGATGTAGTAATACGGTCTCTTGCTTCTACCGTGTCTTTGTAATCTAATTTTTGTTGCCATTTAACTTGAAAATTAATTAAAAGTTAGTTAATAAATAAATTTAGGAGTGCAAAGGTAAGGAATTTAAATTAAAAAGTATTGGAAATTAGACAATTATTGGCGGCATGGGGATAGATTCTATTCTCTTTTCCCGAAACCAGACACTTACTATATGATTTTCATACAATTAACGTTTAATCTAGCCGGTAAGATATCTGTTTAGCGCTATCAAATAAGTATTTCAAAGAGTCCACTTTTCTATGATAAAAAAAGATTCTACACCCTGATAGAGAATCGCTAAAATAGAAATTGCCATCGTTCGAATCTATATTCTGTTTAGTATAGAATTGAGGTAGCACATCTTTGTACCAAGAATTTATAGGATTCAATGTTTTGCCATATAACTTTTTATCTGTGTAATATAAGGTTTGAGCCCGACCATATGGATGCTGAATCGACTTCTGAAAATTATACAGATAATCATGAACAACTGGCACTAGAATAAGATTATTCAAGCCTTTGGATTGTTCAGCCAATTTTTCATTCAAGGAAATGGTATATCCGCATGAATTGTAATGCTGAAAAACGATAAGGTCTTTTTTATGTTTACTCCGCACCAAAGCTTTCAAATGATCTGGATTGAATTTCTCTAGTTTTATGCTATCTACTTCCCAGTAATCACTTGATTGATAGCCTAGTTGCGATTTTTTAGAGGGTATGATATAACTGCATGATAAGATAGTGCTAAAAAGGATAATAAACAACCCTTTAGCTAAGAACATCCTATGTAGCTTCATCAAACAATTCCTTTGAGAATAGTATGCTTTAAGACAAACTGAAAAATCATTAAAATAAACGCTGAAAGAAGCCACGGGAGGTATAACTCCGTCTTTTTATGCATCGCATTTTTTTCTATTTCTATCGTTTCTAAACGATTGATTTGGTCATAGATTTCCTTCAATCTAGCCGTAGAGCCTGCTCTAAAATAAATACCCCCTGTGCTTTTAGATATGGCACTCATAAGAGTTTCATCTATGCCTAGAATATTGCCTCGAGGAGTACCGACACCTATGGTATAGACTTTGACATTGAAATTTCTTGCTATCTCTACCGCTGTCATTGGATCTATCTTACCCGCAGTATTGACTCCATCCGTCAGAAGAATGCAGACCTTACTTTTCGCATTGCTATTTTTCAATACACGGACGGAAGTAGCCAGTCCCATGCCGATAGCGGTGCCATCTTCCATAAGGCCATCTTGTATGGCACTGATTTGCTTCTGGACTACATTATGGTCTATAGTAGGTGGGCACTGGGTGAAACTCTCTCCTGCGAAAACCACCACGCCTATTCTGTCATTCGGACGCTTGGATACAAACTCCGCTGCTACAGACTTCGCCGCCTCCAATCGATTCGGACTAAAATCTTTTTCGAGCATACTGGTAGATACATCTATAGCCATGACGATATCGATTCCTTTGGTATACGCTTTTTCCTTGGTAAAGCTCCCTTGGGGACGAGCTATACCTATAACTATGAGTACTGCTATTAGCATGCTGATGTAGGGCATTAATTTTTGCAAAATGACTTTCCATGATTTAGACTTAAAATCAAAAAAAGAAGATACGTGCAATTGAACCCTTGTCTTGCCTTTCATTAGGCAATTATAAATAAACATAATAATCGGTATGATCAATAAAAACCATGCCCAAGGATTGCCATAAGTTACATCTAATAATATCATAGCTTACTCACCATTTAGTTCTATATCGGACACATCCATTATTCGCTCCCTTACCTCTTGAAAATATTCCACATCCACAGGAATTGTGTATTTATTATATGCTTTGTCTGTGAGGACCAGCTGTCCTTTTTTATTGAGATTGCTTTCGATGATATCCTTAAATAAAATGGATTTTTGAGAGGATTTCTCTTTCAATATAATAGAATTATAATCAAAAATCACCCAATATGCACGCATTTTAGCTCTCAAGGCGTATACTGCAATAAGCGTGAGCAGGACCCCTAGCAATACATACCATACAAAAAACATATAGGTACTATTGGCCAGAAGACCAAGTATGTAATTGATAGGTATACTATAGGATAAAATGATAGTAGCGGAAAGTGCCAATAAAGTAGCAATCAATCCGTATACCATGGCGCGGAATGATGCCTGGTTGATAGCTATAACTTTATATCCATATTTATTCTGTGCATAAAAACGCTTGACGTGAAGGGCATTCGTGCGCTTATTGACATCATTACTCAATTGGGTAGATTGGACAAACTTGTAGGCCATTTTCATAATAGCTAAATGCATCTCCCCTTCATGTTTTTCTTGAGCAAATTTAGCTAGATCTGATTTAATCAAAATCTCATCCATATCTTGAATAATATAGTCTGGCAATTGAATTTCATTCATACTGCGCATGAGCTGATGGCTAGTCTGCTCTAGGGCTTTGATGCCAAATCGCTTCTCGATATAGGCTCGTAAAATATCGGAAATACGGTCGTAATAATCCTTGATATTACCTCGTTGCCATAGATTTTCGGTCTCTACTAGCTTGAGTGCGGTGAGCGCCTCTACATGCGGAGGATCTGTTGGTTTTTCTCTATCAAACAAGTTTTCCTTACGGATAAATCGAATATAGATAAAATACAAAATAAGTACGAGACCTAGTAATATGAAACTAACAAAGAGATAGCTGTATACTTCATCTTTCGATAACGGCAGCAGGATGATATCTTTGATCGGCTTAATATCTTTGGCACTATCTATATTAGGAGAAGTAACCTGAATCTGAATAGGGTTAGTTCTATATATATCTATAGGGCCATTTCTAAAGACTAATGGAGGAAATGTCTGTACACTATCTTCAAAGCAAGTAATCTTATAACTATGAGAAACCACCACATCATTCCCACTAAAAAAGGTATCAATTTTTGACAATTCTACCAGTCGGAAATTTCCCATGCTCGTATCATTGATAAGAGGGAATAGGGTATTGGAAAGTCCTTTGTTCTTAAACTTCAATTCTAGCTCCATGTGATCTCCTATCATAATCTGATTAGGAGATAATGCTATACTAGCCTCCTGAGACCATCCGCAGTGGACAATAGCTAAAAGAAAGGCTAGTAGACTATTTTTATAACTGAAATTCATATTAAATTGAACACGCAAATTTATATTTTAAAAAGGTTAAATGATACAATTAGATTTAAAAGAAATTTAAATTTATTGATTTTTAACCCTAATAATTTAGGAAAATGTGCTCTTCTAGTGATTAAAGTGTCGTACCCCAGTCATGACCATGGTCATTTGATGGGCATTGCAGTAATCTATACTATCCTGATCTTTCACACTACCCCCCGGCTGAGCCACAGCTGTAATACCCGCCTTGTCCGCTATCTCTACGCAGTCTGCAAATGGGAAGAAGGCATCGCTTGCCATAATAGCACCTTTAAGATCAAATCCAAATTCAGTCGCTTTGTGTATAGCATGCTCTAAGGCATCAATTCTAGATACCTGACCGCAGCCCATACCTATCAGTTGCAGATTTTTCACCAAAGCGATACCATTTGATTTTAAATGCTTCACTGCCTTAATACCAAATTCGAGGTCTAACATTTGAGCTTGGTTTAGACTAGCCTCTGTAGCCAGTTTCCATTCTTTTCGTGTCTCTATACTTTTATCGTCTTCTTGCATAAGTCTACCATTGAGGGCCGATCGTATCTTAATTTCATAGGTTGGATTTTCTTTGATCCGCAGTATGATTCTATTTCTCTTAGACTTTAAAATATCTAGTGCGGCCTCCGAATATGAAGGCGCTAAAATAATTTCAAAAAACAAGGTGTTGATCTCTTTGGCCGCATCCTCATCGATTTCTATATTAGATATGAGTACTCCTCCAAAGGCACTTTTAGGATCGCAGGCCAAAGCCGCTATATAGGCTTCTGTGATATTGGCTCTCGTAGCCAATCCACAGGAGTTATTGTGCTTCATGATGGCGAAGGTAGGCTCAGAAAAATCTTGAATCAGTCTGCAGGCTGCATCTATATCTAAGATATTATTATAACTCACTTCCTTGCCATTGAGTTTTTCAAATAGACGATTAAAATCTCCTTCAAACCAACCTCGTTGATGCGGGTTCTCACCGTATCTCAGGGGCATAGTAGAGACATTAAGAAAATAATTGGCTATGGCTCTATCATACTGCGCCACCGTTTCAAATGCCGCTGCAGCAAAAGCCCTTCGCTCTCCTCTAGACGTGGAGCCTCCTGATTTTTCTAGAATATCGTATAGCTTAGTATAGTCATTTGGCTGGGCTATACAAACCACATCATTGAAATTTTTCGCGGCCGCCCGAATGAGCGTCACCCCGCCTATATCTATTTTTTCTATTAACGCTTGTTCCTCTGCATTTTTCGCTAGATACTCCTCGAATGGATAGAGATTGCAGATCATAAGGTCGAAGAATGGCAGATTATGAGCCGCCATCGTATCAATATCGCTGACAAGTTCTGTGCGGGCCAGAAGACCCCCGAATATAGATGGGTGCAGCGTCTTGACTCTACCGCCTAATATCTCAGGAAATCCTGTAAGGCTATCTATCTGCACGCAAGGCAATCCTAAGTCAGTAATGAATTGATAAGTGCCTCCAGTGGAATAAAGTTCTACGCCCTGCGAATGAAGCAGTGTCACTAATTTATCCAATCCATCTTTATAATAAACGGATAGAATTGCTTTTTTTATAGTCTTAGTTTGTATGGACATTTCTATCGAATGATTTATATTTATCTTCTCTTAGGATTTTCATAGGTTGGAGAATCCTTGGTTTCCAGTTTCATAAACTTGGTCTGAGGCATCTGTGCGGCTATTGGCTCCAGTAGTTCTCTCTTAATATCATTGTAGCTGAGATCTACAAATTTTAGTTGTTTCATCGCCTGAATGCTAGCCAATAATTCAGTCGCATTAATTTCTGGATTGTGGCTTATGTTGAAGTTTTCTAGTTTAGTAAGCTTAGCTATAGAGCCTGCTATGCGTTTGATCTCATTTGATTTTATATTGAGGGATCTCAATTCTATTAGATTCTCTATACTCTCTGGAATTTCTTGAAGTAAAGCACCCATCAAATTTAAATCTTCCAATTTAGCCAAGTCAAACCAAAATCTATCTGGCAAGATTTCATAAACTTGGTCCTTAAGAGATAGTTTCTTTAGATTTTTACATCGTGCTAGAGAAGGAGGTATTTTATTGATTTTTTCTGTATAGGGCGCGTAGAAATTAGCTTCTAGCATTAGAGTTTCCAATGACATCGCTAGAAGACCAATGTCACTCGGAAATTCATTGATTTTATTATAACTCAGATCTAGATAATTTACAGAAGGTATAGATCGAAAGACAGAAGGAAAAACTGTGAACTTATTCCAGCTGAGGTCGATATAACTCAGATTGCTTAGCTGTGAAAATGAAGCGGGCAATGAGGTGAGCTGACACATTCTCAAATCTAATTTTCTAAGATTCTTGCAGTTTCCTATACTAGTCGGAAGTTCTGCTAGAGGGCTCACTTCTTTATGGGAAATTCCTGCACCTAGATATAATTCTTCGAGTAGAGTTAAATTTCCAATCTCAGTCTGAACTTTTTTGATTGGATTATTAGTCAATATAAGCTTTTTAAGACGAGTCATAGTGCCGATTTCTGCGCCTAATTCCGATAGATTGCAATCGGAGAGGTCTAGTTCTTCTAGATTTGGTATAGAGGACAGGGTCGAGAAAATCTGCCTTGAGTTAAGTTTACTATTCTTGGCTAAATCTATGACTTTTAATTTGACCATGGTTCCCAAATTGGTAGGAAGTGCCTCTACACTATTATGACTGAGGTCTAAAACTTCAATCTGACTCAGTTGAGCGAGATTTTCACCTAGGTTTACTAATTTGCACCCACTAATTTTCACTTTCTTCAGACTGGATAGTTTAGATAAAATCTTGGCGGCATTATCTAAATCGATATAGGGATTATTGTGAAGATTAATAAATTCTAGCGAGGGCATTCTGGCGAGTCCCTCTGGCAATTCATTGAGTTTATTTCCGTTTAAGTCTAATACTTTCAGTCGTCTCAGGAGAGAAATATTATTCGGCAATGCCGTCTTCTCTGAATAAAGAATCTGTAACTCGGTCAATAAGGGTAAATCTTTTAGCTGTTCAAATAGAGCTTCTAAATGAACGGACTGGCAGCGACGAAGTGTCAAGATCTTTAGATTTTTGAATTTTCGAACTGACCCTGGGAAAACAGAAAGCGCAGAAGACTGAATCGTCAGGTGGGTAAAGGTATCTGCAAACGGTTCGATCGATTCAAAATAGGCTAAGGTCTCATTCAACTGAATAGAGTCATTTTTTAACTTAATCTCCTTTAGCTTTCTGAAATATTCTGTAGTACTGAAATTACGCTCAAATTCATCGCGTTTTTTCTGCATGGAGTCTTCAAATCTTTGTTGCTTAAGCTCCATTGGAGTCATTTCGCTCGTATTCGTCCCGCGCTGCGCAGATGCACCTGCAGTTATGACAAGAAATAAGAGCCAAAAAATCAATTTATACATAGGTGTCTGATTAAACACCGCAAAACTAGTCCTAAAAAATTTAACTAAACTCGGGAGATATCAACTATGGTTGAACATAAAATTCCCTGCTAGCCACAGAAGTATTATAGGCTTTATCATAGACTGTGACATAGAGCCGCAGCTTCTGCACCCCTCCGAAGCCACCGAAAATTACATTACTATTATGCTCTAATTCTTTGCCGCCAGCAAATCGCCCTCCTGTCTCATATTTAAAATCAAGATCGTCTTTAATGACAAAACTGTAATGAGATAAATCAATGTTATCTTTCAATTTAAACTTCAGAAATAGACCGTCTGTGCCTACAGAAAACGTATCTTCACCCTTGGGAGTTATGAACTCTATTTTGGGCGACTCTTTATCTACCTCTTTACCGCATGAAATCATAACACACAGTAAATAAAACGCTAAAACAAACCTTATCATGACAATAATATAAACAAAACAAATATAAATGATTTTCGATTATCCCCTTTAATATTTAATGAAATCAGGACAACTAACCTTGTTGATTTAAAAATTAAACCTATAAAAGCCCATTAACCCTTAAATTTGTTGACTAAAAAATTAAATATATGACCAATACAGCTCAAAAAAACGCTGAGCAAGCACAAGACTTTTTACCTCTTTTAGGTACTGACTATATCGAATTCTATGTGGGCAATGCCAAGCAAGCTGCTTACTTTTATCAAGCGGCTTTTGGATTTGAGCTAGTAGCCTACGCCGGTCCTGAGACCGGTATAAGAGATAGAGCATCTTACGTACTTCAACAAAATAAATTGCGATTTGTTTTGACTACTTCCATGGATCCGGATTCTGAGATATCTCAGCATTGCAAACTCCATGGAGATGGTGTAAAAGTGCTGGCACTGTGGGTAGATGACGCCACCAAAAGCTATGAAGAGACTGTAGCTAGAGGCGGAGTGGGTGTTCACCCTCCCAAGTCAATTAAAGACGAAAACGGCGAAGTCATCACGGCCTCAATTAAGACCTATGGCGATACGCTTCACACCTTCGTAGAAAGAAAGAACTATACCGGCACATTTATGCCAGGGTTCAAACCGATGAAAAGCAAAATGAAGACGACGTCTGTAGGACTAAAATATGTAGACCACTGCGTGGGCAATGTAGAGCTAGGTAAAATGGATGAGTGGGTAGGATTCTACGAAAAAGTGATGGGATTTAGTCTCCTTGCTACATTCGATGACAAAGATATATCCACCGAATACACGGCCTTAATGTCAAAAGTAGTGACCAATGGGAATGGCTATATTAAGTTTCCACTGAATGAACCCGCAGATGGAAAGAAAAAATCACAAATAGAGGAATATCTAGATTTCTACAGAGGTCCAGGCGTACAGCATATAGCCATTGCTACGGACAATATCATAGAGACCGTAACAGAGCTAAGAAATAGAGGCGTTGAATTCCTATACGTTCCAGATAACTATTACGATGATGTATTGGACAGAGTGGGTTCGATTCAAGAAGAATTTGAGCCACTTAGAAAACTAAATATCCTCATCGACAGAGATGAAGAGGGATATTTATTACAGATATTTACCAAACCATTAGAAGATAGACCTACGCTTTTCTTTGAAATTATTCAGAGACGAGGTGCTAAATCTTTTGGCAAAGGAAACTTCAAAGCGCTATTCGAATCTATCGAAAGAGAGCAGGAGCTGAGAGGGAATCTTTGATAATATTTATGTTGGAAGTTTTAAATGATTAGTTTTCGTATCTTAACACTTAAAATTTAAAACTTCCTCTACCCCCAAAACGCATAACCTACAAATATAGCGATAATCAAGGCGGCGAAATCAGCTGCCAGACCGCAGAAAAGTGCATAGCGACTATTTTTTATCCCTACACTTCCGAAATAAACGGCTAGAATATAAAATGTAGTTTCCGTGCCGCCTTGCACAATGCAAGCCACTTTGGATACGAAACTTTCTACGCCATTCGCTTTCATCACATCGACTAAAATACCACGAGCACCACTGCCACTGAGTGGCTTCATAAGACCCACTGGCAATGCCTCCACGAATCTAGTATCTAATCCTGTCATAGCTACTAGATTTCGTATGCCATTCATTAGATATTCTAGGCAGCCAGAAGTGCGAAACACACTCACCGCAAATAGCATTACCACTAAATAAGGTGCTATGGAAATCACTAACTGAAATCCATCTTTCCCTCCTTCGACGAAGGCATCGTACATATTGATCTTTTTGTAAAATCCGGAAAATATAAAGGTCATAATCATAGCTAAAATAATGAAACTACCAATATATCCAATCGAAGTACCGAGTCCTGTCATAGCTGCACCGTTCATTCTGGATAGAGCAACTATCATAATCGCACCCAATCCAAACATAGCTATTATCGGCCAGCGCAATAAGTTGATTTTTTGAAACCAAGCCACGCATAAAAACGCTACCAAAAATCCAAAATAAGTCACCATCAAGGTAGGGATAAATATGTCTGCTCCGTTGAAGCCAACCAAGCCTTGTTCTATAGCCATAGACTGTCGTAAGGCAATCACTGAGGTAGGAATGATCGTCACGCCTGCTGTATTTAAAACCAAAAACATGAGCTGCGCATCAGAAGCAGTTTCCTTTTCTTTATTCAATTCCTGCAAATCACGCATAGCCTGAAGTCCAAGTGGAGTAGCGGCATTGTCTAGCCCTAGCATATTAGCAGAAAAATTCATAGACAGTGAACTTAAGGATTTATCTCCTGCTGGAACACTCGGATATATGGCTCTAAAAAATGGAGACATAACTCTAGCCAATAGATTTAATAAGCCTGCCTTCTCTCCTATTTTCATAATCCCCATCCAGAAGGTCATGATACCTGCTAGCCCAAGACATATTTCAAAACTCGTCTTCGAACTATCAAAAATCCCCGTCAACATTTTTTGAAAAATTTCAGCATTCCCCGTCGTTAAATACTGACCAATAGCTACGATAAAACCTATAATAATAAGCAATGCCCAGGTGTAGTTTAGTGCCATATTGTCTATTTATTTAATTAGTTTTCTAAAAACATAGTTTGAATTTTCTCTCAGTTCTTTAAACAATTCTAAATACTCTAATTGCACGAGGAGATATTTTTTAGCATCTTCATTATATTCAAGATTTTCTCCTATAGCCTGTCGCGTAATAGTCATTATCTGCTTCCCTAGCTTTTCGAGATAAGCTATTTTCACTTGCTGTAGGATTTGGTCTACCTCTATTCGATAGTTTTCTCCATACTGCTTTATCTTCAGGTTTTTATTTTTCTTATTTTTATTCCAGTCCATGAGACTCTCTGCATCCTGCTGACAATTGGCTATAGCAAAACTAGATATTTCCGCATCTGTATGATGGAGATAATGGACGAGAGGATAGGATTTTCCCTCTTCATAATTCTCTTTGATATGGTAAAATATTTTTTTACATATTTCAGATTCAAATTCAAAATTCACTATATACCTAGTAAAAATATATTGAACTACCGTCACGTCATCAAAGAATGGATTATCTAATTCCTGATTGGTCTCAATGGGTTTATTGCCATGTTCCAGGAGAATTTTACAGAGTTCTTTTTCTACTGTGATTAGATTAGAACTATACTCACTGAGCTGCTCTATACTCTGCTCTATTTCTTCCAGATTGCTGGTGTATTCAGCTGCAAATTCCTCATTTCTACTAGAATCCATCTGCTGCTTTTTCCTACGCTGATTGATGACGCGCTGCGACTCTCTGCTCAGAAGCTCCTCTTCGATACCCATGAGAATCGCACATTCCTTGATATAGAAACTTCGTTTTATATTATCAGGTACCAGGCTAATGGTATGAATGATATCCTTCGTCAATTCTGCGCGCTTCAAAGGATCCTGTCCTGCCTCCTCCCTATAGAGTTTGGCTTTGAAGGTGACGATGTCAGACGACTGTTTTTGAATATACTCTTTCAGTGCTTCTCCTCCAAATTCTCTCACAAAAGAATCTGGATCATGTCCTTCTTTTAGCAAAGTAAGATTGACATTGAGGCCTGACTCTAAGGCGAGATCTGTACCTCGGAGTGCAGCTTTAATACCTGCTTTATCCCCATCATAGAGTATATGAAGATTTTCTGTAAACCGTCGAATAAGTTTAAGCTGCTCAATAGTGAGCGCCGTACCTGAAGAGGCCACTGCGTTTTCTACCCCAGCCTGATAGAGTGATATCACATCGGTATAGCCCTCTACCAGTATGCAATAGTTTTCCTTTGGTATTGCTCGCTTGGCCAGGTGCATACCATAGAGCACATGACTCTTATGATATATTTCACTCTCAGGACTATTGATATACTTCGCCGTCTTATCCGCATTGCCCATCACTCGACCACCAAAGCCTATGACCTTGCCAGATAGATTATGAATGGGAAAAATAATGCGACCGCGAAAAAAATCTCTCCAGCTCTCATCTTCGTATTTTTTAGCTAGACCTAGCTTCACTATATAGTCTTCTTTAAAGCCATCTCGCTTGAGATTTTTATAGAGTTCATCTCGCATATCTAGACAGTAGCCTAGCTGAAAATCACGTATAGTCTTTTCAGAAAAGCCCCTTTCTTTGAAATATGAAAGAGCTAGCGTCTTTCCGATTTCAGTATCATGGAGATTGGCTTGAAAATATTTATTGGCATATTCATTTAGAATAAAAAGGGATTCCCGTTCTTGACTCTTTTGAATCTCCTCTCCACTAGCCTCAGTTTCTTCTAGTGTTATATTATATTTCTTAGCTAGATGTCGTATAGCTTCTATATAACTAATATTCTCATGCTCCATTAGAAAGGTGACACTATTTCCTGATTTACCGCAGCCGAAGCACTTATAAATACCCTTAGTTGGGGATATAGTAAATGATGGTGTCTTCTCATCGTGAAAAGGACAATTGGCAAGAAGATTGGTGCCACGCCGCTTGAGATTCAGAAAATCTCCGAGCACCTCGTCTACTCGCATGGTATCCATGACCTGCTGTATGGAACTATTTTTTATCACCGATTATATCATTCATTCTATCTATTCAAACAAATATAGCTGCTTGGACAATTTCTTCAGTCTAAAAGTTTTCCTGTGGATAGGTGAATAACCCAATTTTTCTATAGCAGCTATATGGTCTGCACTGGCATAACCTTTATTTTTATCAAGGGAATAGTCTGGAAAATCCACATGTAGCGATCGCATCAGGTCATCTCTATGCGTCTTAGCCAGAATAGCGGCGGCAGCTATGCTTTGATAAATTCCATCTCCGCGAATGATGCAATAGTGAGGAATAGACTTATAGGGTTTGAAGCGATTTCCATCTATGAGGAGCACATCCACTTTCATTTTTATCTGATCAATGGCTCTATGCATTGCCAAAAAAGAAGCTTGGAGGATATTAATCTCATCTATTTCCTCATGACTTACGATACCTATGCCATAAGCTAGGGCATTTTGCATAATATCATGGCGCAATTGTTCCCGCAGTTTTGCAGACAACTTCTTACTATCATCTAAGGCGGAATTAGAATAATCCTCTGGCAATAGAACTGCCGATGCTACCACAGGACCCGCTAGACAGCCTCTGCCAGCCTCATCACAACCTACTTGATGTTTATATTCGCCGTCGTGCCTGGCTATTAGCATGATTAAAGATATTTAAATCTATTCAACCTATTTCTACAACTCAAAGAAGGCGCCAATTAACATTCCCCATTTTCTGGTAGTTGGTTTATCGTGCTGCGTCAATCTCCAGATACTATGTATTTCGAAAAATTTGAATACATTGGAAATACCGAAACCCGTCTCCATATAGATGCTTTCTGGTGCACTCATCTGATTTGGTATACGGAAATAATTGCGATTGTTATCTTCGATAGAACCTACAGCTGCGCGGAAATAAACATTCTCTCTCCATCCTAGTTTTTTTAGTAATGGGATTTTATTGAAAAAGTATCCTTGAAAATGTTGTGACATGAAGAGCTGCGCATACATATCCGCACTATATTCCGTTTCATTCATTAGGAAAAATCGATTGACATCTTTTATCAATCCGTTATTACCTCCGAACTGTTCGATATCGATATAAGGAACCCGTCCGAATATTTTACCTGCTGTCAAATTATATCTAAACTGACCGAATACATATGGGACTTGCTGTCTAGCTGTAGCGCGCATTTTCAAGAAGCTATAATCTGAGTTCAAGAAGCCCTTGAGACCAATGGATGAACCTACCTCAAAAATAGGTCGAATACTTTTCAATCTAATACGCTTAAATGGATTTCTAAATACGGGTTCTTTCATCGCAAATCTATAGGATGCATTGATTCGAAACGTATTGAGTTTATCCCTTGGTACGATAGAACCATCCGCCATGATTTCATCAAATTTAAAGAATGAATTAGAAAAGAATGAAGTATTTTCAATACCTAGCTGAGTTTCCTCCCCTCGCTTCCACTCCTTGACCCAGTTAATTCTAATCTGATCTTTCAACACAATATCTCTAATTCTATTGCCCGGCTTGCGAAATACAGACATGATGATATTATCAAAATCTAATATAGATTCTGCGTCTCCCATACGCTGATAATCATGCATGACACTGACCGTCAATTGATGAAACAAAAGATTTTTAGAAGGTAGATTAAAAAAACTCTCAAATCCATATTTTAATAATCCATCCTCAGTGCCATATGCTATATGACCACCGATATTAAATCGTTTAAATGAATCAAAGACCATTCTAGCTCCTAATCTCAATCTAGTGCCTTCATATTCATTCCAGCTTACGAATTTATAAGCACGGCCTATTTCCCAGTTCGCTGGAGGAATAGGAAAAAATGCAGTGGTACCTACGCGGCCAAAATAATAGAGTGTTTTATATTGTCTAGATCTTCTGAATGTATCTGTGCGCTTATAAATACCCGCTTCAAAATCGCTCAATTTCTCGCCTCTGGAAGCTATCCAGAATGAATCGGTTCTCTTATTATATCCTTGAAGTCTTATCACCTCATCTCCTTGGAATATATCGTCTGAAATAAGCTGATTGACAATATGATTAGATTGAATATCTGTCTGTCTAAACCGCACCTTTATTCGCTTTTTAGATTTAGAAATGGCCAAGGCGACATCTTTTTCGTCTCTATTTCTAAGCCATTTACCCTCCACTTTTTTAAACGATTGTGCTATAGCGAAGTGATTCACCCAGTTAATATTCGCACGCTTATCAAGATACATCTGAATATCTTTGATAGCCCATGAACCTTCTTCTACAACAAATTTTCCAGTAAAACCAAAATCTTCTTTGCTAATAGGAGCGAAAGACATTTGATAATTTTTTACACCCTCCACCTCGAAACTATCATCTACATAGTAGCGATAGAATAAAAGTGCGGATGTAGCAGCTGGTCCTGCGAGTGATTTATTAGCTATGATTAGTTGATTGTCATATACGTTATAGTCTTCGAACGACTGCTCAACTAAGGCGTAAATACTTTCATTATCGAATAGTTTTGTATCATTGACCCCTATGACTTCAGTATGAGTTTTCTTGCCTTTTTGAAATACTTTGGCAGAGGTCTCTCTAAGCAATATAGGACTATAGCGCTCACCGTCTGGTGTTACTGATTGATACTTTAGAAGATACTCTATAGGCTTAGTTAAAAAATTACTTCCGATGAGACTATCTATATTCGCTACAGAGAGCTCAAACTTAGAATACTTATCATACTGCACAGACTCTAAAGCGCTCGGTTTATTTTTATCCTTATTCTTAATGACATTTCTAATAATTCGAATGGCTAAGGTATCTTTGACCATTTTTCGGGAACCCTTTATATCTACCGTTTGTTTCTTTCTTGATTTTTCTGCCAAGAGTATATCTGTTTTGAAATCAGATCCGTAGATTTTCACTTCCTTGGTTTCATATCCTAAATAAGAAATAAAAACTACAGTCTCCTCTTTTGGAGACCTAATAGTGAAATTTCCATAGTTATCAGATTTGGCACCTATTTTCTTTCCTGCAAAATAAATAGTACAGTAAGGCAGTGGAGCCTTAGTCTTAGCATCCAATATGCGACCTTTTACCATAGTCTGAGAAGATAAGACAAAGAAAACTGAAATAAAAATGAAAGTAGATCCTAGTTTTTTAAACGAAAACATAAATTTGTGATAAAAAGATGTAAATATAGGGATTACTATGCTCAACATAGTCATTTAATAAGATAAATAAACTTTTTTGTTATATAACAAATAACCAAACAATTTCTGGCAATCTATTAAAAGCGTACCAAGGTGGTGTAATTTTAGCTATAGATTTATTTTGGAATTAATCTAAGTGATCTATTTAGGCATATATTCTAATCGACTAGTTTTATCCAGACGCAGAAAATTAGCTATATGATTCTCTAAATCTTTTTTTCCTATGGAATGATAAATCTCTGCTATATATTTATGGATATCCATAACACTCCTAGCTTGATAAAATATAGCCATATTCTGCGCCAAGTGCGCGGTATTGTAATGATAAAAACTCCAATAAGAGAGTGCTTTGTTGTGCAATGTTTCGAATCTAGATTTTGTCAACCCATTTTCTATCAAATGTTTAAATGCTTTTTTTATAGCAAGATATACGTCCTCAAAGTCAGCACCTGAAAATAATTTGCCTTCAATAATCAATAAATTACAATGTATGTTATCCGTGGTATACGATGTGACATCTGTGCATAATTTAGAGTCTAAAATAAGTGCTTTGTATAGAAGTGATGATTCTCCATTGGTCAATAAATCACTC
This sequence comes from Chitinophagales bacterium, assembly GCA_030832185.1. Taxonomy (GTDB): domain Bacteria; phylum Bacteroidota; class Bacteroidia; order Chitinophagales; family JADJOU01; genus CHPMRC01. The sequence continues at coordinate 49,116 of JAURJQ010000030.1, read as the reverse complement.
AGCATATCCGATAGGAAATAAGCTCGGCTAGCAAAATCTTCTATATGAAAAGCCAGATAAAAATGGGGTGTAGCAATATTAGATCTGATCAAGCGCTTATAACCTGTCGCTCTATCATTTCGGGTCATTTCTATCTCTGGTGCAGTATATAACGACTGCTGATTTGTCCTAAAAACCTGCTCCACGTCTGCGATAATAGTTTCATCATCCAATGCTGTAATAATAGTCAGAATAGCATTGGATGGTTGATAGAAGTTTTTGTAAAATCGCTTTAAGCTGGCCTTATCAATAGATGCTATATGAGCTAGATTCTTGCCAATCACAGGCCATTGATATGTATTTTTAAAGCATAGTTTTTGTAAATGGTGCCATACATCAGCCAAAGGTGGGTGAATAGATGTTTCTTTAAATTCTTCTTGTATGACACTGGACTGAAGCTGCACACTCTTAGTCTTAATAGACAAATGGCACATTCGATCCATTTCTATTTGCAAAACTCGTTTAAAATATCGATGAGGAAAAACCTCGTAATAGCATGTATAATCCTGCCCGGTAAAAGCATTATTCTCCGCCATCATAGTTTGGAGTTCCTCATCAAAATTAGGAAAGGCTTTACTACCCTCGAACATAATATGCTCTAAAAAATGAGCTAACCCTGTCTGACTCTTGTCTTCTTGAGCACTGCCGACCTTATATAAAATATTCAAAACCGTATTTTTCAATCGGACATCGGTATGGACTATAAGTTCTAAGCCATTGGCAAATCTAATATGACGCATAAAGTTAATGCTAGCAGTTTTGACCGCGTTCGCTAGCAATCTGCTTTATTCCCTCTATACAGAAATCAATTTCTTTTTCAGTATTGAATTTGGAGAAGCTAAAACGAACCACTTTAGAACCCTCAGGCAGCTGGAAGTGGGCTAGAACATGCGATGCTTTATTAGCTCCACTACTGCAAGCGCTCCCTCCGCTACACGCTATCCCTTTCATGTCTAGCTGAAATAAAAGCATCTCACTATCAAATTCTGGTGGAAAAACGGCAGAAACAATAGTACAAAGACTCTGGTCTAGCTCCGTAAGAAAACTCATAGTAGGGAAACTGGCTTTCAGTTTAGATATGAGCTTAGTGCGCAAATGATTCAAGTGATTGATATCTTGTGGTATATTAGCAGTTGCTAATTCCAAAGCTTTAGTCATCCCTACAATAGAGGCTAAATTTTCAGTACCACTTCTATTGCCACGCTCTTGCGAACCACCTGTTATAAAAGACTCTATTTGATTTGGCTGACGAATGAACATAAAACCGACCCCTTTAGGCCCATGAAACTTATGCGCTGAAGCTGAGGCGAAATCTACTTTTATTTCTTGGTAATTAATGGGCAAATGACCCATAGTCTGAACCATATCGCTATGCAAAAGGGCATGATATTTTTGACATAATTCGCTAATTGCTTTTAAATCATTGAGAACACCAACTTCATTATTCGCGTGCATCACAGATACCAAGACTTTTTTACTAACTGCAATCAAGTCTTTTTCTAGACTACCTAAATTAACGCTTCCGTTTGGATTTAGCTCTAAATATCGAACTGGTATATCGCTACAAATATGCTGAGAAGTCTGGAAAATAGAAGGGTGCTCGATAGGCGTCGTCCATATTTCGGAAATTTCTGCATTTCGAACTGCGCTGCGCAGTATGGTATTATTGCTCTCTGTGCCACATGAGGTAAAAAAAATCTCAGATGGCTTAGCCCCTAAGATTTTAGCTATGCTTCGTCTAGACTCTTCTAGCTGACCCTTCGCCTCTCTGCCATAGGAATGCGTGGAAGAAGGATTGCCGTATACGTCGCTAAGACATTTTGCCATTACCATGACCACTTCTGGATGAATAGGTGTAGTAGCTGCATTATCAAAAAAGACTCGAGTCATGAAAAGAAAAAAGAATAAAAAGAATACAAAAATAATGAAAATCTAATTGAATCTTAGCAGGATAATTAAGAATTACCTAGTTTTATATTAATAGCTTACTTACCTAGTTTAAAGAATACCCCCTAGTTTAAATGAAAATTAATAAAGAATAAAAGTTTAGATAAAATAATAAAGGTTTAGTGCGAATAGCAATCATAGTAGACTCTTCCTTCTATATTAATTAAATAGCCGAACTTAATCTGCCCAGTAAGAAAGAAGTCATAATTATCATGTCCGCGTATCTCTCCATCAGCGTGAGGAATTAAACCTGGATCAGACAAAGCTGAAACTAGAGTATACTTTGTTGGATTAGAAGTTTGATAAGCCGTTTGAAGATCTATTTTTTTAGGATAAACTGTACTGACATCATCAATATAATCAGTAAATGTATGATTGTAATTAAAATCTAAGGCTAATGAAACTCTGCGCGATGGAAAATACATTTTAAGGCCTGCATTAACAGGTATCAAAATATCTACCAACCGATACTTATTAGCATATCCAGCCATGCCCTGACCCTCTGTGCCCAATGGTTGTAATTCTACCTCGCTTCCATTGTACATTGTTTTTGGATTAAACTGAAAAAAACCTACCCCAAATCCCACATATGGAGATAAAAGAAGTTTACGCTTTAGCCATGATTTTTTATTTCTAAATGGTTCTATCTGCAGATCTAGAAAACCCGCGTTCACGGCAGTAAAAAAACTCAGGTTTCGCACATGTCTGCCATAGGCCTCAGAAGAAGGATCTTTTATCCCATTGTCGGAATCGTAACCTGCCAGATTGAGGTGATAACAATTGACTCCTATACTGAAAATTTTAGGAAAAAAATGGCGCGCTCCTAAAGATAAGCTAAACTTAAAGTTTTTCATATTAAGACTTTCACCAAATAAAGTTGCAGGACTATTTTTTAAGTTAGTAGTATTCAAATCCCCATAGTAATAGGCATAACCCACTCCTCCAGAAATTTCCATATTTTGAGAAAAGATATTGGATACTAATGCCAGAAAGAGAACTATTATGACGTTTTTTTTCATATAATTGATTTAAATTAAAATCATCTTCGATTTTTTCTGCGTCAAAGTTAACAAAATTTCAAATACAATCAGTTCTTTTTTAGTATTTTCATAGAAATAACGTCTTAACTTTAAAATGCATTTTTTTGAGAGATCTTGCAGCGGATGATTATAGCATAGAGGCCTCTTGGTAATAGTAGCTTTTTTCAGTTTGTTAGATATTATAATGTATGCTTTTTCCACGTTCAACACTGATGGGTTGAATCTGTATATAGTGATAAAGAGTTTATTCAAAGGGATTTCCCATTTAATAGCCTGATTAATTGACTTAAATTTCACTATATTTGCCGACGAATAAAATATGATCTTTTATTTAATCCTATCAATAAAGTCTGGAATATAGCATTTAATTTAGTTAAATTATGTAAAGCAGCATTGTTAGTTTATAACTTTAAGTGCTGATTTAAAATACCATTGATTAAAAAACACAACCTAATGAACAAAATTATATTCTTAATCTTAATTTTTACTTGTAAATCGAGCTTCAGTCAATTTCAAGAAATCACTGGTGGAGTTGGATTTTCCTATTATTATGGAGATTTAAACATAAATAACTCAGATAATGCTACTGCTTTGGTTGCAGAATTTTTTGAGTTGCAAAACACGAAAATGAGCTATTCTCTAGGATATAGATACAATTTTCAAAATTTTTTAAGTTTAGGATTCAGTTTCTACCATCTATACCTTTCTGGCTATGATTTTGACAATAAAGTTTCCGGAGCAACAGATGGGGACTTTGCACGAAAAATTAGAAATCTCAGTTTTTATACCTCAGTGAATGAAGCATTCGTTGACCTGCGTTTTGAACCATTTCGTTCTGACCGCAGTTGGAGTAAACTTAAATTGCATATCTCCCCTTATATAGGAGCGGGCATAGGTCTCTTTGCCTTTAATCCTAGATCCATGACGAATAATGGACGAGAAGTAGAGTTACAGCCGCTGGGAACAGAGGGTCAAGGTCTCGCAGGTTATGAACAGAAATACAATCTGATACAACTAGTAGTGCCGGTCAATATGGGCGTTCGATTGACTCCTAAGTCTCGAAAATATTCTTTCAGCCTTGACTTTAACTATAATTATACATTTACGGATTATTTAGATGATGTCAGTACAACCTATGCCAATCCGAATGATCTAAGAACTGCCTATCAAACATCAAACCCTAGCTTATACAATTTATTAGGTGAGATGAATGACAGACGTCCTGCAGCATATCAGCAACCTGATAAAAGAGGCAATAAAGAGAATAATGATTTTTTTATGACGGGTCAGGTTAAATTCAGTTATTTTATTTTTAACAATTTTGCTAAAACCCACTACAAATGCTGTGAGTTTTAAAAGCCAAGAATTATTACATTAAATCGCAAGGTCATTTCGTGAAAGGAAAGAAATGACCTTTTTTTTATATTTGCATATTAAATTATTTAAAAACAAAAAACATGTCTGCTACACAGTTTAGAATAGAGAAAGATACCATGGGCGAAGTTCATGTTCCTATTGAGAAGTATTATGGTGCTCAAACCCAGCGCTCTATTGAAAACTTTCCGATAGCTACAGATATATCTAGAATGCCTAAAGAGATTATACGCGCCTTTGCTTTTCTTAAAAAAGCTGCAGCAATTACCAATTGGGAGCTAGGGGTATTAGATATCGAAAAAAAGGAAGCTATTGGCGTAGTATGTGATGAAATATTGGAAGGACAGTGGGATAATGAATTTCCTCTAGTCGTATGGCAGACTGGATCTGGGACACAGTCTAATATGAATGTAAATGAAGTGATAGCAAATCGAGCTCATATCATAAATGGTGGAAAATTGGATGATAAAGAGAAATTTATTCATCCGAATAATGACGTCAATATGAGTCAAAGTAGTAACGACACCTTCCCTACAGCTATGCACATAGCGGCTTACGAGCTCATTACTTGTACTACTTTGCCAGGACTTAGAGACTTACAGAAGACCCTCGAGTATAAATCTAAGGACTTTAAAGATGTAGTAAAAATAGGTAGAACCCATTTCATGGATGCTACCCCCCTCACCCTAGGACAGGAATTTGGAGGATATGCTATGCAGATATCTAATGCCATAAAGGCCATAGAAAACACACTGCCTCACTTGACTGAACTAGCCTTAGGCGGCACAGCAGTAGGAACCGGACTGAATACTCCAAAAGGCTATTCAGAACTGGTAGCCAAGAATATCTCCATACTTACTAATCTGCCCTTCATTACTGCTCCAAACAAATTTGAGGCCTTAGCCGCGCACGATGCTATTGTAGAAACTCATGGAGCTTTAAAGACAGCTGCTGTATCACTAATGAAAATAGCTAATGATATCCGCATGCTATCTTCTGGACCGCGCGCAGGGATTGGAGAATTGTATATACCTGACAATGAGCCAGGCTCTTCTATTATGCCAGGAAAAGTGAATCCTACCCAGTGTGAAGCGTTGACTATGGTCTGTGCTCAAGTACTCGGTAATGATGTGGCGATAAATATCGGAGGCATGAGTGGGCATTTCGAATTAAATGTATTCAAACCGATGATGATTACCAATTTTATTCAATCCGCAAGGTTAATAGGTGATGCCTGCAGTGCCTTTAATGATAAATGTGCAAAAGGTATAGAGCCTATTCAAGCAAATATAGACCGCAATGTAAATAACTCTTTGATGCTAGTCACTGCACTCAATACGAAGATAGGGTATTACAAAGCTGCTGAAATAGCTCAGAAAGCACATAAAGAAGGAACTACCTTGAAGGAATCCGCTTTGGCTTTAGGATATGTGACCTCTGAGGAATTTGATATGTGGGTAGTACCAAGTGAAATGGTTTAATCATGACACTTTGAATTTCTCAAGCAACCATTTTTTTCTGCTATGTGATTAGCCGTTTCTAATTCCTTAGCAATTTTTTCTTTTTATTTGTGGGAGTCAAATATAGTCTTTCAATCATTCTATTAAAATTGAGATAGTTTATCTTATAGTTTTCAGATACTAACTTGCTTTTTTAATAAACTCATTGAAACTAGAGCATAGAGATTCAAATGCGTCTTTTTCATGAAATTCAAAATAATTTTTAAGAAGTAAATATCACATTATTGACCCGAACGACATTCACATGGCCCTTAAATTCCAATATAGCTCCCTTCAAACAAAATAAAGAGTTAATGCTTCGCCACTGCAGCACATGCTTTTTTTGAATTATTTAGCACAGAGCAGTGTTAAAACTAAACTATAGTTAATAATACTTAAAATGTATTTTTATCTGAAATAATAACATATTGAAATTCTATTAGTTGATTTTAATTTTCTTGTCAATATTAGAATTATAATAAGATATAAAGGTCTTTTATTTTATAGATTTGTGTTGTAAAAAATAGGATGTTATCTAAGTCTTGTGAATACGCTTTAAAATCGATATTATATATCACCAAACACTCTCAAAATCTGGAGCGTGTAGGTGCTAAAAAAATATCCGATGATTTAGATATTCCCTATCATTTTGCAGCTAAGTTGCTACAAATATTATCTAAGGCGGATATTATTAGTTCCCAGAAAGGACCGAATGGTGGTTTTTACTTAACCGCAGATAATCTAACACATTCCCTTGCTGATGTGGTTTTTGCTATCGATGGAAATAGCATTTTTGTTGATTGCATTTTAGGTCTTAAGACCTGCTCCGAAACTAGACCATGCCCTCTTCACTATGAATTTATAGATATCAAAGTAAAAATTGCTAAGGTATTTGAGGATACTACGTTAGATCAAATTCAGAGTAAATTATTATCTGGAGAATTTTATTTAAACAGCCTAAATAGCTCCTTTCAATACGAAAGAAAGAATAAATAAATTATGAAACCTATCACTAAAAAAATAATAAAACAATTTTTAATTTCTTTTCTAGTATGTGCAATAATATCTGGTGGTCTAAATTGCTTGAAAGAAGGTGAGTTTAAATTATCGAAATTTTTAATTCCAGGACTAATTTTTGGATTATTTATTGCTGTATACGCCTGGTATGAGCATAAAAAAAGTGAATCTCATAAGAAGAATCAATAGAAACAGGCAACCTTGTATTAAAGTATTTACTTCATCACCTTCCAAGTCTGCTCCCCTATCACCTTGCCCATGCGCTCGCCTTCTTTGAGTGCGGTCATAATATGAATACCTCCATAGAATCTAGAGATAGAAGCTTCATTAGCTGCCTGACGGAAGGAGGTAAAACTGCGCGGTTTCATGCCGAGCATGACCTGAGAGGAGTCCGTGAATCTTCCTATTTTAGGAAAAGAATAATCCAGAATCGTAGCTACAGCAGCGGATACCGTGCTATGTCCACTGGTATATTCTGGAAATGGAGGCGTCTCTATGAGAGGTTTAAAATCAGGATCTATGAGCCTATGAATGTAGGTCTCTGGACGTATGGTATTGAGTTTATATTTGACGTTCCAGCAATTGATAAATGCATCATAGGCAGCTACACATACTCGCGTATAAATAATAGATGCCTGCTCATTGCTCACTTTTCTTGTTCGTATATTTTGACCTGTGATTTTTAGCCAATGTCCGAGAGGACTAGGTTTCTTCTCTACATACATGGTGTGTCCTTTACTATGAGTGGTAGCAGGATTATCGTCCCAGTAGAGCGCGATGGTCTTCTCTGTAGAGGTTAGATTCTTTGATTTCTTATAGACCGAATCCATTAGCTTATAGCAACGTGAATTCTTATCCTCGTTATAATAATCGTGATGCTTAAACTTTAGAAAACTATCCGTAGGAAGGACAATTTGTCGCATCATATACCAGTTAGGCTCTAACCCGTTTTTATACTCTGGGGGTGTCTGCTGCCAAGCACCCGATGTATCTGAAAGCACATATCTCTGGAGGGTGCGCGTATAGCCATAGTTATCTCCTTTGCTCCATTCTACTATTTGCTTAGCTACCTCTTCCCCATAGGCTATGGAGTTTTTCACTATGACTTGATCCTTTTTAGCCCACAATTTTTCTTTTTCGGCGAGAAAGGCATTTAGATAGTCTTCTGTATAAATATAAGTCAATCCGGTTTTTACAAAAGCGACTGTAGCGGCTATATCATTGTCTAGCTTCTGACTAGGAGCCGATATAGGAGGGAGATGGGAAAACATAGAAAATGACTTTATAGCAGGATTTTGCTTAGCATAGACCTCATAGGCTGCTACATTGGCGCAGAGGTGTATTCGGCTGGCTACTGGCGGAGAGAATAGGTCGTCCATTATAGTCTTGATGAGAACCTGATTGGATTCTACCATAATATTTTGTGAGTAACTAGACATTAAGATGCTCAGTGCGAAAAAGAAAAGAAAATGTTTAGCCCACATAACTTAAATTTGTATATTATAATTAATTACAAAGATAATCAGAATGAAATTTTTTCTAGCCTTAATATTGGTATTTTGTGGCCTAGGCCACACTCCTCTCTATTCACAATTATTTTCTCTACTGCCCAAGGAACAAACAGGAATAGATTTCACTAATCATGTAGTTGAATCACGCTACTTGAACATATTTACCTATGAGTACCTCTTTAATGGATCTGGCACGTGTATAGGGGACATAAATAATGATGGACTGAATGATGTATTCTTTGCTGGGAATATGATGGCCAATAAACTCTATATCAATAAAGGGAGTTTGAAGTTTGAAGATATCAGTAAATCAGCTAATGTAGACAAGGGCGAAGGTTTCAATACCGGTGCCTGCATGATGGACGTGAATGGAGATGGCTGGCTAGATATCTATGTATGTAAGTCTGCTATAGCTAATGCGAAATATCGCACACACAATATGTATATAAACAATAAAAATAATACCTTTACTGATCGTGCCCCTGAAATGGGCCTTTCTGATAGCTCCTACAGTACGATGGCTTATTTTGCTGATTTTGACAATGATGACGATTTAGATTTGTTTCTACTCAATCACCCTTCAGCTATGGGAGAGGCGAAAAAAATTATCTTGACTTATGACAAGGACGGAAAATTAGTAACGAAAAAACCTGAGACCTATCAGTACATTTCTGATAGATTATTCATCAATGAGAATGGTAAATTTGTAGACAAATCAGAACAAGCGGGCATACAAGATAATTTCTTCGGACTAAGTGCTATGATAGGTGACTATAACTATGATGGCTACAATGATATCTTTGTAGCTAATGACTATACGGGCTACGATCGCTTATTTATCAATAATAAGAATAATAGTTTTACTGATTCAGGAGATTACTACCTGCCGCATTTTAGCTATAATTCTATGGGATCTAACTATGCGGATATGGATAATGATGGACTAGATGACCTATTCGTAGTAGATATGCTTCCAGAAGAAAACTATCGTCAGAAACAGTTTAGACAGACAATGGAGTATGACCAATATGCTAAATTAGTAAAGCATAATTATAAATCACAATTTGTCAAGAATGTCTTTCAAAAAAGAATTAAGAATAAAAAATTTGCTGACATATCCCACACCGTAGGTCTCGCTAATACAGATTGGAGCTGGGCACCGCTGATGGCAGATTTTGACAATAATGGACACAAAGATTTATACATCTCTAATGGATACTACCATGATTTCACAGATCAGGACTTCATGAAATACAAGCTAGACTCAATTAAAAAAATAGCGCTACTTGAAGATAATATAGAAAAATTGAGAAACATACTTGATAATGTACCGACGGTCCGCATCAATAATATCTACTTTGCCAATGAAGGGAATATGAAACTTATTCGCAATCCGCCCAATACAGGACTAGAGTATCCATCGGTCAGCAATAGCGCTGCCTATGGAGATCTAGACAATGACGGAGATCTAGAAATCATAGTTAGCAATATTAATCAAGAAGTCTTCGTATTTAAAAATAATCTGATAGAAAACAATGGCGGTAATTTCCTACGAATAAAATTAGTTTCTAAAAAAACACCTAATGCTATATACCGCGCTAAGATATATGTCGAGACTCCCGATGGCACCAAACAGTATTATCATACCTATCCTATCAGTGGGTATATGTCTAGCCATGAGCATATCACACATATAGGTCTAGCAAAAAATACGGTGGCCAAATTGCGTATAGAGTTTCCTGATAAAAAAGCTTTTTTTGAATTGCCTGCTAAGATAAATCAGCTGATGGAAATCAATATAGACGAGGCTCAATATCAGCCTATAGCGTCCACCGACCCTTTGCAACATCAGTTTGAAGATATTACTGCAAAGAGCACGGTCAATCATGTATGCAGAGAGAATGATTATATCGACTATAAACTAGAACCGCTCATCCCTCGTAAATTTTCATATGAAGGCCCTGCTATCGCCGTAGGTGACATCAATGGCGATAATTTAGAAGACTTTTTTGTAGGTGGAGCCAAAGATATCCTAGGCGGTTTTTTTATTCAGAACACTGATGGTGGTTTTACAAAACGATCTTATGATGCATTCATTAAAGATAAAATCTATGAGGATGTGCAAGCTGCATTTATTGATTTTGACAAGGACGGCGATTTAGACCTAATGGTAAGCTCAGGCGGGAATGACTATCCTAATGTATTGAAAAAATATCCTGTTAGATTGTATATAAATCAAAATTCAAATTTCACTCGTGCTGATAGCACTATTTTCCCTAATATATATGTCAGTTCTAAGGTGCTTGCTATAGAGGATTATAATAAAGATGGATGGGATGACCTATTTATTGGTGGCAGTATAGTCCCTGGGCATTATGGGAGAGTGCCTAATAGCTATCTCATGAAAAATATTGGGGGTAGATTCGTTATAGATGATTTCTCAAAACAAAATCCTAAGCTAGCGATGATCAATGATGCCAAGTGGATAGATATAGATAGAGATGGTTTTAAAGATTTATTAGTGGTAGGAGAGTGGACGGCACCTACTGTGTATAAAAATATCAATGGTTCGCTTCAAAACTTAAATCTCGGATTAGGAAATTTTAGAGGCTGGTGGCGCTCAATTACTTTAGCAGATATGAATGGAGACGGAATAAATGACATCATCCTTGGCAATTATGGAACCAATAGCCGCTACAAAGGTGATAAAAACTATCCGATGACCTGCTTGGTCAATGACTTTGACAAGAATGGATCTACGGATGTGATTGTAAGCACTTATTATAATGGTCAGAGCTATCCGCTGATGATTAGAGACAATGTGCTAGATCAAATGCCATTTCTCAAAAAGCGATTTAATCGGTATGAAAAATACTCTGCTACGACTACTTCTACCATATTCACTCCCGAAGAACTTAAAGGCAGCGATACGCTGGTTGCTAATTTTATGCAGAGCATGATTATTTACAATCTACCCAATGGCAAGTTTAGTGCTAAAACTCTTCCCTATGATGTGCAGACGTTTCCCCTCAATGCTGTTATCCCTTTTGACATCAATAAGGATGGCAAATTAGATCTACTACTAGGAGGTAACGACTACAATATAGAAATAGAAACTGGCAGGCTAGACGCGGGTCATGGAGTCATACTAGAGAATACACCAGATGGCAATTTTTCTGTAAATAACAGCAATAATTTCAATCTTAGCGGCGACGTCAAAGTCGTTAAACCGATCACCATAAAAGGTGAAAAGGCGCTATTAATTGGCCGAAATAATGAAGCTCTTCAAATTTTAAAACTACCAAAATAGACCATGCGATCTACCATAACACGACGCGAAATATTTAACTCGGCGCATAGACTATTCAAACCTGAACTCTCAGATGAAGAGAATATTAAATTATTTGGAAAATGTGCCTATCCCAATTATCATGGACATAACTACGAGCTACATGTTACTCTAACAGGCGACATAGATCCATACACAGGCTTTGTATATGATATAGCGGACTTAAAAAAAATTATAAATGAAGAAGTTATAGAGCCCTTTGACCATAGAAATCTAAACTTAGATACTACTGAATTCTCCGCACTTAATCCGACTGTAGAAAATATATGCGTCGTCATTTATCAAAAGCTAAGACCCCGCATTGATTCTAAATTTGATCTAAAAATACGTGTATATGAAACGATAAGAAACTATTCTGAATTTCCTGTATAATTTATTTGTATAATTTTTATCAAGTTATTAATCCATCTCACTGTTAAAATCAAACTTTATGAAATTCAAATCTCTACACCTCATTTATATCCTAGCCGCAGGCACAGGACTCATCACTTTTGCATCGTTTTCTGGGGGCAAAACGGGTTCAAGCACTGCAGGCTGCGGAGGATCGGGTTGCCATACAGCTAGCACTGCCACCGGCGTCTTTATTTCCTTTGATGGCAATTCAGCTCTAACAAGCTATACCCCTGGAAAAAAATACGCCATTCAGGTCACCATAACCAATACTAATTATAGCTCCAACAACAATGCAGAAGCAGGCTTCAATCTAACCGCTAATAAGGGCTCTATATCTAACATAGCAAGTGGTACTGCTCAGACGAGTGGAGAAATGAACCATACCACACCTAAAAAACTATCTAGCGGCACGACCAATTTTACCTTTGATTGGACAGCTCCAGCTGCAGGATCGGGTTCAGCCACATTTAATATAGCAGGAAATATAGTCAATGGAGATGATGGAACTGCGGGTGATGCATGGGCCTTAACTAGTAAGACACTTGCAGAAGAAGTCAGTTCGACAGTTAAAAAAGCAACTATCACGACAATAGCATCATCGGCTATAACCAATACGGGTGCTACAATTTCTGCACAGATAAATGCGAATAATGCTAATACTGCTGCCGAGGTTCAGTTTGGTACTACTACATCTTATGGAAGTACCAAAGCCATGACTCCTGCCAGTATTACTGGGTCTAGTGCCACTTCGGCTAGTGCTAATTTAACGGGATTGATTGCAGATATGACATATAATTATAGAATAAAAGCGACTAATTCTGCGGGAGATACCTTCTCTTCGAATAGTACCTTCAAGACCACTACATCAGGTGCAGCCATCTTCCAATCAAACACAGAGTCTACAACCATTTATCCTAATCCTGCATCGAACTATACTATCATAAAAGGAGAGAATATTACTAAAGACTTTGAATTTTCCGTTACTAATACCTCTGGCAAAAGACTTTCTCTGCCTATAACAGCTTCCCGTGCAGATGAGATCAAGCTCAATACAAGTGCATTAAGTAAAGGCATATACTATATCCAATGGAATGAAAACGGGAATCGAAAAACCCTTCCATTATTTATAGAGCATTAATCGTATTACTTTTTCTCTAATAGAGCTATACACTCTATATGTATCGTATGAGGAAACATATCTACTGGCTGAATGTATCGTATATGATAGTTTTCTGTTAACGTCTTGAGATCATTAGACATTGTCTGCGGATTGCAGCTTACATAGACTATTTTTGGACATCCAGAATCCGTCAATTCTCTGACTACATCCGGATGCATACCTGCTCTAGGTGGATCCGTGATAATTATATCTGGTTTACCAGCTTTGACTATAAAGTCTGATTTAAATATATCTTTAATATCAGCTGCAAAATACTCACAGTTCTCCATACCATTGATTTTTGCATTCATACGAGCATCGACTATCGCCTCCTCTACAAGTTCTATTCCTACAATCTTCTTAGCCTGCTCTGCTAGATAGATACCAATACTTCCTACGCCACAATAGAGATCGTAGACCACTTGCCCCTCTTGGATAGCCGCCATTTTGCCTACTAAATCGTATAAACGAATACATTGCTCCGTATTCGTTTGAAAAAAAGACTTAGGTGTAATTCTGAATTTTTTCTCTTTCAGATATTCAAAAATAAAATCCTGTCCGTGAAATGTGTGAAACTCTTGGTCATAAAAGGTATTATTTGACTTTCTATTGATAGTGTATTGAAGGGAAATTATCTGGGGAAATTGATTTTTTATACACTCTAATAGCGTCAAGAAATTATCCTCCATCTCGAATACTTGCATACAGATCATCCATTCATTCTTCACATTATTTCGCACTAGAATATTTCGAAGACAGCCTTTCTTAGCCATGATATCGTAGAATGAAATCTCCAGATCGAAAGCCTTTTGTCTTATAAAATTTCTGATATCATTATTCAAATCGGGCATATGAAAACACTGCTTTACGTCGAGTACCTTATCAAACATGCCTACGAGGTGAAAACCTATGCCATTTCTATTGAAGGTCTCTTCTGAATTAGCCTCTTCGTATGTTAGCCATCGCTTATTACTTACTGCATAATCTAGCTTATTTCTGTAATGCTCTGTATGCACGCATCCTAGAATAGACCTTATATCCACCCCTGAAAAACCTCCGATACGTTCTATAGCATTTGTGACCACAGCTTGCTTCCATTCTAGCTGCGCAGGATAGGTTATATGCTGCGTTTTGCAGCCACCACATTGTTCATAATGCATACAATAGGGCTGCTTTCGCAAGTCAGATTTACTATGAAATTTCTGAATCTTGCCTATCTCAAAATTTTTGTGATTTTTCTTCACGTTAATATCCACTATATCTCCAGTCACTCCGCCCTCGACGAAAATAACCTTTCCTTCATATTTCACTATCCCCTTTCCTTCTGAGGATAAATCCTCAATCTTCACATTCAATAGTTCGTAGTTCTTAGTCTTGGCCAATTTAAAATTTATTTAATAATCAACAATAGAAATACAAATATGCTAGTTTTTGATTCTAAATAAATCATTAGAAATGATTTATCGCATAATATTTTGTAATTCAGTCAAATAAAAATTTTACTGAAACAAAATTTAAAGCGGGATTACTCTCATAAACCCTTTATTCATTTACTTCGCTAACTTTTAAAGCGCTATTCGAGTTAAATTTAGCATCAGTCAAAGTTTTCAAAAAGTGATGTAAATCATTTATCTCAGTTTCTGACAAGCGCGCTGGAATAAAATCATAGGTAGCTCTCTCTGGCAATTGATGATAACGAATGGCTTCTTTTAAATCAGCTATTCTACCGTCATGAAAATAAGGATGAGTGATTTCAATATTGCGTAGAGAAGGAGTTTTGAATCTACCTCTATCTATCGATATGAGCGTATTGGCATATACTCCAATTCTACCTGTGATAGAGTCTTCTAATCCCAGATTATGATGTTTGGAGTCGGTGAATAGTGGCGATGTATGACATTGATTGCATTTTCCTTTACCATAAAATAGTCTCATGCCTCTTTTTTCGTGTGGAGACAACATAGTGCTATCGTTTGTAGTAAGGAAGCTATCGTACAGCGAGGTAGATGCTATCAGCGATTTCATATAGGCCGCCAGGGCCCATGTAATGGTGCGTCTATTTAAGGGCCTGCCATAGGTTTTATGTGATAGGGATTGATAGATTTTATCATCCTTAAACTTCTCCTCTAACTCTATAAAGCTAGTACTCATTTCATTGGTATCCAGAAGAGGCAAGATAGGCTGGATTTCTATATTATGAGAGCCCTTATCAAACATAAATGAATTCAAAAAACCGACATTCAAAAGGGTGGAGGAATTATGCTTGGAGAATCTACCATCTATTCCCTGACTTATTTTTTTTCCATCTGTAAAAGCCAAATCAGGTAAATGACAGCTAGCGCAAGAAATCTTGTTATTACTGGATAATCTAGGATCAAAAAACAATTTCTCACCTAGCTGAATTGTTTCTATTCTTACAGAATCTAGATATATTCTATTCTGCTGTGGGAAATAATCGGGGAAAATAATAACAGCCTTCTCCTGACAGGCATATAGAAATGTTAGGCATATGAAACTACATAAATACCCTCCAATCCGCATCACTCTATGCTAAATGCTCTAGAAAAATTGAGCGCTACCTTATCGGTTAAAGGTCCATCTGCCGCATCGCCATGCGCCTGAGTCTCATTATTCTTATAATCTACTTGAGAACCCAACGATGGATAAAAGACCCGGTCTATATTCAGATTAAGCTTATAAAGATTGATAGTAGAAACATTCAATGTAATACTAACAGGTATATTAGCAGTGTACTTATACGTAAGTCCTGTATGAAATGAGTATGGGATAAGACTACCGCTAGCTGTTTTGATATTCCCTTCTAGCACTACAAATCTGTATTTTGAGCCCATAGTCCAATACATATTTTTCCATGAACTAAGGGGGTGTGACTCTGGGTAACTATTCGGATCTAAGCTATTGGTCAAATCCCCTAGTCCACATAAGAAACTTATGGAATCAATTGTTGTAGGCAGTGAAGATGATTTAAGAGAAAGTTTATTCGTACTACTTTTATTCGAAAACAGAAAAACGGAATCTAGCAGAGCCGATTTGCCAGATTTATCCTTAAAACTCAAGCCCTGCATATAAAAATCTAATCGACTAAAAAGAATGGAATCTCCATTTTTCAGGTGATAAAATTGATTTACTTTAGCTTCTAGGCCATTCACTTTAGGCAATACCTGTAGATTGATTTCCTGAACTGCGCCTGCATTGGCGCTAGGATCTTTAGGATCACAAGATACCATAAAATAAGATATCAATAATATACATAGGAAATTTCTCATTCGATTACCTTTTATTGATACAAAGATAATTCATATTAGACTACTTTTGCAGTATAATTCCTAAAGAAATGCTAATTCTCGACCAACTTCTAGTGAGTGAAGAAATTTTTGAAAAAAAATTTGTATGCAATCTATCAAAATGCAAAGGAGAGTGCTGCATAGCTGGCGACTCTGGTGCACCAGTAAAGAATGAAGAAATTAAACAACTAGAAGCTGAATTTGAAAACTATCGACCCTACCTTACGGAAAATGGTATCAAGCGTATTGAAAAAAATGGATTTACAAGCTATGATCTAGAGGATAGAGTGCATAAAACTATGCTGCTAGAAGAAGGGCCATGTGCATTTATAAATTATGATAAAAAAGGAGTAGCTCACTGTGGCATAGAGAAAGCTTTTCTTGAAGGGAAATCTAGCTTTCGCAAACCTATATCGTGTCACCTATATCCTATAAGAGAGTCAGGTATAGGAGAATTAACTGCTGTCAACTATGAAGAATGGGATATATGCAGCGATGCCTGTGCGCTAGGTGAAGAGCTTCAAGTGCCCGTATACAAATTTCTCAGAGATCCCATCGAACGAGCATATGGAGCGGAGACCTACCTAGCCATGGATGCGTATTATCTTTCAAAAAAATCATAACTTATGTTGCGAGTATTTTTAGTTATCATTTTACTGAGTTCCCAATATGAAATGAATAGTCAAAGTAAGATGGACTATCCTATTTACTTTGCCTACAAAGTAGCCGAGATGGACACCACTGAGGAAAAGCGATTGGTTTTCTTTCTGAAAAATTTTGATTCTTTTACTATTGATAGTATAAGTATAAAAGGCTACTGCGATGATAGAGGGAGAAAAAAAATCAATGATACGTTGGCTAAAAAACGAGCAGAAACTATTTACAGAATTATTTCTTCACGAATTAAATATTCTATACCAAACGAGATACTGGCATTTGGGGCTGTGCCGCTAGAAGGCGAACTAAAAATAGATAGCCAGCGCACGCTCAATAGAAGAGCAGAGCTAGAGTTATTTTACAGTATGACTAGAAAAAAGACAAGTCCGCCTAAGGCCAAAATTCCTAGTCCGCCCATAGCCATTGCACCGCTAAAAGACACGATTATTGACTCTAATATTATTCCTAATATAAAAAACTTTTTACAATCTGCCAAAATAGGCGAAAGCATAAATTTGAAAATATATTTTAAAGGGGGAAGCAGTGAGCTCGCTAAGAACTCATCCCCCGAGCTCAAGGAACTATTGCAAATAATGAAAGATAATCCCAATCGGAATATTAAAATTACAGGACACATTCACAGAGCCAATCTTAGAGAAGGAGAAGATGGATTTGACTATAAGACTCGTAATAATTTCCTATCAGCGAATAGAGCCAAGACGGT
The DNA here is from genome assembly GCA_030832185.1 of Chitinophagales bacterium. Classification (GTDB taxonomy): domain Bacteria; phylum Bacteroidota; class Bacteroidia; order Chitinophagales; family JADJOU01; genus CHPMRC01. Next base: position 31,102 of record JAURJQ010000030.1, on the reverse strand, counting down.
CTATACCTATCTCACCAATAATGGGATAGATAAGGAGCGATTGAGCTACGAAGGAATGGGATCCAAGTTTCCTAAGAATAAAGACCCAGAAGACGATAGAAGAGTAGAGATCGAAATAGTGGAGTAAGAGGAGTTTTGTTAGTTTGCGCTAATTATTTAATTCACTGCATAACTTGTGAATACGCATACTTCTCTCTCATTTCTTCCAGCACATCTAGAATTTCTTGATATTCCAGCGTATTGACCAATCTGGCTCTATACTCTTTCACTCCGTCGAGTCCTTTGAAATAAGCCGCATAGTGCATACGTGTTTCCAAAAGGCCAAGCACAAGACCTTTCCACTCAATAGCTCGCTTCAAATGCTTTTGCACGGCATAAATACGCTCATGTATATCGGGTGGAGGAAGTTCTGTTTGGTGCTGAAAATAATGCTTTACCTCCCTGAAAATCCAAGGGTTTCCAATAGCACCCCGCCCTATCATGATACCATCTACATTATAGTTATTTTTATACTCCCAGGCTTTTTGTGGACTATCTATATCCCCATTGCCAAATACAGGTATGGTCAGTCTAGGATTATCTTTGACCTTATTAATCCATGACCAGTCCGAATGCCCCTTGTACATCTGCACACGGGTACGCGCATGAATAGAAAGCGCCTGCACTCCTATATCTTGAAGTCTCTCTGCAACTTCTACTATATTGATGGTGCTTTCATCCCAGCCGAGCCGAGTCTTCACTGTCACCGGTAAGGAGGTGGCCTTGATTACAGCCTCGGTCAAGGCTATCATTTTAGGAATATTTCTTAATATGCCTGCTCCGGCCTCTTTACAGACTACCTTCTTAACAGGACAGCCATAATTTATATCTAAAAGGCAGGGCTTAGCCGCCTCTACTATCTCCGCAGAGCCTATCATAGCGTCAAAATCTGAGCCAAAAATCTGTATACCAATAGGTCGTTCATCTTCGTAGATATCTAGCTTTTTAACTGATTTATCAGCATTTCGGATTAACCCATCCGTAGAGATAAATTCAGTATACATAAGGTCGGCTCCGAACTCCTTGCATAGCGCACGGAATGGTGGGTCACTCACATCCTCCATAGGAGCGAGCATAAGAGGGAAATCTGCGATATTTACATGACCTATTTTTACCATAGATTTGCAAAAATAGTCATAATATTGGCAAATGAATTTATTGAATCAACCTAAAAACACTTCGCTATTGATTATTAGCTCCATAATCGTAGGTGTAATCATTACAGTTATATTTTCAGCACTTATTTTTTTACCATATATTGACTTAACTAATGCCGACAAATTTGATGTCTTAACGCTACCTCGCGAAAAAATTATATCTATACAAGCGATTAATATGATTGGATTTTTCATCGTCCCTCCTATTCTATTTGCACTTTTCTCTAAGAATGATTTTATAACTACTTTCAATTTAGATAAAGTCCTCCGATATAAAACCTATGTATTAGCTGCACTTATAGCCGTGACCTTGTTTCCTATTCTTATCAATTTACAATATTGGGTAAGCGAACTCCCACTATCTGACGCTATAAAAGAAGGAGCTGAGGCTCAGCAGGCATTAAGTGAGAAAATCATGGGTATTTTCCTTAATCATCCGGGCATAGAAAATTTGCTGCTTATGATACTCATTATTGGGATAGGGGCTGGACTCACTGAAGAGTTATTTTTTAGAGGATTATTAATGCCCTGGATAGAGAAACTAACTGGAAATGCTTGGCTTAGCATTATACTTAGTGGTAGTATTTTCAGCTTGTTTCACAGCAGCTTTTATCAATTTCTACCCATCACTGTCGTTGGAATTTTATTTGGGTATTTATATCATAAAACTAAGGATTTAAAACTGAATATATTTATACACGCACTCTATAATAGCTTGCAAGTTGTTTTAAATTATTTACATGAAAATAAAATCATACAATCAGACATAGAAGAGATAAAAAGCGTCCCCATTCTGCTTTGGATTGTTTGCTTGATACTTGTCGCATTTTTGACCTATAAACTTATAGAAGACCATGAACACATTTCTCACACGAGCTAGCACTGCTGTTATATTCGCCGCAGTGGTTATCTGTGGCTTACTCTATAATAAATGGACATTTTTGGGTCTTGTTTTAGCTATTTTGATAGGAAGTATACTGGAGTTTTATCGTATTAGTAGACCTATGTTTAAAAAAGATATATCTAAATTGAGTTTCTACAAATTTATGGTATTGGGCATGTCCTTGTTTACCGCGACTATTTCCTTTTTGGTTGCTTTTGGCTATATTCGGACCTCTTTTTTATTCTCAATCCCGCTTTTTATAGCTGCTGTTTTTTATACAGAATTAGTTCTAAAATCTCGGAAGCCATTTCGCAGTATAGGTCTAAATTTACTCGCTTTATATTATATTACTCTACCTTTAGCTTTGACTTTTTTCATCGCTAATATAGAGAGCCAGTTCACAGGAGCTATTTTGCTTGGCGTCTTATTTATTATATGGGGAAATGATAGTGGTGCTTATATCATAGGGTCATTGATTGGCAAGAATAAATTGATACCGCATGTATCACCCAATAAAACCATAGAAGGATTTCTAGGAGGGGGTTTATTCTGCTTTCTAATAGCCTATTTAAATATCCATGTTTTTAGCAATATTGCAGCATTAGATGCGTTATTGAACTTGAAGCCTCTGGCATGGTACCTCATAGCTGGCGTAGTATTCATATTTGCTACTATGGGAGATTTGGTAGAGAGTTTATTGAAGAGAAGTCTGGAAATCAAGGATTCAGGAAATATTCTACCAGGGCATGGTGGATTTTTAGACAGGTTCGATGCATTTCTATTTGTATTGCCATTTGTAGTTGCTATTATCAAAATATTTAACTAACTTTGCATTAAATTTCAAATTATGAGCGAATTAGATGATGAATTGAAAGAGGTGAAAATTCACCAAATTATGACTAAGGATATGATCGCAGCCTGTCCAACGAATAAGTTTTCTCAGGCTTTTCAGTTTTTTAGTGAACGAAATATAAATCACTTGCCTGTTTGCGAAGATGGAGTCCTATTGGGTATTATCAGCATAAAAGATATGATGCACACTGTTTATAAGCACGTAGTAGTTCAGAAAAAAACAGATATGGCTGAGCTAGATGCTAGTATCAAAATTACTGACATCATGACTCGAAACCCAGCTACAGTAAAGGCAGACACGACTGTACTTGAGGTAAAGGAAATTTTCGGTAAGGCTCCGTTTAACTGCCTTCCTATACTCCATGAAGGAAAACTAGTGGGCTTAGTAACCCCAAAAGACCTTATGCAAATGCGCATCATACATATCGACGGTTCACAATATGGTGGATACTAAAAATTAGGGGATATTGCATTTATGTTAAATCCCTGGAATCATTTTTATTTGTAGATAGAGACTATATTGGTCTCCACTTATCTTTATCATTTAGATTAACTACATAGGACTAATACTTTTAAGTCCTTAAATTTCCGAACCTTTTCATTCATAAATTTAACATAATCCATTTGCGCTTGGCAAAATACAGTGACGATTTATGTTAAGTCCATTTTATTTGGACGATTACATAAATACATACAGTATGACTAGTAAACTCAATAATCTAATTTTAATATCGGATAATTTAAATTATTAATACAAACGATATTAAAAAAGCTTTATATTTGTAGTGTGGAATGGAAAACCAATAAATATGAGTTTGAAGGATTGGATGAGCATCTTAGAAGAATCGATGCCAAAAAATCCAAATTAGATAGCATGAGACCTATCCATAGCTATTTGCTGAATAAAATCAAAGAATCACTTTTTATAGAATGGACATATAACTCCAACAGTATCGAGGGCAATACACTTACCTTATTGGAAACAAAAATGGTGTTAGAAGATGGTATGACCATAAATGGCAAATCTCTTAGGGAGCATTTTGAAGTCATAAATCATCAAGAAGCTATTGAATACCTAGAAAAATTAATATCGGTAAATAAAAAAATGAAAAGTGCCGATATTTTAGATATACATATTCTTGTTCTCCAGAAAATTGAAAAAGAATATGCTGGGCGATACCGAACATTTGCTGTCCGGATCCAAGGAGCCAACTTTTTACCGCCCAATGCCCTCAAAGTACCTATGCTGATGGATGAACTGATTGAATGGCTTCATAATGAAAGTATGGAACTGCACCCGCTCGTCAAGGCTACGATATACCACCATCGATTTGTATGGATACACCCATTTATAGATGGTAATGGACGAACGGTGCGATTGACATTCAACATAAGACTCATGCAGGAAGGCTTTCCACCTGTAATTATCCTTAGAAATGATCGTAAAAAATACTATGGGGCGCTCAATAAAGCCAATCAAGGAGATTATTCAAAACTCCTACTCTTAGTGCTGCAGGCCGCTGAACGCAGTCTTGACATCTACATTAGTTCTATAGATAATACACTAGACGATTATTTACCGATTTCAGACCTAGTTTTAGAGCCAGATGTGCTATATGGACATGAGTATATCAGCTTACTAGCTCGAAAAGGAAAGATAGATGCTTTTAAAGAAGGTAAGGACTGGTTGACCACCAAGACCGCAATAAAAGAGTATGTAGCTAGAAGAAAAAGGAAAAGAGTACTAGATAGGTAAAGGAACTACTAAATATAATGATTCAAATTCTTCTACAGTCATTACTTCTACTCCATAGTCTAGCGCTTTCTTTTCTTTAGAGCTTCCGCTTCCTTTTTCTTTTATAACTAAGATTGATGTTTTTTTAGACAAGGAGTTTCCTATTTCACCCCCGAGAGATTCAATTTTTTTCTCTAGATCTGCATTGCGAAATCCGGTGAAAACAATTTGTTTTCCAAAGAGAATACCAGTAGTATTGATTTCAGCTCCTCTTAAGTTTACGCCCAAAGATTCTAACTTAAGTAGCATAGCTAAATTCTCTTCACTATGAAAGAAGTCATACAAAGACTGCGCTAGTTTAGGCCCGATATCATCTATAGATTGCCATTGCTCTATATTATAATGCTTAAAATCCAAGAGATAACTTAGTTTTTTTGCTAATGATTTTGCCATGGTATTGCCCACACCATCTATACCTAAAGCTATGAGCAATCTGTGCATTTCATTCCCTTTAGATTCTTCTATTCCTAGCTTCAAATTCTCTACCGACTTCTCTTTCCACCCTTCCAGCTTTAATATTTCATCATAATCTAGCTGATAAATTGACGGGATATCCAAAATCAATCCTAGTTCGATAAATCGTTTGATAATATCCTTGCCTAGTCCATTAATATTCATAGCATCCTTAGATGCAAAGTAAACAATTTTTTCCAAATTCTGCGCAGGGCATAGCGCCGTATTGATACAGCGCCAAGCCGCCTCCCCTTCTCTTCGTATGAGCTCAGACTGACATGATGGACACTGATTAATGTAAACAAAATTCTGACCATTCACCCGCTGCGAAAGATCTACTCGGGTAATCTGCGGAATAACATCTCCTGCACGCTCAATGAATACAATATCTCCTATACGGATATCTTTTGACAAAATATTGTCCTCATTGTGCAGAGATATACTGCGCACAGTGACACCCCCTACGCTTACTGCCTCTACTTTGGCCACAGGAGTCACTATTCCTGTGCGGCCTACCTGATACTCTATACTCAGAAGCTTGGCTGGCTTTTCTACTGCTTTAAACTTAAACGCGATAGCCCATTTTGGATGGTGAGATGTAGTACCCAATGACATTTGCTGAGAAATAGAGTTCAGTTTTACGACCATGCCATCAATGTCATAGTCATAATGAGCGCGTTTTTCTTCCCACTCATGACAGAAAGTGATAACATCGTCTATAGTATTACATACCTTTCCTAAACCATGTGCAGATTGAAAACCTAACTGACTAAGAACTTCAATATTCTTAGATTGAGATACTTCGAGGGTACCCTCCCCCAATTCTGGCTTTATAAATCCAACACTATAAATAAAGGCCTCTAGATTTCTATTTTTTACCTCTGCATTATCTTTCATGCGCAATGAACCGCTAGCAGTATTTCTCGTATTTTGAAATGTAGCTAAACCTTGTTCTTCTCGCTGTTCATTCATTTTATCAAATACAGCCTTGTTGATAACTACTTCTCCTCTCAGCTCGACAGTTTCATATCCCAATTTATTAAAATCTACTTGAGCTACTATATGCCGAACCATACGCGCATTGGCAGTAATATCTTCGCCCTGGGCGCCATCACCACGGGTGGCTGCGCGAACCAGTTTATTGTTTTGATATAAGAGCGCTATGCTACTTCCGTCAAATTTTGGCTCTACATAATATTCATAATTTACTACTCCCAATTCCTTCCGAATAGAATCATCGAAATCACGCAAGTCCTCTGCATTATATGAATTTGAAAGCGAAAGCATTGGCACCGAGTGCGCTACTGTCTCAAAGCTCGCTTGCGCTCCTTTAGCTACTTGCTTTGTAGGTGACTGAGAGTTATCTAGCTCAGGATGCTCTAGCTCAAACGCTTCTATTTTTTTGAATAAAATATCATAGTCATAATCCGAAATGACCTGCTCTGAATCAATATAATATTTATGATTTAGATGCTCTAAAGCACTACAAAATTTGGAATAGTTTTCTCTCGTGACTGAAGTAAGAATTAATTCCTGAATCACTAAGTTCTCCATGACTAAATTTTCTCGTCTTCTTCTTTTATCTTTTTAAATAAATCATCCATCTTGTCTACGTAATCTAGTCTATCATCTAGGTGGAAAATAAGATCCGGTATGATTCTCAAACTGCTTCTCATTCGATTTCCTAAAACTTTCCTAATCTCAGCCTTATTGGCATTGAGATTATCAATTACCTCTTGCTTTTTTGAACTAGCTAGAATACTAATATTAAATCGCGCAATACCAAGGTCCGAAGACACATTAACAAAGGTCAACGTAGCAAAAGTCCCCATTAAATAAGACTTTATATCTGACATGAGCATACTACTAAATTCTTCCTGTAATAATTGTGCTATACGCTGCTGTCGTCTTGAGTCCATTTTTTGTTTATTTATACTTTCAAAATTAGCCATTTCACTACATTTGATATTATATAATTCGTTAAATATGCAGAATATAAGCACTATTGAATTGGTAAAGCTAGATAAGACCTCGATTCTTCAAACCTTGGATAGCCAGCTCCACAAAATTAAAACTTCGGCAAATTTTGCAGATTTCAAAGGAGAATATCGCAAATTTCAAGAACTAAAAAGCGAGTTCGGAATGCAATATCAGTTAAATCAGTTTCGGTTCTTTGCCGACACGACTCAAACAGAACTTAAATCAAATTATGAGTTTTATGCCCAGACCTATCCTGAATTAAAAATACGCGATAGCGAGTTAAAAAAGATAGTCGCCAATTCTCCTTATATGTTAGAGATAAAAAATGAATTTGGCGACAATTTATTTTTTGATATTAAGAATTCTTCTTTTACCGTAAATGAAAGGGCTAAAGAGCTCATGCAAAAGGAGAGTAGCCTGGAGAGAGAGCTTGTTGAATTTAAATCTCAATCAAAAATTACATGGGAAGGTAGCGAAATTTCTGTTAGCAACCTATATAGTATGGTCAAGGACTCTAATAGAATGAAAAGAAAAAAAGCATTTGATGCCCTTGCTCAATATCATACAGAAAATAAAACTTTTTTTTATTCGAAACTTATAGACCTCATTCAAACTAGAAACAAATTTGCAATAGAGCTAGGTTATGAATCCTATGTGGAGTATTCCTTAGTGAAATGGAATAGAATAGGCTATAATTACGAAGATTTAAGGCAGTATAGAGATACTGTGATTAAAAACTTCAAGGACGTATATCAGCAAATTTACGAATTCAAGAAAAAAAATTTACAAGTTGAACGCATTACTTATTATGATAACAACTTCTTTAGCGATGGCTTCCCACAATTGATAGACAAAAAGGAAGAGGCAACCATAAATAAATTCAAAGAAATTTTAGCAGACTTATCTCTAGATTGGCTTCAAGTATATCAGTCCATGTTAGACGCCAACAGTATTGACTATCTTGACAGGGCTAATAAAGTGAATATGGGCTATGCGACTTATGTCAGTTCTATTGATACTCCACTCATCTATTCCCAGTTCAAAAACAATGAAACAGATGTCAGAGTCTTGACTCATGAATTTGGCCATACGTTGCAATTTGTGCTTTCCTACTTCAATAACCCGAATAAGCTCTTCACAGCGGGAACATTGGATACGGTAGAAATATTCTCTCATTCCATGGAAATGTTATGCCTTAAAGATGCGAAGCAATTTTTTGGCAACGATGCGGATAAGTATGCTATACTCAATTATTCTGGACACTTGATACAGTCTATGACCTGCGCCCTCGGCGACGAGTTTCAAGAGAAGATTTATAAACTGAAAGATTTAAATGTAAATTCGATTCAATCAGTCTATAAAGAGTTACAAGAAAAATATACTGGAAATTATTATGATAGTTCGGAAAATGACTACTATATCAATGGCGATAGATGGATGGAAACTGATCATTATTTCAACAGTCCATTCTATCTTATAGACTATTCTTTAGCGATCATCAATGCCTTGAATATATACAAAATATACAAAGAAAATCCAGCAAGGGGTATAGAAATTTGGGAGACATTGGCGAAGAATCTAGCCAACCTAAATTATAAAAATATAACTAGCATCGTTCCCGAATTAAAGTCGCCTTTTGATAAAAATTATATTGAAGACACTGCTAAGTTTGCGAAAACGGAATTTGCTGACTTATTGAAAAATTTCAATGCAGATTAACCTGCTTCTAGATAACCACTATTCTGATTAAAATTCCGTTCAGCTATATCTTTGGTTACAATAATTTTTTCAGATTCACTATTCGGGCTATCATACATGACATCGGTCATGATCGCTTCGCAGATGGAGCGCAGTCCTCTTGCTCCTAGTTCATATTCCATGGCTCTGTCTAGAATAAATTCTACACAATCCGGGCTGAATTCTAGCTTTTTTCCGTCTAGTTTGAGCAAGGCTTTATACTGTTTGATAATTGAGTTTTTAGGTTCCAGAAGTATTTTCTGAAGTGCTTTCCTATCTAGTGGATTTAAGTGCACCACCACTGGCAGTCTGCCTAGCAATTCTGGTATAATACCAAATTTTTTTATGTCCAAAGCATTGACCTGCTTGAGTAAATTTTCTTTCTGAATTTCTCTTTCCTTCTCTTTGGTTTTCTTAAATCCAACGGAAGATTTATTCACACGCTGGGCAATAATGCGCTCCAAGCCTTCGAAAGCACCCCCACAAATAAATAAAATATTCTTTGTATCCACTTTGACCATAGGCTGCTCAGGATGTTTTCTACCTCCTTGAGGTGGTACTAGAATTTCAGACCCTTCTAGCAATTTCAACAACCCCTGCTGAACACCTTCACCAGCTACATCTCTAGTGATAGAAGGGTTCTCCCCTTTTCGCGCTATCTTATCGATTTCATCTATGAATACAATCCCTTTCTGAGCGGATTCTATATTATAATTACAGTTTTGAAGCAACCGAGAAATAACACTCTCGATGTCTTCGCCTACATAGCCACTCTGTGTAAATGCCGTAGCATCAGCAATCGCAAAAGGAACACTTAACAATTTGGCTACTGTCTTAGCGAGAAGTGTTTTCCCTGTCCCTGTATTGCCGACAAGCAATATATTGGATTTTTCTATTTCTACGTCCTCTGAGACATTTTGCTTACCTATACGTTTATAGTGATTATATATAGCCACTGCTATTACTTTCTTCGCAAAGTCCTGACCGATAATATAATCATTTAGGTAAGCTACTATATCGCTCGGTTTTTTATCAAATTTAAACTCCGACTCGGTTTTTGACTTAGCAGACCCATCATCTCTTCGCGTATCTTCGACTATTTTAGCCGCCATCATAGCGCAGTTATCGCAGATTTGAGCTTCTAATCCATTGATTAGAAAGGAAACCTTATTGCTTGGGTTTCCACAAAAACTACAATACTCTGCTGCCTTTTTTTTTGCCACTATAAATCGTTAAGTCTCTTTATTTTTTTCTTTCCAACACTTCGTCTATCATACCATAAGCCTTGGCTTCATGCGCAGTCATCCAGTAATCTCTATCACTATCTGCTGCTATCCTATCTTCTGATTGACCAGAATGATTTCCTATAATTGTATATAGCTCACTTTTAAGTTTATTCATCTCTATCACTGTATTTTCAATATCGCTAGCCATACCACCAGCTCCGCCCAATGGCTGATGAATCATGACACGGGCATGAGGCAGCGCCGTTCTTTTACCTTTTTTGCCAGCACACATAAGGACAGCAGCCATGGAAGCAGCCAAGCCTGTGCAGATAGTAGCCACATCAGGATTGATATATTGCATAGTATCATACATACCGAGTCCGGCATATACGGAACCTCCCGGAGAGTTAATATAAATCTGAATATCACTTTTGGCGTCTGTGGATTCTAAAAATAGTAGCTGAGCTTGAATAATATTAGCTACATCCTCGTAGATAGGCACTCCTAGGAATATAATTCTATCCATCATCAATCTAGAGAATACGTCCATAGCTACAGCATTCATTCTTCTCTCTTCTATAATATTTGGAGTCAAATATGATGAGGGCTGTCCATGCATCCACACGAAATCATTGACTAGTTTATCATTAATACGATGATGCTTAGTGGCATACTTTACGAATTCATTACCTAAGTGGTCCATTTGGTTTAATTAATAATTAAGGATGATGAATCAATGATTTCGGGACACCGAGCTATTAATTCATGTATTTGATTATTTGTTTATTTTAAAATTCTGTCAAACAAATTTACAGGAAAAATAGCGTTTTGAGATTAAAATAATCTAAAACCTTACAAACAAACTAAATCCTAGTTTTGACGGACTAGTGATTATGTCCGCAATTTTCGTCGTGCACGTGACCATCTTCGCCGTGAGCAGGATTATTGGCCTTGCGCTTTTCATTTCGCTTCTTACTTTCAGCTACAAATTCATCTTCTGTATACGACACTACTTTTGTTTTTACACTCTCTATCATTCCATCTAGAACCTTTGTATCCAAAAGTTGTTCGTAGGTCTTGCGCACTGATTTCTGATCACGCATAGCCTCCTCTACAAATTTATCTAACTGATCCGCCGGAGGATTATACCCAGATTGCATAAAATATTGGATATACTTGGTTTTATACTCATTCTTTATATCTTCCATTTCCACTTTGACAGTATGTTCCAAAGCGAACTTAGCAGAAATCAAATCCCATTTAATAGACTTTTCAATATTTGCAAATTCCTTCTCTACAGCCTCTTTATCTAATTTATTCTCCTCTTCTGAAGCAATCCATTTCTTAAGAAATTCCACTGGCAAATCCATTTTTGTATTCTCTAATGCATGCTCATAGACATCATTTCTCAAGAAGTTTCTACCTAACTCATCATACTGCTTTTTAATATCAGCTTCTAGGCTTGCCTTTAAATCGTCCATCGTCGTTTTAGACTCATCTTTTGTGATTTGAGAAATCTGCTCTGGAGCCAAAGTTTCTGGCGTCACCCGCTTTTTGACATTCGTAATTTCAATAGTCAAATTTTTAGCTATCTGAGCATCTATTTCTTCAGAAGAATCCTGCAAATGCAGAATATAACGTTTGACATCGAGTTTTTCATTATTAAAAAGCTCCATAGCTAGACCTACTGCTTTATCCCCCATAGACTTGCCTACTAGCGATTTAGAGCCAACTTCAGATAATTCATCCGTAGAGCAGAAGGACTCTCCTTTGAGCGTATCCCCATTATCATAATTGAAGTAGATAGTATCTCCCTCTGCTATAGGGTCTGCACTATCCTCTAATTTAGTGAAGTGCTTTTTCACTGCTTCTATCTCCTTTTCGACCATCTCCTTGGTCATTTTTATTTCATATTTAGAAAATTGACCATCCAAGGCTATAGTGTAGCTAGGTTCGTATCCAATCTCGAAATTTAAGGTGTAGGCCTTATCCTCACTAGGTTTGATATCTAGCATTTCTTGATTATCTGCTAACATGGGTCTGCCCAGTATTCTTATATTATTTTCCTTTATGAAATTTTGTAATGCTTGATCGGCTAAATGATTCAATTCCTCAGCTAGTATAGATTCCCCATACATTTTTTTTATCATTCCTACAGGCGCAGCACCCTTTCTAAAGCCTTTGATATTAGACTCTTTAGAATATTTCTTGAGTTTCTTTTCAAATCCGTTGAGGTAGTCTTCCTTAGTCAACTCTATTTTCAAAATATCATTCTGAGCTGCTTTTGATTCACGTGTTACGTTCATATCGTTTTTGTTTTAATTTTTGATACTCCTATAAATTAATAGAGACGCAGCTGAGCTACGTCTCTATGCAGTATGGTGCGGGTGGAGGGACTCGAACCCCCATGCCTCGCGGCGCCAGATCCTAAGTCTGGTACGTCTACCAATTTCGCCACACCCGCAAAATCTATTCTCCTTTTTAAGGGAATGCAAAAGTAAGAAAAGGAAAATAAAATTGTTGAATTAAATTAGCAAAATACCCAATATATAGACTCGGAACAAACATTAAGTAAGATGCCGAATAGATTCCTATTGCCTCCTAAGCATTGAATGAAGAAGGTTTATTGGGGGCAAAAATGGTTGTAAAGCCTTAGATTTGAACCTATTTTACCCCCAATGGCAACTCCACCCTAATGACAGTTCCTACATTCATTCGGGAACTGAGGACATAGATTTTACCATTAAAATATTCTACGATAATTCTCTTGCATAGCGATAAACCAAGACCCCATCCTCTCTTTTTAGTGGTAAATCCTGGTTCAAATATTTGATCAATATCCTTTGGAAGTATTCCCTTTCCTGAATCCCTTACATCTATAGATATGATTCCATTTTCGGCAAGCGTCTCTATGGTGATATGTCCTTCATTATGAATAGCGTCAAATGCATTTTTAACTAGGTTCTCTATGACCCATTCGAATAGTTGAGGGTTAATATCAACATGCAATTCTGCAGGTATCGGCTTTAATTCAAAATGCACTTTCTTATAACCTCGCTTCCTTAAATATTCAAAACATGAGGTTAAAATTTGGTTCAAGTTGATGCTTTCCAGCTTTGGCTTAGACCCTATTTTAGAAAATCTATCGGCAATTAAAGACAGCCTATTGACATCTTTTTTCATTTCTAGAATCATATTTTTCTTTGCTGCAGGCAGCGCGGTATTTTCGTCCAGCACTTCTATCCATGCACTCAAGGAAGAGATAGGTGTTCCCAGCTGATGCGCTGTTTCCTTGGACATTCCTACCCATATTTGATTTTTTTCATATTTCCGCACATTGCGAATAGCTGCGAAAGCTAAAAACAAAATAGCAGCTAAGATAGAATATAGCACTACAGGAAACCACTTTACATAAGATGCCAGATTGGAGCTTTGGTAATATAGATACTTGGTATTCTTAGGGTCAATATCGAGAATAATTGGCTCATGTGATTTCATCAACTGATCTATATATCTCTTTAGTTTTTTTTCATTAGAATTTATCTCCTCGGGAATATTACCTGAATGAATAAGATTTTTCTTATTATCGAGCAAGATAATCGGCAAAAGAGAAGCATTATTCGTAATTTCATTAATAAACTGATCGCTTGACTGCTCTATGACCGCTGAAATATTTTGATAAATAATGGACTCTTTATAAAAAATATAATTTCTCTTATCTAGAAATGATATCTCAATTGGAGCATATTTGAAAAACTCCGGGTTATCTGATTTTTTTAAAAGGACCCCTTGTTTTAAAGATGGTTTTACGACATTCTTAAAATCAGTTATGACGTAGTTTTCATCAGTCTGAACAAGAGGTATCTGATTATTAAGCCTTATAATATCAAGAAATAAAGACGCAATTTTTTCATCTGGATTTTCGCCTGCCAGCAGCTGTGTAGCCTTGGCTGTGATCTCTACTTTTTTTCTCTCTTCTTCGGCTAGTTTGAGAAAAATTTCATTGGATAGTTTCAATATTTTTGCCTTTTCCCCTATAGCTTTGGCCCAAAGTATGACCTGTGCTTCTTCTTGTTTTTGTATACTGTCTGCTAATCGATTAGCATAAATAATAGATACAATGGCCAACAATACTATGGTCAACATCAGGCCAATTTCACCTATGTTTTTGGATTTTACAAATCTTAAAAATTTATTCAAAAAGACGTGATTGATTTAGAATCTTATACCATTTATGTTTTAAAATATACCAATTCATTTTGGATATAATGCCGTGCTTGAAGTAGTTTAGATGATTTTTTATAACCAATTACTAATTCATATAAGGTATTAACTCACTTTCAAGCAATTTAGTTTACTTAGTATTTTCCCAATCTGAGGTTTTCTTTGAGAGTTCCTTGACAAATTTAAGTATCTCCTCCTTAGCAAAAGGATTTCCTGTAGCTTTGACATAATGATCTGCCTGCTGAAGAAGCGATTGAAAGAAGAACGAGTGCATTTCGTCGGTTTGCATATCTTCTGTCCACAGTGTTAAGTTCAAAGATTGAGATGCGATAGGATCCCAAATATTTAACCCAAAAGCTTTGGCATCAGACAGTTGACTCACCTCGCTATCAGTAGCTTTCCACTTAATATCCGATGGAATTTTATCCTCATTCAGGCCTACTCTTATAATAATTTCCGAATAATTCATCACTTTGTTTCTGATTTTTTATTGTTAGGTTTCTTATCATCTAGAGCAGCAGGAGAAGTTTCTAGCTTCTTACTGGGGATTGGAGCTTTTGGCTTTTCCTCTGCATTCATATTTTCCGGATCCTCTTCATCTAGATTGTCGTATTTGTTCTCCATTAGATCCGTCGGCGTTTCTGTTTGTATTATTTGAGTTAAATCTGTTTTTCCGCTGCTCAAGCCTGCACCCCAGCCTTTATATTTACTACAATCCGTTATAATCGTTCTTTTGCTTGTATCCAGTTTGGCGAATTTAGCGTCTTGTAATTTATTATAAGCAGAATCCTTGTCTTTGGCTAGTTTGCCGAAAAACTTACCCCATATTGGCAGAGCCATAGAAGCTCCCTGTCCTAATCCTGTGCTTCTAAATCTCACCAATCTATCATCGCATCCCACCCATACACCAGCTATAAGTTTTGGAGTCAAGCCTATGAACCAACCGTCCGCATTGCTCTGGGTAGTGCCTGTTTTACCACAAATCTCACCTCGCAGACCATAAGTGCCTTTTAATCGTTTGGCAGTACCCTGATCCACTGCCCCTTTCATCATTTCCTGCATCACAAATGCTACCTCAGGCCGAAAAGCTTCTTTGTAGTTAGGATAGGTTTCATAAACCGTATTCCCATTCATATCATTTATATGGGTAATGAAAGTTGGTTTATTATATATACCCTCATTGGCATAGGCCGTATAGGCTCCTACCATTTCAAATACAGATATCTCAGGCGTACCCAGGCAGATAGAAGGATAAGGTTTTAATTTCGTATTGGTATCTATACCTAAATTTCTGCATAATTTAATGACTTCATAGGGGCCGACTTCATACATCAATCTAGCGGACACTGTATTGAGCGATTGAGATAATGCCTGAGTTAATGTAGGGGAACCTCCATAGCGTCCTCCAGAATTGGATGGACTCCAAGCTGCCGCTAATTTCCACTTTGGATTGCCTGGCCTGAAAACAATTCTCTCATTAGGCACTCGATGACAGGGAGAATATCCCTTCTGGTCTACAGCCGCTGCATATAAGAAAGGCTTAAAAATAGAGCCTACTTGACGCTTCGTATTGGGATTGACGTGATCATATTTGAAATGGTCGAAATTAGCACCCCCCACCCAGGCTTTTATATGTCCGTTTTGTGGCTCAATAGCCAGGAAACCAGCTTGGAGTATCATATTATAGTATTTGATAGAATCCCAAGGAGACATGCTGACTTCCTTTTTAGGTTCATCATAGGTCCAGATATTCATTTTCACAGGCTTCTTTAGCTCTGCAAAAATGGAATCGTCTATCTTTCCTTGGGCCTTTAAATCCTTATATCGTTGACTTTTCTTCACATGGCGAAGAAAGAATGATGGCCTGCTATACCATGGACTGCTGCCTGACCAATGATTAAAAAGTAAATTTTGATAATATTTTAAATGCTCTTGCACGGCTTCTTCGGCATACGTTTGCATTTTCAAATCTATGGTAGTATATATTTTTAAACCATCACTATAAATATCGTAGACGGATCCATCTTTTTTAGGATGAGAGTTAAAATAATTCTTAAGGTACTTCTTGAGATAACTAACGAAATAGGGAGATAAATCATCTGAATAAAAATCATTATTAAAATCGAGCTTTATCGGCTTAGCCAGATTTTTCTGATACTCCTCTTTAGTTATGAAATTGTATTCTAACATTTTCCCCAATACAACATCTCTTCGCCCTCTAGATGATTCAGGGTGAACACGAGGATTAAATTTATAGGTCGCTTTGAGCATTCCAACAAGAATGGCAGCCTCGTCTACTGTGATATCCTGAATTTTCTTATTAAAATAGGTTTTAGCCGCAGCCTTTACGCCAAAGGCATTATCACTAAACTCTACCGTATTGAAATAAGAAGAAATGATCTCATGCTTCGTGAAATTTCGCTCTAACTTGACAGCGATAATCCATTCTTTAAACTTTCTAAAAATAAGTTGAATTCCATTGACTTTACCTCTTGGAAAAAGATTTTTAGCTAATTGCTGGGTGATTGTACTGCCTCCACCGCGATTTCCAGTAGTAAACATACCTTTCAATACACCTACTATGGCTTTAGGGTCTATCCCAGAGTGAATATAGAACCTTGAATCTTCGGTGGCTATGAGGGCATTGACTAGATGCGGAGGCAATTCTTTAAAATTACAAGGCACTCTATTGAGGGTATAAATCTTCCCTATCATGGTGCCATCTGATGCATAGATCTCGGAAGCCATGTGGCTCTTTGGATTTTCAAGCTCCTTAATGGACGGCATTTCTCCGAATACACCAAAATTGAGCAAGGTGAAAAAAAGCAAGATAGAGGCAAAAAATCCTGCTATCCATTTCCATTGAATTTTTGGTTGACTAAATATATTCATATTCCTGAGCAAATATAGAGATATTGATTAATAATATCAATGATAATTAATCAATAGCCAGCTCATTGATCTCTTAGAATAGATTAAATTAGTAGACTTTTAGTTGGAAATTAGTTTACTTAGAAAATATTAAACAAAATTACCCAATATTATTTAGTTAAACTAAACTCGAAAGATACAAAATAGGTCAAAAACGCCTAGAAAACTTCAATCAATAAAAATAAAATTGTTTCATAATCAAACAATAAATCTTGTTTTATCTGGAATTTGAATTTCAATCAATATAAATTCTTTACAGTCTTATTTTTTTAAATTGTTTGCTATTAAAAAAAAATAAATTTAGATTCCATTTTTATGATTAGAGGCGTCTCCTATGGATACGCTTACCCATGCAAATCAACTTAGAACTGCAATTAACTATACACCACTAAAAAATAAAAATTTAGTTTTGTATCTTAATTTTTCAAATTTAGAATTATTTTATGTCCAATTTCGATGTTGTAGTCATAGGTTCAGGCCCCGGGGGCTATGTAGGGGCTATTCGATGCGCCCAGTTAGGATTCAAAACCGCTCTGATAGAAAAATATGACACCCTTGGTGGTACTTGCCTCAATGTGGGCTGTATCCCATCTAAAGCCTTGCTCGATAGCAGCGAGCATTACTTTAAGGCTCGAAAAGAATTTGAAGAGCATGGTATTCTGACAGGGAAACTTTCTTTAGATTTCACTAAAATGGTCAGTCGAAAAACGAACGTCGTCGATATGACTGTCAAGGGTATTGATTTTCTAATGAAAAAGAATAATATTACGGTTCTAAGAGGAGTCGGAAGTTTTGACTCGGCCAATAAAATCAATGTGACAGATCAAGAAGGGAACGTTAGTCAAATAGAAGCCAAATACACCATTATAGCTACTGGTTCCAAACCCGCCAGTCTTCCATTTATCAAATTAGATAAAGAACGCGTCATTACCTCCACAGAGGCTTTGAGTTTAAAAGAAGTTCCAAAAAATCTACTCGTCATAGGTGGTGGTATTATTGGATTAGAGCTCGGCTCAGTATATACTCGATTAGGTTCGAAAGTTACCGTTATCGAATATGCAGACAAAATAGGTGGAGCTATGGATAGCGAGGTTTGTAGAGAATTACAACGTGTCTTAAAAAAACAAGGCATGGATATCCAAACCTCGATGAAAGTAAATTTTGTAGAGCGGAAAGGAAAAACCGTAACCGTAAAAGCACTGGATAGCCAAGATAAAGAGGTCGTATTTGAAGGAGACTATTGTTTGGTAGCTGTTGGCCGGAAGCCCTATACAGAAGGATTAGGATTAGATAAAATAGGTCTCGCTACAGATGATAGAGGTAGAATACCGACAGATAAAAACTTAATGACCAACTGCGCAAATGTATATGCTATAGGAGACGTAGTCGCCGGGCCTATGCTAGCGCACAAAGCGGAAGAAGAAGGAGTCTATGTAGCTGAGATATTAGCTGGACAAAAACCTCATTTAAATCATCATTTGATACCTGGTATCGCTTATACTTGGCCTGAGGCTGCTGGTGTAGGTAAGACTGAAGATGAATTGAAGAAAGATGGTACACCATATAAGGCTGGTAAATTTCCGTTTAGAGCCAGTGGCAAGGCGAGAGCAGCGAATGACCTAGACGGATTTGTCAAAGTACTAGCCCATCAAGAAACTGATGAGATACTAGGCGTACAGATGATTGGTGCTCGTGTAGCGGATATGATCATGCAAGGCGCTATTGCTATGACCTATAGAGGTTCGGCAGAAGATATAGCAATCACTTGTTTCGGTCATCCTACTTTTTCAGAAGCATTCAAAGAAGCGGCATTGGACGCTACTGCTAAGAGGGCGATACATATTTAGTCTGAAGTCGCTAGTCAAAAGTTGTTAGTTTTTTTGTATATTTGTGATAGTTAAATTTTCCTACGATGGACATAGTTTTAGAGAAAAAGAAAATAAAGGATTATATAGATTCTATCTCTGATGTGTATTTCTTGAAATATGTTTCTGGGGTTATACACGATTTGAATAAGGATATTAATTTAGACCCTTCAACTGAAGAAGGATTGAGAAATAGGCTAGAATTGTCTTCAAATCAGATAGCAGCTGGAAAAGGAATCACATTAGAACAACTGCGCACGGATATCGCTTCATGGAAGAAGTAGAAATTTTTATTTCGCCATTTGCGTCACAATGCTTGCAAGAAATATATAATTATTACTCTCAGGTAGGTTCTGACGATGTGGCTGAAATGGTCGTAAATAATATTGTAGAAAATATAGAACAACTTTGTGTATATCCCAATCTTGGCAGCAATGAACCTGAACTTGAGTTAAAAAAGTTTATCTTAGTTTATAATTTCAAAATTATTTTTGAACGAAAAACAAATATCATTGAGATACTAGACATTTTTCATACCGCTCAAGATCCCGAAAAATTACCAACTAGGAATAGTTGAAATATTATGTCTTTATATTTTCAATTTATCACTAAGATTTTGAACGAAAAACAACGGGAAATCATTCGCTATTGGCTTAAGTCTATTCCTGCATATTTTTATCAAAATAATTTATCCAAGTTAGCTAGACTCTATGGAACGGATAAATACGAGCACGGTTATACAGAGATATATCAGCAATATTTCAAAAATATAAAACATAAAAAACTCCGAATTCTCGAAATAGGAATAGGTGGAGGAGAAAATACAAAGTATGGAGGAAATTCACTCAAAATGTGGGCGAAATATTTCCCAAAGAGTGACATATTCGGTATCGACTTATATGATAAGTCGCTTATAGATTATAGACGAATTAAGACCTTTCAAGGCAGTCAATCCGATGAGAATTTTCTTGCTCAATTCCAAAATCTAGATATCATAATAGATGACGGAAGTCATATGAATTCAGATGTGATTCAAAGTTTTGAAATCTTATTTTCGAAATTAAATGCAGGGGGATATTATTGTATCGAAGATACACAGGTATCGGGTAAAGGGAAATTTCACAACAACGCATTTCCAAATACTATTGAATATTTTATGAATATCCAATGGACAAATGCTAAAATAGAATTTTCTAAAAATCTAATTATCGTGCGAAACTATCGATGATTTACCTACTAGGATATAGTTCGTTCGTCTGTACTATTCGCTTTAACCCCGCTCATTAAGAAGTTCATGCGCTGCTCGGAGTAGTCACTTTGCTGCTCATTTAGCTTTAAAACTCTGCAATTGCATTCAAGCGATTATACCGAGATTCTATGCTGAATAAAATTTTTAATTCTACAAGACGGATTCAAAAATATGAATATATTTCATTCTATTCGCCTCTATGGAGTAATTATTTAGAAACTCTTGTCGAGCATTGTGACCTATTTGCATTCTAAGTTGTTCGTTATCGATGAGTTTTTTCATGGCTAAATACCATGACTCGACTAAATTATCTACCAGCAATCCATTGACCCCGTCTAAAATCACTTCTCGATTACTGGCATTCGCATTCGAAACAACACTTGGTAGTCCAGCGGCAAAATACTGAATTAATTTTCCACCGAATTTCCCTTCACTCCATAGCTCTTTTCGGAGAGGGTATAAAGCAATATCTATTTTATTTAAGACTTCATTTTCCTTATCTTGACACCACTCATGTCGCTCTATATCCAATCCATCAATAGAAAAATTCTCTGCCCCCATCAATATTAATCGGATATCATATTCTTTGTTAATCTTTTGTATAGCATCTCTAACTACATCTAAATACTGCTCCGTAGAGTGACTTCCTAGCCAGCCAATTCGTATTCTGTCTTCTTGAATTTTTTTGATTGGATAAATAATTTTATCATCTAATGAAGGTGGTATACTCGTCACATATTGATTATATTTTCTGCAGATATCAACCAAGTAGGAAGTAGTAGTAATGATATGGTCTGCCTGCTTCATAAGATATATCGGCTTTTGTTTTCCCTTCAATCTAGTCATCCAAGAGTTGGCAGCACTCGCATTTTCAGTATACACCAGATCATCGATATCATAGATAATTTTTCGAGCCAGCCTAGTATACAACCATTCGAAAATGGGAGGACCTAGAGGTGTCACCCATAGATGGATATATACAATATCATAATTTCTAATTCTGAATATTAAAAAAAACCGCATGGCGTATCCATAGATTGTCCAAAGTATTTTTAGTGGAATATTTTTAGATGAATAGGCGGTATTCCAAAATGAAATACTTTGAAATGATTCGAAATTTAGTTCGTATCCAGCGTCTCTAAATATTGGAAAATATTGTTCGAATTTCAGACGCTGCGATGGCGCGACTCCTCTCGGGTAGGGGCATACGAATAATATGGATTTAGATTTCAGCACTTAATATTTTCAAGTAAACAGAATTGTATTTTCCCACGCCATTTTCTAAACCAAACGAATTCAAAGCAGACATTCTTACTTTTTCTTTATTATATAGTGTATAATCAAAGTCTTCTATTAATTTCATATAGTTGGACTGATTTAAATCTGAAATGGTCACTCCTACAAGATTACTTTTCACAATAGTATCGGTATCGCCTACACCTTCATTGCAGATGAGCGGAATACCCATCGCCATGATTTCGGCTTGCTTGGTTGGACTACTTGCTATTTTACTATAGGAAGGACGTATGAAAAAAATAGAAAAAGCTGATAAACTGAGGATTTCGGGCACCTCTTTTCTCTGCGCAGGTTGTAGGATGATGTCTGACAATATGTTTCTGCTTCTCGCTGCCTCTCTAATCTTTTCATGTTCATCATGCGTGATAAATAAAAACTTGGCATTTGTCCATTTCGTCTTTACCACTTTGAAAAAATCTAGCATTTCTTCTAGCATATACCACGTGCCGATAGAGCCAAGATAAGAAACTATAAAATCTGTATCCGAAATCTGTAATTTGTTTTTCCAACCCTGAACACTATTAGAATCTAATTTATTAAAATCAAACAAATCCATATCTGCACAGCAGGGTATGACTTCTATATTATCTGGCTTCCCATGCATATAATCCCACGATAGGATTTCTTTTTTTCCTCTCTGGGTAAGGCTTATAGTGTGGTCAGCATTTAAGAAAAACTCTTTCTCTTTTTTCTTAAAGAATCTATAGACCAATTTATAAATAGGGTTTTCTAATCTCCACGCTCCGGCATCTACCTTTTCATCTGCCCAGAGTCCACGCATGTCAAAGAGAAATTTCGTACCATAGCGCCGTTTCATTCCCAGTCCTATCAATGCTGAAATATATCCGCGACAATGTACAAGGCAAAATGATTTTTCTTCTTCAAGACGATAAGCCAATTTCTGAATCTGATTGACATCCCAGACCGTCGATAGTATTGGTGGAGATTTATGATACATCAATGGTCTCCAATCGATGCCATTATCTGTACAAATTTTTTCTATATCCTCCTTATTGCTTTCATATCTATCTGGCTTCTCACAACTAATCAAAGTGAAGCTATACCCTTGTGCAGATAAGCCGCAGATATAGGGCAGCACCTGACTCTGACCCAATGGATCTGTCATGCCATCGTAGGAAATGTAGAGTATATTTTTGGTCATAGTTTAGGTGAGAAATTGAGCGGCATGTAAAGCGGTGATATCTTTTTCATTTTGATTTGGCATTAAGTCTTGGGTAATGACAAAAGAATGCAAGATGGGTTTATCTAAAATCTCGTCTAAGTGTCGCAGATGCCTGTTGTCTGTATGATTGTAATGTGAAGTCATCTTGATCTCAAATGCGAAATAACCCTTGGGTGTTTCTATGAGTAAATCTACCTCTCGACCATCGTGCGTTCGAAGATGATACAAATCATAATGTCCAGGCATATACTTTAGTTGCTTATAGATTTCAGATACCACCACCGATTCAAATTCATTTCCTTTCAATTCTCCATCAAAATTATTCGTAACACTGCGTGCTATTCCTATATCCAGATAGTGCAATTTAGGAACTTTGGACAATCGCTTCAATTCGTTTTTGAACCATGGCTGCAGCAAAATAGCCTGATAACTCATAGAGAGATACTGCAAATAACGCTTGGCGGTATTGAGATGCACTTTAGCTTCCTTTGCTAGCTGTGTATAGCCCAGTTGATTCCCGGTGAGCAATGCACTGATTCGCTGAATAAGAATAAATGGTTCTAAATTTTTGAAGTCTGCTATATCTCGTATATCGCGCTCTAGGTAGGTAGTCTGATAATCTCGAAGCCATTGTTTGCGATCTTGATCGTCCAAATCATCCGCTACCAGAGCGGGATAACCTCCGTACTTCAAGAAATACTGATACACTTCTATCGACTGATCGTAATCTTTCGTTAGGGTAAATGGTAGGAGCTCAGGAACCTTCTCCCCTGTGAGTATTCTCTGAAATAATGAAAGCTTTGGGACATCACCCCATCCATTAGTTTTTAGCTCTGGCAGTGTCAGTGGAAATAATTCCAAAATAGTGCATCGCCCAGCGAGTGACTCCCGTATCTGGCTGAGCAGCAATAGCTGACTTGAGCCTGTGAGAATGAATTTGTTTCCTTTCTGAAGATCATAGACCGCTTTCACTATATCCATGAGTTGCGGTTCTTTCTGCACTTCATCTAGGATGACTTCTGGATAATTGCTAGCCCACTGTGTGGACGAAAGCCCCATCAAAACTCTTCGGATTTGTGGATCATCAATATTTATATATTGATAATCTGAAAATTGATGGCGAAGTAATGTGGTCTTACCGACTTGTCTAGCTCCTGTCAAGATGACTATTCTGCCAAACCGCTTGGTCTGCTGCCTTTTAATTTCACCAACTAGAAGTCGTTCCTTATCCATTTCGACAGCAAAGATAATACATTATTTTTACAATGCAAGTATTTACGCCGAATTATTGGATAATATGCGATAATTTACGCCGAATTATTGAATGATATGCGATAATTTACGCCTAATTGTTCAATTATGTGATTATTGAGGTGAGAAAGTCCGCTGCATGCACAGCGGTGATAGCGCTATTCGTTTGATTAGGTTTGGTATCTTGTGATAGAACGAAAGAATGCAATAAGGGTTTGTCTAATATCTCTTCTAAATTCCTCAAATGTCGATTGTCTGTGTGATTGTAGTTTGAAGACATTTTAATTTCAAAAGCATAATAGCCTTGAGGGGTCTCTATCAATAAATCCACTTCGCGCCCGTCACTGGTGCGGAGATGGTAGACACTGGCATCGATATCTAAATACTGTAGCTGCTTATACATTTCTGCTACGATAGCTGATTCAAATTCACTGCCCGACAAATGTGGATTGACATTACTTATAAAGACAACTATTTTTAAATCAATTGACAATTTTACGCCATAATTAAATATTGTGTTGATAAATATACGCTATAATTGTGTATTATAATGGAAAATATACGCTCCAATTATTGTTATTTTATGAAAAATGTATCACCCCCATTTTTCATACCACAATTGAAACATAAGTATATTCCACAGCTGAGTCATATACTCTTTTTTACCAGATTGATAAAGCGAAGTCCACTGAAGAACCAAATCGGAATTAAAAATTCCTTGCTTATCTAAAAAAGTTTTATTGAGATAAATTGAAAAGTATTCTGCTAGCTCTTTAGAAAACCATTCATCGATAGGGATAGCAAAACCTGCTTTGGGTCTATCCATCATTTCCTTTGGAAGATAGCGATGGACGATTTCCTTCAAAAGATATTTTTTATTACTATTTCGTATTTTATAATGATTAGGCAATTGCGCCACCCATTCTATAATATTCTGATCGAGGAAGGGTTCTCGTCCTTCGAGCGAAACGCTCATCGTAGCTCTATCTACCTTGGTCAAGATATCATCTACCATATAAGTTTTATAATCTTTGGCTAATACTCTATCCAATAAACTGAGGATATCTGGGGTTTTCTCATCAAAATACGTGGGAACATCTTGGAAATTTTCCTTAAGCAATCGAGATAAATTTTCATCGTCCACCACACTGCACATCGCTTTGAGATAGTTTGTTGTATTGGCCTCGCGGATAAGATTTCTTGCCTTATTATATCGCTGACCAATCAACTTTTTATTTTTTAATATAGGGACTTTTTCAGGAGAAATCAACCCTGAAGTTTGATACGCTAATTCTCTTGTAAATTTAGGCAATCTTCCAAAAGTAGAATTCATGCGCTCTATGATTGGATAGCGGTTATAACCGCCAAATATTTCATCTCCCCCATCTGCACTCAATGCTACTGTGACAGACTTTCTCGCTAACTGACTCACGAGCATAGTAGGTATAGCACTGCTGTCCCCGAAGGGCTCATCATAATAAAAAGGAAGATGAGGCAATATTTCTTTCGCCTCGCCTATGGTACAATAGTACTCTGTATGATCGGTTCCTAAATGCTGCGCTACTTCTTTGGCGTATGGAGCTTCATTATATTTTTCTTCATGAAAACCGATGGTAAATGTTTTGATTTTTTGACTAGCATCTTTTTGTAATAATGCTGCCACCGCCGAACTGTCATATCCCCCGCTCAAAAATACACCCACAGGCACATCGGCCACCATACGATAGTCAAAGGCTTTCTTTAATACCTTTTCTGTTTCTTCGATAGCTTCTTTCTCTCCAATCTCTAGTTTGGGCTTGGTATAGGCGTTGTTTACATTCCAGTATTCCTGCGGTTTGAGGGTTGAGGGTTGAGAGTTGAGAGTTGAGAGTGTTAGATTTAAGAAGTGTCCTGGTTCTAGTTTGAAACAATTTTTAAAAATACAGTGGGGTGCAGGTACATAGCAATATTTGAGGAATAAAGCTAAGGCATCCTGATTGAGTTCTTTTCGAAACTGCGGATGCTGATGAAATGCTTTCAGCTCTGATGCGAAGAGAAACAACCCATCTTTCCAATAATAAAAAAGCGGTTTGACGCCTGCTCTATCTCTGTATATAGTTAAGGTCTTCTCTTGTTGATGATAGATCACAAAGACAAACATGCCGATAAACTTATGCACTGCCTGCTCTAGCCACTCTTGCCAGGCATGCAGTATCACCTCCGTATCCGAGGCGGTTTGAAACTGATGACCTAGAACCTCTAGTTCTTTTTTAATCTCTGCATAGTTATAAATCTCTCCATTAAATACAATAATCCAATCCTGAAAATAAAAAGGCTGACTAGCCCCTGTGCTCAAATCGATTATCGACAATCTACTATGCGCTAGCCCAATCGAAAACTTATCTTTTTGCCGGAAGAAATGCCCCTGACCATCAGGGCCCCGATGATACATTGTGCCGAGCATAGATTTTAAATCTTCTTCGCTCGAGTGGTTTTTAAAATCAATAAAACCGGTGATGCCGCACATGGGTTATTTTTCTAGTGAAATTTTTCTATCAATAAAAACTCTGCTAAAGATTTGACTTGAATTCCTTTTACCGTATTGCCCGTATAGGAATCTAAGGTAACCAATATTTTAGGATGATTATCTTTAATGCTGAGCAAATTGCCAAACTCTCTCTCTATCGTTTTTTCTTCTATGAGTTGGAGCGAAACCTGGATATATAAAACTTCTCCATGCTTCTCTGCTACGAAATCAATTTCTTGGTTGCCCAATACGCCTACTTTTACTGAGTAATTAAGCATTCTCAAGTGATTATGAACTACATTCTCCAATATTTTGCCGCGATCTTCCAGTCGATAGCCCCATATAGCATTTCGAATTCCTAGATTTTCAAAATAGTATTTTTCGCCAATTTCAAACAATCTCTTTCCCTGTATATTGTATCGAGGTGCTGCGAGTAGTATAAATGAGTTGAGAAGATAACCGATATATGTCTGCACCTGATTAGGTGCCATATTCAGCTGCTGAGATTTCAAGAAATCGCTAATTTTTTTTGCGGAAAATAGACTGCCCGTATTTGATGCTAAAAATAAGACTAGACGCTCTAAAAAATGGGTGCTTCGGATATTAAATCGCTGCACAATATCTCTATAAACAATAGTATTGTAGACATTTTTTAAATATTCCCATACGATTTCATCTTCTAAAGGCAAATGTCTCAAATAAGGCAATCCTCCATATTTCAGGTATTTATCTAGACTAATACTGCTATCTATTAACCCGTGAAATTCTAAAAATTCAGTGTATGCCAGACTGTATACGGTCAACTCGATAAACCGACCACTTAAATAGCCTGATATATCGCTAGAGAGCATATTGGCATTGCTACCTGTACAATAAATGTCCAGATTCTCATGGAGGTGCAATGAACGCAGAGCTGTATGAAAATCAAGAATATCCTGAATTTCGTCTATAAATAAATATGTTTTTCCTTTTTCAGATAGATGCTGAAGAACATATTCGCTCAAATCATGGGCATTCTTTATAAAATCAAACCTTAGATCCTCTTTATTTATATATATAAATGTCGCTTGATGGTCTAGGTCTGCTATACAATTTATCATCTGAAACAAAAGATAGCTCTTACCTACCCTTCGCTGACCAGTGAATACTTTGATAACTTGTTTGCCTATATAGGGTCGAATAGCATCAATATAGCGAGCCCTCGATACAAGATCCTCAGGTATTGATAATAAAGTGTGGCTGGGTTTCAAATAAATTTAAATCTATAAATTGTAACCGTAATTATAACTTTACAAAAATAATGGCTATTTTGTAAATATAATTATAAAATTTGATTAATTGTGTGTTGTTTTCACTTTCTTAAACTACTTTAGCGAAGGGAGGGAAGGAGTACTCGCACCTTTTGTTAAAATCAATAAAACCAGGCAATGCCACACATGGTAAAAAACTACAATGGCTTTCTTAATAATAGGTAAATCTCCATGCCTGTATTGGTTTTTTTCATTATGGGTTTAATTATTCTGTCAAAAATACGCGGTAAGAAAGTATCACATATCTCATAATGAACTCCCACAATCTCATATCCATTCAATTCTGCATTTTTTCTAAATGACTTTAATGAAAACTCATACAAATGATAAGGAGTATGCATTGGGCTTAAATTAGTACAATTATCTTGAAAAGTAATTTTATACCATATGTTCAAGAATTTTGCAGTAAGCCAATTAGCAGAAGGTACTTGGATTTTTACTAATCCTCCAGGTCTTAACCATCTTAGAGCTCTTTTAAGAGCTATTGATGGGTGATATAAATGCTCAAAAACTGCTCCAAAAGTAATCAAATCAAAAAAGTTTTCCTCAAACTCCGCATCCTCTACTTGTACACATTGCAACCTTTCTTTTGGTATTTTCATTTTATTAACTGCCATTTCAATAAAACTAGGAGAAGGCTCTATCCCATAAGCATCAAATCCATTATCAATAAAGGCTTTCATCATTTTACCTATACCAGAACCGATGTCAAGAACTTTAGGGGAGGCATGAATGTCAATGTATTTTGCTATTTCACTCTTTAAGTATTCTATATCAGGCAAAATATTGAAATATTCAGGTTTCCAATAGTCTTTAGGCAGAACTCCATAATGATCTAAAATATCTAATGGAATAGGCATAGGATTAGAATATATCAAACCACAATTACTACATTTATTTACCGTAACTGTTAATCCAGTCTTTTTCCTTGGGAATAATCCTTGCGACTTATTAAATCTTTGACCAATTTTGTAATGCGAATTTGATTTATCATTACACATTTCGCACTGTTTAATTTCTTTAAAAATATATTTCATTGTATGATTTTAATTAGTTAACGTTTACAACAAATACTGTAAAAAATATTTAAGATGTGACTAATTCACTTACATTTATATATGATGTAAAGAACAACAAATTAATAATAACTGGGGGCATTTCGTTATTTAATTAAACACTATGCCATAAATTTTATAAAACCATTGAATCAAATTCTTCTGATTCGGAAAATCTTTATACGTTTTCGGTGCCTGACTGAGATAGCGGTCTAGCTCTTGGGTAGAGATATTAAATTTTTTAGCTATATATTCTTTTTCTGATGGTATTTTTTCTTCCTGGTAAGAGAGAGCATCCAATCCTTTCAAAGCCTCTTCTCTGGATATCTGTCCTGAGACTATCATAGAAGAATAGGTCGCCCTACGATAGTCCATATTGTACTTCGTAGGCATGACGTATGACTGCCAAAAAGCCGTAATACGAGACTCGTGATGTTTCCCCCCATAATCACGCCATCCGTAGTTGTCTTTTAAAAACTGGCGAGCCTTATCCTTATCATAATCTACTAAATTGAGGGGGTAAAGCGTACAAATTCCCTTCAAAAATTTATAATAAATTTCTTCCCAAAGACCTACCACTGGAACTTTTTTCAATTTTACTTTAGAAAATTTCTTGACAATATACCGATACAGATAAGCATCTTTGAGCACATGATATCCCCAGGTTAGAGGCAGTATACCTTCTCCAGAATAATTGCCCCCGGAAATAATAAATGGTATAGAATTTTTTGAAGCGACCTCGTACAAGGCTGCTGGAATAGCTATATCCGTTGGCAATTCGATGTCGACGATCGATGACCGAATAAAGCCTAATTGTATCTCACGAAATTCATTCCAGTCTAGTACGTAACTCATATAGTCTAGACCCAATTTATCGATAAGATTTTTGATATTGGAGGCTGAGATATCCGAATTCCAGCCATTATCCATGTGCAATAGCAGTGGTCTAAGACCCCAAGAATGACAGAGATAAGCCGTATAGCAGCTATCCACTCCACCACTAATACCTATGATACAGTCATAGGATTTACCTGCCGATGCCTCCTTGACACGTTTTATGAGTGCTTCGAGTGCAGCGGGCGCTTTGGCCTTATCATACCTGGGCTGACGGAGTACCTCTTCGAAATCACGACAATGATGACAGACCCCTTGCTCATTAAAACGAATATCCTCATCCGAAGTATCCATGACACATCGAACGCATATTTGGTAGGGCCTATTCACTATCTGCATATATAACTTCTTTTTGATTGATAGTAGGATACTGAATTAATACGCCTTTATGTATACCATGGAATACAAATATACTCCCTGCCGCCAATCCGTTCACATTTACTTTTTGATAAAGCGCATGAAGATGGGCTAGACTGCCGGCACCACCCAATGCTACAACGGGAATCGCTACCGCCTGAGCTATATCTTGAATAGAGTTTATATCATAGCCCTGTAGAGTGCCATCGCGCTGAATAGATTGAATCACCAGTTCGCCTGCCCCAGCTTCCTCCATGCGGAGTGCAAACTCTTTAGGTGTATAGTTATGTGATAGCTTGCCATTTTCTGACCATATTTTTTCTCTGCCCCAGAAATCCTTTTTGATATCGATACATACACTGACGGTAGATGAACCAAAGGCACGACTGGCCTCTCGGACAAAAGATGGATTGCTCGCGGCACTGTGACCGAGTACCACCTTCTCTGCACCCGCCTGCACTAAATGCTGAATATCGTCTAAACTGCGAATCCCACCACCTGCACAGAAAGGCATTTTAGCTTCTTCACCTATCACCCGCACTAGTTCTTTAGACATAGTCCTACCTTGCTTACTGGCAGTGATATCTAGGAAAATAAGTTCATCGGCATTCATTTCATTAAATATCTTCACCGCATTCATAGGGTCACCGATATAGGTGTAGTCTTTGAATTGAACCGATTTCACCAAACCTCCATCATGCAGCAATAGTACAGGGATTATGCGTGGACGATAGGTCATAACTTAATAAAATTTTCTATCATTTGGAGCCCTTGATCATGACTTTTTTCTGGGTGAAACTGAACGCCATACATCTTTTCACGATGAATAGCAGAAACAAAGGGAGATTCGTACAGCGTC
>JAURJQ010000029.1 GCA_030832185.1 Chitinophagales bacterium | reverse complement strand
GTTCGAGATCTACTTCGACGATTTCACCAAATGTATGCAACACATACACGACCCCAAGTGGTAAGATAAGAACAACTTCAGCAACGTTCAATGATACGATTCCGAATGCGGCGGGTTGTGATAGCGTGATTACGATTAATCTTACGATTCGTTCGAGATCTACTTCGACGATTTCACCTACTGTCTGTTATACTTATACGACCCCAAGTGGTAAGATAAGAACAACTTCAGCGACGTTCAATGATACGATTCCGAATGCGGCAGGTTGTGATAGCGTAATAACGATTAATCTTACGATTCGTTCGAGATCTACTTCGACGATTTCACCAAATGTATGTAACACATACAGAACCCCAAGTGGCAAGATAAGAACAGCCTCCGCTACATTCAATGATACGATTCCGAATGCTGCAGGTTGTGATAGTATTATCACTATCAATTTAACTATAAGGAATTCAACCACAGGTTCTTTCTCTATAGCTACTTGTAATTCTTACTTCTTTAACGGTGCATTGCGAACGTCAACGGGTACTTATCGTGATACTTTGGTCAATGCGAGGGGTTGTGATAGTTTCTTAACGCTCAATTTGACTATAAACTCAAAATTAAGAGTGTTTAATGTAGTTAACTGTTTTGGAAAATCATATTTGTGGAATGGAATATGGAGAAATGTTTCTGGAACCTATATAGACACGTTTAGCAGTATACTTGGTTGTGATTCAATTGTAATATTGAATTTAAAAATTGATACAAGCAAAGTAAATACTCAAATATCAGCTACAATTTGTGCCGGTCAATCCTATTTCTTTAATAATGCAAATTTGACTGCTGCAGGTGTCTATCAGGATACTTTTGTCAATCAATTAGGCTGTGATAGTTTTGTTATTCTAACGCTGAGGGTAAATAGTCTGAGCACTAAGATATTCAATGTGTCTTTATGCAATGGTCAGAGCTATTTATTTAAAGGAATCAATCGAATAACTTCTGGAATCTATCGAGATACCTTGGTAAATGCAGTTGGTTGCGATAGCTTTATTATTCTAAACCTAACCATACAACCTCCAAAAACAGTGAGTATTTCTAAATCAAATGATAGTTTAATTGCAACAAGTGGATTTGCTAATTATCAATGGTTTAAGGACCTATCCTTATTGACTGGGCAGAATCAAAACGTCTATAAGCCAAGTTTCAGTGGAACCTATTCAGTAAATGTGACGGATAGCAATAACTGTAGTTTCACTTCATCAGGTTTTGTATACGTTCATAAAGATCCTTCCAGTGGTATATCAAGAGGTATGAATGAAAAGTTCAATGTATTCCCTAATCCTGCTATTGATTTTATAAATATAGAGTCAGATATGTTTTTACAGATGGACTGTCAAATCATGGTGTATAGTATTGATGGCAAACTCTTGATAGCACAAGAAGTTAAAACGCGTGATGCGTTGCAAACTCTCTCGATTTTAGATCTCAGCAATGGGTCTTATGTTTTGAGATTAGTGCAAGGAGATACATTTAAAGAAGTGAAATTTGTCGTTGGTAAATAAACGACTAAATTGAAAGCATAATCATCCCTGATATAAATAAAATTTATCAGGGATGATTTTTTGATACTAAAACAATATTTTTGTCAAAAGTTAATTGTATCATGGTTCGATTTTATCTTTTTGTGTTTTTATTTTTCGAACAACAAACACTAATTGCCCAATACTACTTTCCGCCCAAAACGGGAGGTCAATGGGATACTTTATCTCCTAAAACATTGGGCTGGTGCGAGGATAAGATTCAACCTTTATATAACTTTCTAGATAGCAACAATACGAAAGCCTTCATTATACTAAAGGATGGAAAAATCGTTTTGGAAAAATATTTCGGTACCTTCACCAGGGATAGTAGCTGGTATTGGGCCAGTGCAGGAAAAACACTGACAGCCTTCTGCATAGGCATAGCGAATC
The DNA here is from genome assembly GCA_030832185.1 of Chitinophagales bacterium. GTDB lineage: Bacteria > Bacteroidota > Bacteroidia > Chitinophagales > JADJOU01 > CHPMRC01. Next base: position 18,434 of record JAURJQ010000029.1, on the reverse strand, counting down.
AAGAAGGTAAACTAAAACTAACGGATACAACTTCCAAATATCTCGGTAAGGGTTGGACGAGCATGACCCAAGCACAGGAAGAAAAGGTGACTATATGGCATCAACTCACTATGACTTCAGGCATGTTGGATACAGGAATGTTCTTTGACTGTACTTCAAAGGCTTGTTTAAAATATCAGACAGCTGCGGGCACTCGTTGGTCCTATCATAATTCGCCATATACCCTGCTGGATAGTGTCCTAGAAAATGCTACAGGTACAGATCTAAATGCCTTCGTCAATACTAAAATCAAAACGAGCACAGGTATGACTGGTTTGTTTTTCAAATCAGGATATAATAATGTCTACTATAGCACTCCGCGAAGTATGGCGCGCTTTGGACTTTTGTTAATGAACAAAGGGAAATGGGATGAATCAGATATTTTAAAAGATTCTATTTACTTCAAAGCGATGACCACCTCTAGTCAGTTCTTAAATAAATCATATGGTTATCTCACTTGGCTCAATGGCAAAGAAGGTTTTATGCTGCCTAGTTTACAGAATGTATTCAATGGATTTCTCTGTCCTGATGCTCCTTCGGATATGTATGCAGCATTGGGAAAAAATGGTCAAATCATCAATGTAGTTCCTTCTCAGAATTTGGTAGTCATTCGTATGGGAAATATGTGGACCACATCGAATGTTCCTAATGACTTCAACAATGATATATGGAAGAGACTAAAACTAGTTATGTGCGCATCATCATCTAGTATGACTATTAATTATCCAATCACAACAACTTATCCGAATCCTACGACTCGGTTTATTGAGGTAAATCTACCGTATCATAATTATAGCTATCAGCTAGTAGATTTCTATGGAAAAATTCTTATGGCGAATCCATTAGAAGGCCCCATCGATCTTCAAAATTTACCCGCTGGCACTTATTTACTTAAACTTTATCAGGATAACAATCTAGAATTTAAGTATTTTAAAGTGCAGAAAATCAATTAGTAGCAGAGTATTTTATAATTTTTGTTTATTAGCAGGAACTTTTTAATATGAATATATGTTCATATATTTATATTTACACAACTATTAATTTAAAACTGATGATTTTAGAACAAATTTACACTGGATGCTTGGCTCAGGGAGCCTATTATATAGCAAGTAATAGAGAAGCGGTTATTGTAGACCCATTGAGAGAAATACAACCCTATCTAGATAGATTAGAAAAAGACAAGGTAAAGCTCAAATATATTTTTGAAACTCATTTTCATGCAGATTTTGTGAGCGGACATATCGACCTAGCTAATGCCACTGGGGCAACTATTGTGTTTGGACCTACGGCTATGCCTTTGGGGTTTGATGCCCATATAGCAATTGATGGTGAAATATTTAAGGTAGGTGATATCGAATTTAAAGTCCTTCATACTCCCGGTCATACGCTGGAGAGCAGTTGTTATCTACTTAAAGATAACAATGGAAAAGAATCCGCTATTTTCACTGGAGACACCTTGTTTATAGGCGATGTAGGTCGTCCAGATTTAGCACAGAAAGTGACTGCTGATTTGAATCAAGATAAATTAGCAAGATATTTATATCATTCATTGAGAACGAAAATTATACCATTGGCGGATGATATTATCGTATATCCTGCTCATGGTGCAGGAAGTGCCTGTGGTAAGAATATGAGCAAGGAAACTTCAGATACCCTAGGTAATCAGAAAAAAGTGAATTATGCTCTTCAGGAGATGAGTGAAGATGAGTTTGTAGAGAAAGTTCTAGATGGGCTTATGCCTCCTCCTGGATATTTTCCGCAAAATGTCATGATGAATATTCAGGGCTATGATCCTATTCAGAAAGTTATCAGTAACGGTATGGTGGCTCTTACCCCAGAAGAATTTGAAGTTAAGGCTAACGAAACGGGCGCTGTCATATTAGACACACGAGCACCCCAAGTTTTCATAGAAGGATTTGTCCCTAACTCTATATTTGTAGGTATAGATGGTAGTTTCGCCGTGTGGGTAGGTACATTGATACCAGATATAAAACAAGAAATCTTGGTAGTAGCAGACCCAGGTCGGGAAGAGGAAGTTATCACTCGATTGGCTCGTGTGGGTTACGATCATGCGATAGGACATTTGGCTGGTGGATTTGATTCTTGGAAAAAAGCCAATAAAGAAATAGATTATATTTCTTCAGTGTCTGCTGATGAATTTGCTAAAAGAGAAGCTGAAGATGCGAGCATAAAAATCCTTGATGTAAGAAAGCAATCAGAAAACTACAGTGAACATATTATAGGTGCCGTTAATGCTCCATTGGATTATATCAATGAAAGTATGAAGCAAGTCGATAAAGACAAGACTTATTATGTGCATTGTGCAGGAGGTTATCGTTCTGTGATTTTTGCTTCTATTCTCAAAGCAAGAGGATATGATAATTTAATCAATGTCGCGGGGGGATTTTCTGCCATCAAAGCAAGTGGAAAATTCAAAATATCAGACTATATGTGTCCTTCTACAATGCTATAGATTAATTGATAATTATAAAATTCGAAAAAATGTTTGGAATATTTAAAAACCTACTTGGCGGTGGAACTAACATCACTGACAAACTCCGCGAAGGAGCTTTCTTAGTGGATGTAAGAAATCCAGCAGAGTTTGATGGTGGACATGTCAAAGGTTCTATAAATATCCCACTAGATCGAGTAGCTATTTCACTTGAGAAATTTGAAAATAAAAAAAATATCATTGTGTTCTGTCAAAGCGGAAATCGCAGCTCTCAAGCAAAATCTATTTTAGAAAAATACGGATTTTCTAATGTAACCAATGGTGGTACATGGCAATCTGTCAATGAAAAACTAAAAAATCTATAATAAATGCCACTAAGTCATGAAATAAATTTTGTGTCTTTGTGTCATCGTGATAAAAAATAAATTCTTAACCTATATACGTAAAATCTTAGTAAATAATGGAGAGTAAACTAGAAGAAGGTTGTTGTGTAGTAGCTTGTGAACGACCACTGGATGCCGCGTATTGGGACGCTCAGTGGAAGTCAAATACTATAGGCTGGGATTTAGGAATGCCTGCGCCACCTTTAGTTTCTCTAATAGATTCTATAGAAAATAAAAGTGTCAAGATTCTTATCCCCGGCTGCGGGAATGCTTATGAAGCAGATTATTTAGTTTCCAAGGGATTTAAAAATATTACACTGATAGATATTTCTGAAACGGCTTGTGCTATTCTCAAAGTAAAATTTTTGAATCAATCTGCGGTTAGAGTTCTTTGTAAAGATTTTTTTAAATTAGAAGACACATTCGATATCATTATCGAGCAGACTTTTTTCTGTGCATTACCTCCTTCGCTGCGACTGCGCTATGTATGGAAAATGCATAATCTTCTTAATGCAAATGGAATCCTCGCTGGCTTGTTATTCAATCGAGCCTTTGAAGTTGGTCCACCATTCGGAGGTAGCAGAGAGGAATATGAAAAACTATTTTATGGAGCATTTGAATTTGAAAATATAGAAACTGCTACAAATTCTGTAGAACCAAGAGCGAATATGGAATTGTTTTTTTCATTTGTCAAAAACAATTTGGTTATGGTGAATTTATACTCTTTTGAAGGAATCACTTGTGCAGGATGCAAGAATTCTGTGACTGAGATTTATTCTAAAATAGTTGGAGTAAAAAATGTCAATATGAGTTCAGATTTCAGAGAAATTTTAATCGTGACTGATGAAGAAATTTCTATTAATGAATTACGAGAAGGTATAGCCTATGATAAAGAATATAAGATAGAAAAGTCGCCTGCCGTTAAACTTTAAAGTAATAAAATGAACGATAAATTTCACAATCTAATCAATTCAGATAAACCCGTATTGCTAGACTTTTATGCAGACTGGTGTGGCCCATGTCAGGCGATGAAACCTATTCTCGTCGACCTAAAAGAACGCATGGGCGATAAAGCTATGATTGTTAAAATCGACACAGAAAAAAATCAAGACCTGTCATCATTCTTACAGATACGAAGTATTCCCACTTTGATGATATATAAAAAAGGCGAACAAGTTTGGAGGCATTCGGGAGTAGTCGATGCCAATCAATTAGAAGAAATCTTAAACCAAATATAAATAATATATGTTCGAATTTTTAATGCAACCGCTTCCTTGGTATATCGCTGGTCCACTTATTGGATTGACGGTCCCCGTTTTATTAATCTTAGGAAATAAAACTTTTGGTATTTCCTCTTCTCTGCGGCATATATGTGCTTCTTGTATTCCAGGAGATATCCCTTTTTTTAGTTACAATTGGAAGAAGGAATTGTGGAACTTATTTTTTGTAGCTGGTATTTTCATCGGTGGTGTTCTTGCGAGTTTGTTTTTGTCCAACCCGAATGCAATAACTATTCAACCTGAGTTACAAAATTATTTAGCTCAATATGGTGTCCAAAATTTTTCTGGATTAGTGCCAAATGACTTATTCAATTGGTCGAATCTATTGACACTAAAAGGGTTTCTTCTAATGGTAGTTGGTGGATTTTTAGTAGGTTTTGGTACTCGATATGCAGGCGGATGCACGAGTGGTCATGCTATCATGGGTTTATCTAATCTCCAATGGCCATCACTTGTGGCGACTATCTGTTTTATGATTGGGGGCTTCGTCAGTGCATGGTTTCTTGTACCTTTAATTTTATCCTTAACTTTATAATAGCATGCAAACATTTAAAGATTTTAAAGATTCAGAATTAAGACACCAAGATTCCATGTGTGTCAATGAAAGTGAGAAGAAAGAAACTTTTGGAGAGAATTTCAAATACCTTCTGATCGGAATTGGTTTTGGAATCGTTTTCGTCAAAGCTGAAATAGTGAGTTGGTTTCGAATACAAGAAATGTTTCGTTTAGAATCATTTTTTATGTATGGAGTTATAGGAAGTGCTGTCGCTGTGGGTGCTTTATCTGTATACATTATTAAGAAATTAAAAGTAAAGACTATCAAATGCGAAGAAATAAAAATTGAACCTAAAACATTCAATAAAGGACAGATATACGGTGGACTGCTTTTCGGTATCGGATGGGCTATGACAGGGGCTTGTCCAGGACCTTTATTTGCTCAGATAGGTTATGGTGCTTCTGTTATAATAGTGACTTTGCTCAGTGCTATAGCAGGAACATGGGTGTATGGAAAATTTAGAGATTATTTGCCTCATTAAATAAATAAAAGTGAGGAATATTCCATTTCAAAAGTTAGGTTACATAGCTATGGTTTTAAAAACCATTAGCCATCCTATTCGCCTCAAGATCATCGAAGCACTCGAAGATAAGGAGAAAATGAATGTGCAAGAAATCTCTAAATTCATCGGAGATCATGTGGAGCAGTCGCTTCTATCGCATCATTTAATCAAGATGAAAGACAAGGGTATCTTAGAATGCCAGAAAGAAGGCCAATTTGTCTACTATAAACTTCTGATACGAGAAGTGGTAAGTTTATTAGATTGTATGGAAAAATGTAAAGTAAAATAGTCGATATGGAAGAAATAATAGGTTATACGTTAGCAGTTTTAGTAGGAGTATCATTGGGTTTGATAGGCAGTGGCGGGTCAATTCTAACGGTGCCTATTTTGGTTTATATTATGAATGTAGAACCTACCAATGCGACGGCATATTCTTTATTCATTGTTGGTGCGACAGCCCTTGTAGGAGGTATAAAAAACACAATGCAGAAAAATGTCGACTTTAAAACAGCACTAATATTTGGGTTTCCAGCTATAGCCGCTACTTATATGACTCGAGCTTTTTTATTGCCTCGTATTCCCAATCCTGTTTTCGAGGGCGGAACTTTTGCAGTGACCAAAGATATTTTTCTCATGATGTTATTTGCTATCGTGATGATATTAGCATCCTACAGTATGATAAAGCCAGGGAAGAAGGAAGATGAAAATTTGGGCCCGATTAAATATAATATTCCCTTGATTTTTATAGAAGGTACTCTAGTGGGCATGTTGACGGGCTTGGTCGGTGCAGGTGGTGGATTTTTGATTATACCTGCTCTGGTTATCTTAGCGCGCATACCTATGAAATTAGCTGTAGGCACTTCTCTGCTCATTATAGCGGCTAAATCTCTTATTGGTTTTATAGGCGATATGAAAAGTAATCATGCATTAGATTATCATCTTATTTTTTCTTTTACAGGAGCATCTATTCTAGGTATGTTCTTCGGGATTTATCTCACCAAAAAAGTTGATGGCACTAAATTAAAAAAAGGTTTTGGCTGGTTTGTTTTAATCATGGGAATTTATATAATTATCAAAGAATTATTTTTGAAGTAATTTAATAGTGAAAAATCTTATTCTTTTCGTTTTATTTTTTGCATTCAATCCTTTATATTCTCAAGACCATACCCAGTTTTGGTTGAGGACTTCTATTCAGAATAATTTGGATAAAAATTGGTCTAGTACCTTAGAATTACATCATCGGACACAGAGTCTAGCCAATACAGAAAGTCCATTTCGATACCCTCTGACCAATGCTGTGAGATTATGGGTAAGTTATAAACTGAATTCTAATCATACATTTATTGTTAGTCCATATGCCTTCTTTAGCAATAATCCTGTAGTAAATAATGTAGGCGATGAGTTGAGATTAAATGCTAATGAACATAGAACGCAGGTACAATATGAGAATAAAATTTCTGTATCTAGATTATGGTCACTGACTAGTCGATTCGGTGCAGAGTATAGAATTTTTGAACGGAATCAAGATTTATTTAGATTCAGAATTCGAGAGGGTTTGAACTATATCGTATCTAAGAATCTAAGTTTACAAATTTATGATGAGTTATTTCTGAATACCATCAATATAGAAAGGAGTCATGTATTTGATCAAAATAGGATTGGGTTTCAATTAAGCTATAACTTAGACAGACATATTAAATTAGATCTAGGTCACAATCTCATTCACGCATTACCCAGAAATGGAGAACTGGTTCCGATTAGTTTCATATTTTTGACTACATTCTATTATACTATCTAGTTCCTTGCAGATGGAAGACTATAATCTTTCATTTAAATTATTGCTACTAAGTGATACATATAGATTATATTTGCCTATTAGATATAGTCTTATAAAAAGGTAATGATAAAATACCCATAGGCATATACTAGCTTCAATAGTTATTAAATAATTTATATGAGATTATTATTTTTTATTGCCATTTTTCTATCCTCATGTGATAAGGAAGAGCAAGCTAATAGTCAAGATTCCAGTATACCAATAGCTTATAGGCAGACTAAAACAATTACATACAATAGTATTAATGTAGATTTGGTAGTGGACAAGCCTGCTTTAAACGAAGTAGATGTCTTATTAGTATTTCACGGTACTGTACTCTATGATAGTAGTTTAATGACCGCTGCAAATAATACGCTAGATAAATTCAAAGGTATTCTGGAAAGAAAAGATATGATGATAGTAAGTGTCATCTATCCGCAAGAAAATGTATTACTAGGCGATAATATTGTGCAGGCAGAAGCCGCTCTGCTATGGATAAAAAACAAAGCAAATCAAGAATTGGGTATAAAGGTAAAAAAAGTTTTCTTAGGAGGGCATTCTCAAGGAGGTTATATAGTAACGAGACTAAACACCATGCACCAAACAAATGGCGTTATCGCAAATGCTCCAGGACCTCTAAATCTCGTTTATAGATGTCAATTAGAGGAAAGAGGACAAATTCAATCTGGAGCTGTTTGCACCAAATTAAAAAGTGTATATGGAACAACCACAACTAATTCAACCGCTTATTTTCAAAGGTCTTTGTTGAATTTTACCAAGGGCTTCAAATCAGATATTTTATTTGTTCAAGGACTAAGCGATGCCCCTATTCAGCTATACTCTTGGCCAACTTTCAAACAGGATGTAATGAGTTGCACCAATTGCCAAAAAAGTCAGTTCGTAGAAATAGTAGGTGGTGAGCACGGATCTTTGTTTGAAAGTCCTCAAGCAAAGACTGAATTTAACACCTTTATTAATAGTAGGTAGAAAACATTTGGTACTTGCTTTCCGTGGAGTGTCCAAAAATTTCTTATGCCCAAGTCACGGAATACCTATGTATTAATTGTCTACGATTTAAAAAAATCTAATCCTCAATCAGAGTCTGCCCCTTCATTTCACTTGGCTTATCTATCCCCATCAAGTTTAAAATTGTAGGAGCTACATCTCCTAATTTTCCGACTTTAATTTTTTTCTGTGAATGGGATACATAAACTATCGGCACGAGATTCATGCTATGCGCAGTGTTCGGGCTGCCATCTGGATTCAGCATATAGTCTGAGTTTCCATGATCTGCTATGATGAGGATTTGATAGTTTTTTTCTAAAGCCAGTGGTACAATTTCTTTTAAGCAGGAATCTACTGCTTGGGCTGCCTTAATGGCTGCCTCGAAGACTCCTGTATGACCTACCATGTCCGTGTTTGCGAAGTTGACCACGATGAAATCAGGTTGCGAATCTTTTAATTCTACCAAAAGTTTATCTTTGATTTCATAGGCAGACATTTCGGGTTGCAAATCGTATGTAGCTACTTTAGGTGATGGAACTAAGATTCTAGACTCTCCTGCAAATGGATTTTCACGTCCGCCAGAGAAAAAGAATGTCACGTGCGGATATTTTTCCGTTTCTGCCATGCGCAGCTGTGATCTATTATTTTTAGCCAGTATCTCTCCCAAGGTATTTACAATATTATCATTTCTAAAAATCACGTTTACTTTTTCAAAATCCTTGTTATACTCCGTCATCGTCGTGTAGTGGAGGTTTAGCGGTTCCATATTAAATTCTTCAAATGCTTTTTGCGTCAGCACCTGCGTAATTTCACGGCATCTATCCGTTCGAAAATTGATGCAAATAACGGCATCTCCTTCTTCAATCGATTGAAAATGGTTTGTTTTGATAGGTTTGATAAATTCGTCAGTCTCACCATCTATATATCTTTTCTCTATTGTTGCAATAGGATTATTTGTTTTTTCCCCTTGACCATGAACCAATAAATCATAAGCAAGCTTGACTCGCTCCCATCGCTTATCGCGATCCATGGCATAGTAGCGCCCGCAGATAGAGGCAAGTTTTGTGTTTTTAGTAGATAAAAATTCTTCTAAATCTTTCAAATAGCCTTGGCCACTTTTAGGATCACAATCTCTACCATCTGTAAATGTGTGAATGAAAATATCATTCAGATTTTTTCCTTCAGCATAGTCTATAATCGCCTTGAAATGTTCAGTGTGGCTATGTACTCCACCATTAGAGTAAAGCCCGATAAGGTGTAGTTTTTTATTGTTATCTAAACAGTATTGAAAAGCACGATTGAGCTCAGGGTTGTTTTTTAATTCTCCCGAAGTGATAGCTACATTAATTCGCTGCAATTCTTGATATACGATTCTTCCTGCACCTATATTGAGATGACCTACTTCACTATTTCCCATTTGGCCTTTAGGCAGACCTACTTCCTCTCCATAAGTAATTAGTGATGAGTTTGGATACTTATTTTTTAACTCATGAAAATAGAGAGGTCCAGCATTATCCATCGCGCTCCCTTTGAGTTCATTTTCTTTTGCTGTACCCCATCCATCTAATATGAGGAGTAAACATTTTTCATTTTTAATCATAACGCCACGAATTCACGAATTAGTATTTTTTTTAGCCGCCAAGTCATAAATCATTTTTCACATTTTTAATCCCGATAGTTATTGGAACTTATTATCACATCATCATTTCGCCACATGTACTATTCCTCTTATCTTTTTCACGACATACCGTTTGAGATTTTCATCTGCGAATAAAGTGTCGCCATAAATAATTTCATTTTTATTTTGAATTTCTACTTGACCATAGGAAATCATTTGTCTCGTATTTTCTATCCAGATAAGTTCTTGAGCCTTCAATATTCGTCCATCTGCAGAGACTACCTTGACACTATCTCTCGCTTTCATCTGATTGGTCTTATGATCATGCTCCCCATACTTGGATGTCATGGTACTACTGATACTTCCTAGGCTATCAAATAGCTTGAGTATGATACCATCTGGAAAATATGTTTTAAATGATGTATCCTCCTGCTTCACCATAGTAGGGGCTGTCAATATGGCAGCTCGTATAGCCTTTTCAGAATAATTTACTTCTATATTTTTTCCTACATCGGTACGCGCATTCAGTTTATCTTTTTCTATAATAGTATTTTGCAAATCATTGCTACATGAGATACATAAACTCAAAGAAAATAGAAGAAATCGCTGCATTCGTTCTGTCCTAATAGGAGAGGGAGATATACTTAATCAAATCTTTGACGCGTAAACCATTTATCAGCAAAGGTAATAATCATATGAATACTCAAATAGTTTTCAGATAGTTGGTTTTTTTGACCTCCAAACCCACGAATACCATATTCTGCACCGAGTGTGATATAGCCAATATTTCTACCGAAAACAGGTAAGGTTGCTCCCCCCATAAATTTAATATCATTCACTGTGCCTTCAAAATTTTGTTCGCTCTTACCAATTACTGCACCAGCTCTATAAGTCAGTCTATTGAAATACTTACGCGCATCCAAATCTCTGCTCATAAATGGCTTGAATTCGGCACCTAGATGCATATGCCAAGCGTCTTGCAAGTTTTGATTAGTAAGTTTTGATCTAAATCCAGAGAAACTCTCTAATGTAAATTCGGCTCCGATGAGGGTCGTCTTATTATTAATCAAACTGGCTCCTATGCCTAGCTTACTATATTTTGGTAGTTCTGTATTAAAGCTAGAATCCTTCAAGATGACAAACTCTGTAATTCCTGATCTATCGAAAGCATTCTGCCTTCTTAATTCGTTCGTGCCATTCTTACTTAAGGAAGAAGTATAATACATGCCAAGAACTGCTTGCTTTTCTTTCGCTATTTGCCACTCATATTGCGATCCAAGAGTGTATTGTATGCCAAATTCGGAAATGATATTTCTATTAACTAGTCGAGGTATGTGAGTGGAATCTGGAAATATAATGTCATTTGTATGTTCTGTCTGTCCGAATATGAATCCTAAATTAGCCCCTAGCTTCAAATTTTTTATTCGAAATCCTGTGCCGATATAAGCTTGATAGGTATTGCCAAAACCTTTTAACTGATTGGAAAAACTACCAAATGTATTGTCAACGCCATTTTTTCGAATACTATAATCCGTATTCGCATTTCTTAGAAAGCCCATACTTAATCCACTTTTGCCTGGAGTGAGAGGAAACAACATAGAAAAATGGTTTATACTTAGTCCACCAGAACTATTTGTGCTATCCTCCAAATGGTAGGTTCCCGAAATACTATTTGCTCCTACCTCTACGGCAGTTAATGTGGCGTCTGCATAGCTGGCTGGGTTTTGAAAATTGGTGGTGAAATTGCCTACATATGCAGCAGATAGTTGTCCCGCAAATCTATTTTGCGAAAAAATACTAGAATTTAGCCTACCTATATCTGAAGCAGAAGTGAGACTTCTATACTGAGAATAGGAACTTTGGTGGATAAGAACTACGGTAAAAAAGAGTAATAAAAACTTATTCATTGGATAAAAGTATTTCATTTAAGCCTTTTAGGGTAAAATGATTATCTGCAAATATCTTATAATTTAGTTTATTTTCAAAGAATTGGGTGCCCCCGCCAGTCATAATAATGTTTAAATTATTATGAAGCGCCTGATATTGCTCTATTCGCTTGTCTATTTCAAAGAGAGTTCCTAAGATAATTCCACTCTGTATACTAGATTTTGTGCTATTTCCCACTAGTTCACTTGTCTCAGTTTTGCATATATTAATGAGAGGCAGTTTGTCCGTATAGTCATGAAGACTTTTCGCTCTTAGAGTCAAGCCTGGCGATATAGAACCACCAAGGAGTGTTTTATGATGGTCTATTAGCGTGAAGGTAATACAGCTGCCCGTATCTATAATTAAATTTGTATGTGCAGGGAATAGTTGATTTGCATACCAAGCATTGATAAGTCTATCCGCTCCAAGGCTTTTAGGGGTCAAATAGGCGTAGTGGATTTCAGGAAGCATGTCGGCATCAAAGCATATCTTTTTTACGGCTGGAAACTCCTTCCACCAGTCGATCCTCGTATTGCCAGAGCCAGCTATAATAGCAGTTTCAACATTTATGGAATTTAATCTATTTAAAATGATAGTAGAATCAACTTGTATTAACAATTCTACTAACTCCTTCTTTTCAAAGAATGCTAATTTCGTATTGGTATTGCCTATTTCTACAACTAGGTTCATTTCTTATGATCTTGATTAATATAATAACCTGCGGCTAGAAGATGCAAAGCGCCCATCGTGAGTTGCACTCCAGCAGCTACAGTAGCTGCGCCTAGCGCCTTATATAGAGGGATAAAATACAAATAACAGCCAAGTGCGAGAATGACCCCTAGAGATACAATGATAATAAGTGTTTTGAACCGACTGGTAGCAGTGAGATAAGAACCAAATACATACATCCAGCCAATGCCGAGCGCACTCCATGCCTGCGCTTTGAATACCTGTAAGTCATAATATGAACTAGCAGGGTAGAGTTTATTATAAATTTGTTCGCCGAATAATAAACATATGAAAATAAACCCGAGGGACAGAATGGTACTCAAAAGGAAAGAGATAAAAACCACTTTTTCTATATAATCATATTTTTTCTCAGCAAAGTGAAAGGCAATGCTAGGAAGAAGAAATACACTAAGCAGGGCTAAGGTATTATAGGCGCTATCGACTATTCTATTGGATAGGGCTAAGCTGTGACATTGCAAAAGGCCATCGCTTAATAAATTGCCCAAAAGCACACTGCCAATGCGCGAATAAATAGTCATAAGTAAGACTATGAATATTAGTGGCCAACCTTCTTTGACTATCTGTGTGAGCTGATGGGGAGAGAATGTGTCTTTCGAAAACGAAATTCTATGCTTTAAAAACCAGAACACTATACTAAAACAAAGACCATACGCTAGAATGTGAAAGCCAATAAAATGTAGTAAAGAAATACTAGAACTATATGAATTCCAATATAATAATCCGCTGCCTAGAACAATGAGCACAACTCTATCAAAGCTGCTAAGAAAACTATCTAGCCTTAACATCTGAAGTCCCTGTACAAAACTGCGAAGGAACTGATATAAGGAAAAGATGAGAAATTCTAAGGCAATAAGAAAAAAAATGAAGCTATGAGCTAAGGGCCAATCTTGAAATAGGATATACGCAGAAACTAGTGCTAGATAGCATCCAATTAGTATAGACTTACTAATCCAGAGTTCAGCGGTGTATGCTTTATAGCCTTCTTTCCGCTCTGATATTGATTTGACAGCATAATTATGTAGACCAAAATCAAGTATAACAGAAAAAATGTATATTAGTTCAAGATGGCTAAAGTATAGGCCATATTCTTCTTTTGGAAGAATATTCTGAAACTGTCGCTCTATCAAAAATACCCATATAGGCTTTATTGCAAAATTGATAAAGACAAGAAGCGAGACGTTCTTAAAGTACTGGGTGAGTTTCACTGGATAAAAATAGCATATAGTGAATAGTGTAGACTGAAAATTATTTTTTACCTTTGCCCTTTATTCTTCTTATATGACTACTATCAATCAATTCAATTTCAAAAATTTTAGAGCACTTATCCGTGTAGACTTTAATGTCCCTCTTAATGATCAACTAGAGATAACGGATGACACGCGTATTAGAGCGGCTTTGCCTACGATTCAGAAAGTACTAAAGGATGGCGGCGCGGCTATTATTATGACGCATTTCGGCCGTCCTAAATCCAATTTGCAATCTGTAAAACTAGGTGCAGAGGATAAATATTCTACCCGTCACCTCATAGATCACTTGGGAAAATTACTAGATAGACCTATTCAATTTGCAGATGATTGTGGAAGTGAGGCTAGCTATAAGCTGGCAAAAAACTTAAAGGCAGGAGAGGTCCTATTGCTTGAAAATACCAGATTTTATGAAGAGGAGACGAAGGGAGACGAAGAATTTGCGCAGATGCTAGCCACGCTAGGAGAAGTATATGTCAATGACGCCTTTGGTTCAGCGCATAGAGCGCATAGCAGCACTACGCAGGTAGCTAAGTATTTTGCTACAGATAAAAAAATGTTTGGCTATCTCATGGAGGCCGAAGTAGTGAATGCTGAAAAAGTATTGCATCAAGCCGAGAAGCCTTTCACCGCTATCGTAGGGGGCGCTAAGGTGAGCGATAAAATATTAATATTAGAGAATCTGCTAAATATAGCGAATGATATAATAATAGGTGGGGGAATGGCCTATACTTTTTTTAAGGCTCAGGGAGGTCAAATAGGCAAATCACTTGTAGAGGATGACAAATTAGATCTAGCTAAATCCTTATTGATGAAGGCTAAGGAGAAAGGAGTTCAAATTCATCTCCCAGTAGACAGTGTGGCAGCAGATAATTTCTCTAATGATGCGAATATCAAGACAACCAATTCTGATAACATAGAAGATGGCTGGATGGGTTTAGATATCGGGCCAAATGCTATCGATGCATTTTCGCGCGTCATATTAGAGTCTAAAACTATCCTGTGGAATGGGCCTATGGGTGTATTTGAAATGACCAACTTCAGTAAGGGAACGGAAACTATAGCCAAAAAAGTAGCAGAGGCTACCTCGAACGGAGCCTTCTCTCTCATAGGTGGCGGAGATAGTGTCGCTGCCATTAATCAATTTCATCTCAATGACCAGGTAAGTTTTATCTCCACTGGTGGAGGGGCAATGTTAGAATATTTTGAAGGAAAGAAATTGCCAGGAATAGAAGCCATTAAAGATGCTAGCGATGAGATACCGCATGGTTCTAGATAACTGTAATTAAATGTAATCTTAATGTTTCTTATTGCCTTAATGGTGAATAAAATGAACCATAAATGTCTAAAATGATAAAAGTAAACCATTAATAAGTTAAGATAGATTAAGATTGAGGAAAGAAATCTTAATGTCTTAATGGTGAAATAAAATTACTAAAAATAATGCAATAAATAATGACCAAAAAAGATATTACTAATCTATCTTATCTAGTCACAGGTTGTGCTATTAAAGTGCATAAAGAGCTTGGTCCCGGATTATTAGAAAGTATCTATCAGAGATGTCTCAAATATGAACTGGAGAAAAATGGATTTTCGGTCATACAGGAAGTAATTGTTCCAGTTGTTTATGATGGACTTTCTATGGAAATGGATTTACGATTAGATTTATTGGTAAATGATATGATAATTATTGAATTAAAAGCAGTTGAAGCGCTTTTACCTGTTCATGAAGCTCAACTATTGACCTATATGAAGTTAATGCAAAAGCCACAAGGATTATTAATTAACTTTTATACAGACAATATATCAAAAAGTATGAAGCCCTTCGTGAATGAGTTTTTTAGAGAATTCCCAGATGAGTAATTGTGAAGACAAAAAATTGACCATTAAGAAGTTAAGGAATATTAAGTATGAGAAAAATTAATCTTAATGTCTCTTAATGCCTAAATGGTGAATAAAATGAACCATAAATGTCTAAAAGGATAAAAGTAAACCATTAAGAAGTTAAGGTAGATTAAGATTGAGGAAAGAAATCTTAAAGTTTCTTATTGACTTAATCGAAAATATAAAATCAATTTTTAAAATATGATGTCCCACATAACACTTAAACAATTATTCTTGATCGCTCTGATACTAGGGCTATCGCTGTTGTTATTTACTAATCTCTATTTCCTTATTGATGCTTTGTTGGGGTCCATTATTTTATCTATTCTGAGCGTAAAGCCCATACAATATATGGTCAAGAGAAGAATCAAGCGAGAATATGCTGAATTAATTTATTTCATCGTTTCATTATTAGCAGTGCTTCTGCCGCTCACTATCGTATTCTTTCTTCTCAAGGGCCAATGGCCCTCTATTCTGCAATTTTTAAAAAATTATGGACAATCTATTCAGATCATCAGTCAGAAGGTCAATGAAAAGTTTGGATCCAACCTCATCAATGATGATATGCTAAAGTCTTTGGCGCTCAAAGTATCATCATTTGCACCTAAGGTTTTGAATTCTTCTTTAGACTTATTCACCACCATTGGTATCATGTATTTCCTCCTTTATTTTTTTATAAGGGAGGGTATATCCATTCGTAGAGGATTGCTTTCTGTCCTACCTCTGAAAGATAGTAATCGAGAAAATATTTATTCTGTCACCTATCAGTCCGTTTTGTCTAATTCGTTAATGATGCCATTAGTCGCTTTATTTCAGGCACTTATCGCATGGGTAGGTTATTATATAGCGGGCGTAGGTCATTCATTTATTTGGTTTTTGGCTACATTCTTTGCCTCTATGATTCCATTTTTTGGTGCGGCACTTATTTACATTCCGCTCGGCATTCTTTTATTTTTCAATGGTCAGCAGAGCTGGGGTGTTTTTGTAATAGTTTGGGGATTTGCTGCGGTGAGTAGTTCAGATAATTTTCTTCGGATTTTTTTCATGAAAAAATTTGATAATACCCATCCATTAATCACTTTTTTAGGTGTCATGGCAGGTCTAAATATATTCGGATTTTTAGGCATTATTTTTGGGCCTTTATTGATATCATTATTACTTATTTTGATTCGAATTTACAGGGAAGAGTATAAATAGAGAATCTACCTTGCTAACCTAAAAAAATTACGCTACTTAATGTAAATCAGTTAAATTTGTGATATCATAAATCATATTTATTATGAAAAATATAGCCTTTCTATTTACTTATTTCCTTAGCTCATTCATGAATGCACAAGGTGTAGAAAAAAATGAGATTATTTTAAAAGGCATTGAAGCTAATAGTTACATATTTGGGGCTGAGATCGTACGACTATATCCTTATACTCAAATCCCTGCTTTCGTAAAATTTCGCGGCAATTCAGGTATTTCAGAAGATCAGGCGGAACAGTGGTTAAGAAAATTTGCAAAATTTGAAGAAAACGACGGCTTGCTGTTAATTCGGAAGGAGACAGATGACCTTGGGTACACTCACTATCGATATACCCAGATTTATAAAGGCTATGAAATTTTTGGTACGACCTATATTCTTCATTTTAAAAATGGTTTTCTAGTCTCATTAAATGGTCTATTATACGACAGAGTTTCTATTCAAGAAGCGGTGTTTGATGAAAAACAATGTTTAGGCCTAGCACTCAAGTATATTAATGCAGATGTCTATAAGTGGCAACTACCTGAAGAGGAAGCTCAGGCTAGATATGAATACGAAGTGGAGAAAATCAGAAAATCACCGACCTATTATCCAAAAGGAGTGTTGAAAATTATCCCTGCTAACGGTGATTTTCAAACTTCAAATCATTCGTTTAGACTTTCATATGTATTTGATATATACGCCGATGAGCCCATGGATAGATCTGAAATTTTCGTGGATGTAGAGAACGGTAAAATTAATTTTAAGAATGCATTACTAATGCATGCAGATGCTAATGGGAGAGCTAAGACGGCTTATTCGGATACGCAAAACATCAAAACAGATAGTGTTTCCCCAGTTTATTTTAGATTGAGAGAGTCCGGCCGAGGTAATGGAATTCAAACCTTTAATTTAAATAAAGGAACGAATTATGGCACTGCGACGGATTTCATAGATAGCAATAATTTTTGGAATAATGTCAATGCAAATAAAGATCAATATGCAACCGATGCGCATTGGGGTGCAGAAATGACTTATGATTATTTTTGGTTAAAACACAATAGAAATAGTATTGATAATGCAGGATTTTTACTAAAGAGTTATGTTCATTATAGTACAAATTTTACGAATGCCTCATGGGATGGCATTCGTATGACCTATGGTGATGGGGCAGCACCATATACACCGCTTGTAGCCATGGATATAGCTGGACATGAAATTGCGCATGGGTTGACTTCGAATACATCTGGCTTGATTTATAGCTATGAGTCTGGGGCGCTGAATGAATCATTCAGTGATATTTTCGGGGTAGCTATAGATTTTTACTCGCGACCTACTCTCGCCAATTATTTAATGGGCGACGGAATCGGAGGTACGCCATTTCGAAACATGGCCAACCCAAATCAGTATGGAGATCCTGATACTTATTTAGGAACCTTATGGCATACAGCTGCTTCAGATAATGGTGGAGTGCATGTAAATAGTGGCGTGCAGAATTATTGGTTTTATTTATTGATCAATGGAGGAAAAGGGAAAAATGATAAGAATGATTCCTTTTGGGTAAATCGACTGGGGATAGATACAGCAGGAAAAATTGCTTTTAGAAATAACACCTACTATTTAACTCCAACTTCACAATACGCAGATGCTAGGTTCTATGGAATTCAGTCTGCAATTGATCTTTATGGTCCTTGTTCGAAAGCGGTGATTTCTACTACGAATGCATGGCATGCCGTAGGGGTAGGTGCTCG
>JAURJQ010000028.1 GCA_030832185.1 Chitinophagales bacterium | reverse complement strand
CTCTATGATAGAATTTTTCCCAAATAAAATATCTTTTTTCTTCAATTCTTTATTTTTTATTACTAATTATTAGTTTCTTTTTTATTTGTACTGAATACCTATTCCCCCCAAACTCAATTCTCCAATCTTCATTCATAATACCTTGTCACCATTACCCCTCACCCTTCACTCTTCACCCTTCACTCCTAACTCCTCACCCTTCACTCTTAACTAAACTCCACAACCTTTATCGGAGAAATCTTAGAAATCGTCCGAAGGGGCAGATAAGCGCTGATGAGGCAGGTGATTATAGTCAGTAAATTTATGAATATGGCGGCTTTCCAATCAAATAAAATAGGCGCATAGGACACATAGTAGATACTAGGGTCTAGTTTGATAGGTTTGAGGTAATATAGAATAGCGGTAAGTGCTATCGCTAGGCCATTGCCTATAAGCACTCCGCGCAGGATGATCATAGCTACCTGATAGTACATCATATCATAGAGCGATTTATTTTTAGCTCCTAAGACTTTGAGCATGCCTATGAGTTTGGTCTTTTCTATCACGAAGATACTGATAGTACTCATGATATTGACAATAGCCACTATGAGCATAACGATGAATATGATGAGTTCATTTTTTTTCATCAGGGCTAGCCAGTCGAATAGCTGCGGATAGATACTATAGATAGTATCTACTGCCACGTCGGGTAATTGGGTGTAGAGCCTTTCTGCTAGGGCTGTAATATCGTCCTTTGTTTGAGCCTGGACCTCTACCCAGCTATATTCTGAGCTATCCCAGCGATTTATTTTCTGAATGACCTTGATATCAGTCAAAGCTATTTGTTCGTCAAATTCTTCTATATTGGTGGAATAGGTATTGACTACCTTGGCGCGCAGCGACTTGGCTGTACTATCTATAATATTGATTAATAGCGGATCTCCTAGATGGAGATTGAGTTTATCCATGGTGCGGTTCGATAGTATTAGAGGAACCTCCGATTCTTTAAGATAAGATAGCTGTTGAGGGCGAGTATAGTCAAAAGCCTGCTTAGCTCCTATATCTATACCACGCAGTACGATACCTTCAATATTTTCTTCATGCTTCAGCAGAGCTCCTTTATTTATTACAGGGGTTATTTTCACTATGTTTTTAGGATCTATACTTTTCGTATCTATCCGCACAGGAGATTCACCAATGGGATTCACAGAGTTTCCGAGGTTTGAAATCCGAATATGGGACCAGAAATTAAATATTTTATCTTCGATCGTTTTTTCAAAACCTCGAATGAGAAAAGAAGAAATGAGCACCGTGCAGATGCAGAGCGCTATAGCCAGTTGACAAATAACCTGAATAAAATAGTGTCGCTGAAGAGTTTTATCTTTTCTTAAACTTTTCGCTAACTTTACACTCCAATTCATAACCACACAAAGGTAAACTCTTTCCAAGTATGCGACTTTCTTTTTTTACCCTCTTTTACATCGTTTATTTCAGCTGCTGGGCGCAGGAAATCATACCTGGAGCCGATAGGGGAGATGTCTATCTATCTAAATTGAAGTCTAAGAATATAGCTGTCGCCTGCAATCATACGAGTGTGGTGGGCGATCTTCATTTGATTGATTATTTATTGACAAAGAAAATTCGTATAGACAAAATATTTGCACCTGAGCATGGTTTCAGAGGCGAGGCGGATGCTGGAGCCTATTTAAAATCAGAAGTCGATCAGAAAACGGGTATAGCTATAAAATCGCTCTATGGAAAAAATTTCAAGCCTTCAAGCCAGGATTTAAAGGGGATAGACCTTGTTGTTTTTGATATTCAGGATGTGGGTGTCCGCTTCTATACCTATATCTCTACCTTACAGTACATTCTAGAAGCCTGCGGAGAGGCTAATATCCCCGTACTGATTCTCGATAGACCCAATCCTAATGGGCACTATGTAGATGGGCCCGTTTTGGAGGCTAAGCATAAAAGCTTCGTAGGTATGCAGCCTATACCTGTGGTCTATGGTATGACTATAGGCGAATATGCTCAGATGCTAGTCGGTGAAAAATGGCTTCAAATGAAATCCTATCCAAAGATAGACATTATAAAATGTCTGAACTATAGCCACACATCAAAGGTCCATGTAAAAATACCGCCATCGCCAAATTTAAAGACTGATCAAGCCATTCGTTTGTATCCGTCGCTCTGTTTATTTGAAGGTACAGATATTTCTGTGGGCAGAGGTACAGAGACCCCATTCGAACTTTTCGGTTCTCCTCGCCTCGATGCTAAATTTTTGAAGGATACTTTTACGCCCATTCCTCGAAAGGGAGCTTCGGCCCCATTTCTAGTTAATCAATTGTGCTATGGCCAAAAACTGCATAATTATGAAACGGAGAGTAAATTTGATATTGGCTTCGTGCTTCAAGCGTATAAATTCTATTTAGATGAAAAGAAGAATTTCTTTCTACCTAGTTTGTTCTTTGATAATCTGGCAGGAAATAGCACCCTCCGCTGGCAAATAATCAATGGAAAATCCGAGCAAGATATGAGAGCGTCCTGGTCAAAGGACTTGGAGAAGTTTAAAAAAATCAGAAAACGGTATTTATTATATTCTGATTTTGGGAATAAATAATTAGATTTATATTATGCAAGAAGTTGTTATTTTTTGGTTTCGCCGAGACCTCCGCTGGGAAGATAATCATGGACTATTTAGAGCCTTATCGGCAGGTATACCTGTTCTCCCTATTTTTATTTTTGATACAGATATATTAGATAAGTTAGAAGATAAAAAAGATAAACGCCTCCAGTTTATATACGAAAACTGTAAAAAATTACATGATCATTTTAACCAGTTTAATTCTGGACTCAAAATTTTACATGGTAGACCTATCGACGTACTAAAATACCTCGCTCAGGAATATACTATCAAAGAAGTATATACCAATCACGACTATGAGCCCTACGCCATAAAACGAGACAGCGAAGTGAACGAGTTTTTAGTTTCTAAAACTATTTCCTTTCATACATTTAAAGATCAAGTTGTTTTTGAGAAATCAGAGGTGACCAAAGCAGATGGCTTGCCTTATACAGTTTTTACTCCATACTCTAGAGTGTGGAAAGCTAAATGGGCCGCCCAGACTTGCCCGCGCTATGCTAGTGAAGATTTATTAGAAAATTTATTTTGTTTTTCTTCAGAGTTTCCTGCTATAGACTCGCTTGGTTTCGAAGCTACTACTGTAGATGTGGATTATGATTTGGCCCGCATTCAGCCGATAATAAATACCTATGATGCTAGCCGAAATTTCCCTGCTCTGCCTTCCGGAACTACGCGCATGGGAGTTCATCTTCGATTTGGAACCGTTAGTCCACGCAGGCTTGCTCAGCTGGCATTAGCTTGCAATGAAACCTGGCTCAATGAACTGATATGGCGAGAATTTTTCATGCAAATTTTATTTCATTTCCCACATGTGGTCACTCGATGCTTCAAATCTCAATATGAGTCAATATCTTGGCGAAATAATGAAGCAGAATTCGATCTTTGGTGTCAAGGACGCACGGGCTATCCTATAGTGGATGCGGGAATGCGAGAACTGAATGAGACTGGATTTATGCATAATCGTGTGCGAATGGTGGTAGCCAGTTTTCTGACCAAGCATTTATTAATAGATTGGCGCTGGGGAGAGGCTTATTTCGCCTCTAAGCTGCTAGACTATGATCTCTCTGCCAATAATGGAAACTGGCAGTGGGCAGCTGGTACAGGCTGTGACGCGGCACCTTATTTTAGAATTTTCAATCCCGCAGAGCAGACTCGAAAATTTGATCACGAATCTAAGTATATAGAAAAATGGTTGACACCAGAAGATCTTATGATACCGCCTATGGTGGAGCATAGCTTTGCGAGGAATAGGGCCTTAGAAGCTTATAAAAGGGGATTGGCCAATGGATAAATCTTTTTTGATATTTAGAGAATACATTACTCATAGCAATGATTTTTCATCTGAAGAGCTCGATCTTATTCTCTCGAAAATGGAGCATAAACGAGTTCCTAAAAAAACACATTTATTGAGCATAGGGGAGATCTGTGATTTTGAAGCCTTTGTTCTCAAGGGTATTGGCATTTCCTATTTTATACACGAAAACGGATCTAAGGTGATTTTATCCTTTGCCTCAGAAAGCTGGTGGTTGAGTGATATTGAGAGTTTTCATAGACATACCCCATCAAAGATGTGTATCGAAACGATAGAAGAAATGGAACTGCTATGCCTGAGTCATAAAGATAAGGAAGAATTACTTCAATCGATTCCTAAGCTTGAACGCATGTATCGGCTAATGCTGCAGAATCATATAGTCAATTATCAGCAAAGACTTCTCGCCAATATAGCATATAGTGGTAAGGAGAGATATCAGGCATTTATAGAGAAATATCCTGATGTCATGCAGCGCGTGCCTCAGCATCTTATTGCCTCTTATCTCGGGATTACCGCCGAATTTCTGAGTCGCATCAGAGCAGATAAAAATTAGTTAAGTCAATTTGTTGACATAGTTCAATGCTTTTTCAGTAAGAAGAGCGTAAATTTGTATGAAATTATATTTACCATGGATAGAAAGGAATTTATACGTAAAGGATTTTTGGGTTCTGCTATTTTTTCAGCCACAGGGCTTATCGGAAATGTGGTTCATAATAATATAGATGAACTCAAAGAATTAGAAATTATAGGATTTAATCACTTACCCAATACAAACTCAAACCATATGGAAAATTCAGTTTTACATAAAGCCAATACAAGAGGTCATGCGAGTCATGGTTGGCTAGATTCCTACCATACCTTCAGTTTCGCCAATTATTATAATCCGGAGCGTATGCACTTCGGCACATTGAGAGTGCTAAACGATGATATTATCGATGGCGGCACTGGTTTCGGTACTCATCCGCATGACAATATGGAGATTATAAGTATACCTCTCGAAGGAGCTATAGAGCATAAAGATAGTATGGGAAATAAAGCTGTTATCCAAACAGGTGATATCCAAGTGATGAGCGCTGGTAAAGGAATCACGCACAGCGAGTATAATCATCATACAGATAAAAAAGGAAAATTTTTACAGATATGGGTCTTTCCTTCAAAAAAAGATGTGACTCCTCGCTATGACCAATTGACCCTAAAGAAAGAAGATAGGCAGAATGCATTGCAGCAAATTTTATCGCCAAACCCAGAGGATGCAGGTGTTTGGATTCATCAGAATGCATGGTTTCATCTAGGTCACTTTGATCGTGATAAAATGGTGGAATATAAATTAAAAGATAAAACCAATGGCGTGTATGCTTTCATAATTAGTGGTCAATTTAATATCAATGGACAGCAATTAGAAACTAGAGATGGACTAGGTATTTGGGATATAAGTTCGATAGATATTCAGTCTGCTGCAGATCATTCAGAAATCTTGCTCATGGAAGTTCCTATGGGTGTATAAAAAATAATAAACCAATTCAATAAATGAAGTTATTAGCCTTTGCCGCGAGCAGCAGTAAACAATCTATCAATAAGCAATTCGCAGAATTTGCTATTTCAATTTTAAAAGATTTAGACACAGAACTATTAGATCTCAATGATTACGAGCTTCCACTTTATTCTGTCGATCGTGAGAAAGCAGAGGGTATTCCAGATTTAGTAGGACAATTCTGCGAAAAATTAAATCAAGCCGACATTATTGTTATTTCATTATCTGAGCACAATGGCACCTACACAGCAGTATTTAAAAATCTTTTTGATTGGTTATCTAGATACAAGTTAAAAATGTTTGAAAATAAAAAATTGGTTTTATTATCTGCTGCTGCGGGTCCTAGGGGTGGACAAGGGGTTATGGATGCCGCCTTGCAAAGATTTCCTATCCATGGAGCAGAAATTATAGGTCAATTTTGTCTGCCGAAATTTAAAGAGAACTTTGATTCGTCTCTTGGAATTATCAATGAAGAATTAAGTCGTGATTTTGCCGCTTTACTAGATAAGGTGAAAATGTCAGCCTTAGCAAAAAATTAGCTTAAACCTTGACTCCAAATAAATAGCCAACGAGGGCAGTCAATCCCATCGCTAGGCTTCCCCAAATTGTAATGCGGAGTATAGCTTTCATTATACTAGATCCTCCAATACGCGCAGATATCACTCCAAGGACAATAAGGAAGAGGATAGATGTGCCGTAAAGTGTATATTCTATATAATCTAGTGGAGTGAGCAATATGGTGACTAGTGGCAGCATACCTCCAATACAAAATGATGCACCTGAAGCCAGCGCTGCCTGTATTGGATTAGATTGACTGATTTCATTGATGCCTAGCTCATCTCTTACATGCGCAGCCAGTGCATCTTTTTCTGTCAATTCTAGGGCGACTTGATGAGCCGTTTCCTTCCTCAGTCCTCTTTTTTCATATATCTCCGCTAATATTTGCAATTCTTCTTCGGGCATTTCTTCTAGTTCTAATGCTTCCCTTGCTATATCTGATTTTTCTGTATCGGTCTGTGAACTTACAGATACGTATTCGCCAGCAGCCATAGATAATGCTCCGGCCACTAGACCTGCTACAGTAGCCAATATTACGGGTTCTCTGGTCATACTGGCGGCAGCTATACCTATGGCTATACTAGATATAGATATAATGCCATCATTAGCTCCAAGCACAGCAGCTCTAAGCCAATTGCTGCGGTGAATGTAATGACTGTCAAGATAATTATCAATAGTGACCATAGGTTGAGTTTTTATATATTCAAAGATAATCTATTCCAATTCTAAACACTTCTTTTAGTTGAGGATTCAATTATAAAACTTTAGTATCTTGTGCATAGAATTTTGTGTAAATACTCTGTACAATTAATTTTACCATTAAAGCATTAAGGAGCATTAAGATCTGTTTCTCTTTACTACCTTAACTTATTAATAGTTCAAATAGTCAAAAGTTTCAAAGTAGTTGTTATTCTATTTTGGTATTAATATCAAAAAAAAAGACCATCAAAAGATGGTCTCTATTTTTTATTATGATAAAGATAATCAAGCGTTTGCTTCGATCACCATTTTACCTTTGTAGTATAGCGCACCATCTACGTAGTATGCTCTGTGTCTCAGGTGGGTCTCACCTGTAGCCGAGCAAGTAGATAATGTAGGAGCTACTGCTTTGTAATGGGTTCTTCTTTTATCTCTTCTTGTGGTCGATATTTTTTTCTTTGGATTTGGCATATACGGTAGTTTTTAATTTTATTATTTTGATTTTAATTTTAATTTATTCAGATTTGACCATCTAGGATCTATTTCTTCTTCTTCTTTGGGTGCTATTTTTAGTTTTTCTAGTATTTGAGGATTACATGCATTGTTTCCATTCGCATCATTGGGGTGAAATACCTGCATAGGAATATTGATGAGAATATAATCGTAAATCAAATCCGCTATATTAATAGAGGTCTCAGTTCTAGATATATACACTACATCTGCTTCATCTAACATTCCATCTTCTATCTCTTCAAATTTTACTATGATTTCAAAATCAGTTATCAATTCATAATCAAATAACTCATTGCATCTATCACAGGGCAAATTCACCATACCATCTACTTGAAAATTCAGGATAAAAAAAGAATCTTTCTTGTCTAAATTTAACTTTACGAGCAGATTGGCCTTCGAGATTAGAGATTTTTCATACAATTTAAAAAATGAATCACCTATTTCATATTCAAAATGGTGTACGGCATTTTTTAAACCTAGAAAATGTATGTCAAAATTTCTCCTCCTTTCCATACTAAAAAAAGAACTATTATGTTTTTAGGACTGCAAAGATAAATAAATTAATCTAAATTTTATGTATTTTCTTATTCTAATTGCAATAAAACCAATTGTGTTTAGTTTATAGAATAGGTGTTTATATCTTTTGAGAGGATAGATTACGGTTCACCTTAAATTTGCTAATTATATATTTAAAAAACTATAAGTATGAGCGGACAAGAGCAAAATTTATTCGATATCTTCCTCAAAATGGGTCCTATGGGGCAGTTTGTCTCAGGATTGATTTTTTTATTAGGTGGCGTGGCTATCTACGTTTTTGTAGAGCGCTTGAGTGCTTTAAAGGTAAGAAAAGAAGATTACAATTTATTAGATAAGGTGAACGAGTCTATTTCTTTAGGAAATTTAACAGGTGCTAAGGATTTATGTCTTAGAACCAACTCTCCACTATCTAGAGTGATATATAAAGGTATTACACGCATCGGATTGCCTTTGAAGGACGTGGAGCTATCCATGGAAAAAGCTATAGACTTAGAGGCATTTCAGATGGAGAAAGGAGAAGAGACTTTGAGTTTGGTATCTAAATTGGCTCCAATGCTTGGTTTTATAGGTACTATAGCTGGAGTTATCCAAATATTCTATACCATCAATACCACCGGCGATTACAATATTGAGTCTATTTCAGGAGGCTTGTATGTGAAAATGATTACCTCCGCCCTTGGTTTGACCCTAGGTATATTGGCTTATTATTTTTACTTTATCATCTCCAAAAAGATTAAAGGAAATGTTTATGAGCTAGAGAAAGGAGCCGCCCAATTGATTGAAACTATCTCCACACCTGGTAAATAATAAATATGTCCAGATATAGACGAAGACATAAAGAAGGTGCTGAGGTGAGCACAGAATCATTAAACGACATCATGTTTTTCCTGATGTTATTTTTCTTAATTGTTTCCACTTTGGTCAATCCTAATGTGATTCGATTATCTCTCCCGAATTCGAAATCAAATTCTAGCATGGCTAAGCAGCCTATCATACTTTCTGTAGATAAGGATAAAGTCATATTCGTAAATAAACAGCAAGTCAATATTGAAGACCTCAAGTCTAAACTTTTAAGCTTGATGACCGGTAAGGAGAATCCTACCATAGTTTTAAGACTAGATCAATCTCTGTCTGTACAGGATTTGGTTAACATCATGCAGATAGGCAATGAATTGAAAATTAAAATGGTACTAGCGACAGCACCAGCCAAATAAATACTTAATCTAATTATATAGAATCACACCAAGGCAATGGCTTTAACAATAGGTACCAATAGAATAGATGTATACGAAAGGAATAGAAGGGTCTATCCCAAACTAGCAGCGTTACTATATATCTTTCTTCTAGCTATTTTATTCTTTTTCTGGAAATTATCTAGTCCATTAGAATTAGACGAGGGCGAAGGTTTATTGGTAGATTTTGGATATACAGAGACCGGGCTGGGTGAGGATGAACCAGATAAGAATAATCCAGTGAACAAAATAGCGATTCCTTCGCCAGGGAATCCGCCCTTGACCCAAGATATAAAGGAAAAAGTGATCGTTCAGGATTACGAAGAGACAGAAAAAATAGATGCCATCACCGAAACTAAATCACAAAGAGTAGTGATTGTAGATAACATATTGAAGTCTCCCCCTAAGAAGCGCGAAAAAATAGTTCCAATACCCAATAATAACCCACTGAATACACCTGCTGAGAAGAATAAGGTAGACGATAATTCCTTGTTTAAAGGATTTAAGGGAAATGGCAGCGGAACTGGTAGCCAAGGAAATACTGCAGGAGACGGTAATATGGGAGATCCTTCGGGTAGCAAATCGGATAATTATCTTGGCAAGAATACCGGTCTAGGTTCCGAAGGAGAGGGAAGAGGTAGAATAGGAAGTGGATTGG
>JAURJQ010000027.1 GCA_030832185.1 Chitinophagales bacterium | reverse complement strand
TTTTCTATTAGTGGCTGGATTATATAAACTGCCTATGCCTATAGGGTCTGTCCATTTATAGATATATGGTGTATCGGTGACCTGAGTTACTAAGTTTACTTGTACAGTATCGTGGAGACATAAATCAGTCACCTTAGGAGATAATGAATAGTTAAACCTCGGAATGACGATAACGCGCAAACTATCAATAATATTACAACTCTGAGTGCTATCGATCCCATCAATTCCTTTGACTGTGTATGTAGTCGACGTGGCAGGAGCTAGGTCTACCATTGAACTGTCTGCGTTACCAGATACTATTCCTGTCTTAGGTGTCCAACTATACTTGCTCGCTCCATTGACAGATGCTTTTACAGGTTTACCTCCATTGCAGTAGTACAGTATTCGATCCTTCACTTTTACAGCCGTTCTAAAATTTAATGTAAGTAAATAGAATCTCGAAATTCTATTTCCAATAGCATCGCAATAATAATACTCCATGAGAAATCTCTCCGTACCTATGCCAACCGCAGAATCAAAAGTAATAGTCCCGAAAATTGTATCTGTTATTGATGGTCTAATTTTCGTTTCCTTGTATTTAAAATTTATAATAGACCCGGGGCGAGGGACCTCTATGATCTTAGTCAACAAGTTCTGATTAGCAGCACCAACAAGTTTAAATGTAACCTGCGCTTTTGATTTACCACAAATATCTACCTTGTCAAACGCTATTTTATTAGAGCTAATCAAGGAGTCTTCAACCACCCCTGGTGCAGAAATGTCAGGACAGGCTTCTCGCACGGTGATTTGGACATCGCGGCATACGTAACCTATTTTTACTCTATTGTATCCGCCACTACCATTAGGTATAGCACGCCACTCTTCCACAGCTATGGCCATCACGGCATCTTGCACTCTATCAGGAGTACAAGTGTATTGCCCCGTTTTTGGGTCAAAATTAACTCCATTCACCGTATAAAGAAAATTAGTAGCTGAAAGTCCCGAATTAAACGTACAACAAGGATTTTTTAAAAGTGCAGCATCATTTACATTCGGTGCCTCATTGAGAAATGGACATATAAGCACAAAAACTAAAGAATCTCTTATAACTTGCTTACCACCTACGGTTATATATCTATCATCAAAACTATCTACGGCTCCATGATTATAGGTATTGACCCTCATTCTGCACCAATAAGGTATCGGTGGGCTTCTGAAAATTGTTGAGTTATTCGTCACATTAGTATTAATAGCTGCCTGAACCCAAGCGTTCTGCCAGGTTTGGCCTGTTGTAATCTCCAAATTTCTGCAGCATTCCTGATAACCCACATAACTCCAGCCTATGTTCTTACCCATGGTATATTCTACCGTATAAATCCAACGCTCTACACCCTTGGTGCCATTGGCGAGCATGGGGGTCTGACCAGGACAATTGGTAGCTGGCTTTACTGGCACATCTGGTGGCTGGCATTGTGGTGTGACTTCTTGTTTATTGACAAATTGCATCGGGATATCCACCTTAGCTTGGCCTGGCTTAACTATTCTTAGATTGGTATTGATGAAGAATGTAATACCTGAACAAGATCGGTATAAAGTCACGGTAAATTTATACTTACCAGTATTGGTATCAATGCATCGATAGGAAATATCTGCTCCGAAAAAGTGATCTGCATGCAATTTTTCTCTAAAACAAAGCATGATGATAAGGACAGCTATAATTTTTATTTTTCTCATTTTTTGGCTATTTTTATTTTCAATATGCAAAACTAAAGCACTTTTTAACCAAAAAACATGTCAAAAAAAAGCATTTGTTAATGGTAATGCGAGAAAATAACGCATTACAAATATATAATAAACTCTGCTAAAACTAACCTAAATCATTGATTTTTCAACCATTCTGCTATCATGGTTCACTAATTCTTTACCTTAGCAGAACTAGCTTGCAATATTTCACTATTATTTGCATTGTTTATGAAACTTATGATATATAAGTTCTCAGCTTTATACTTAGTTTTTGAGAAATCTTCTAATTCTATTTTCTTTAAGTAGACTCTTCCCTTCTTATAACCTCCGCCATCTGCTATTTCCTTTTTGAGTGCATTTCCCAGGGCATTTGTATACATTTTTCGCATCACATGCTCATGCTCATATTCCTCTCTGATTTCACTACCTTCTTTCTGTGGCGCATTGAGTTTATTTTCAATGAGCATGATAGAAAAATTTAAGTCATTATCAATATCTTCTAGAATAGTATATTCAAGTTCTAAAAGTGTTTTGCCAGATAAATCATCAAAATATACTCTAGATTTTGCGTTTACTTTTACAGGATTGTTTATGACCGATTCCAACTTTTGCTTCCATACAAATCGTCCTTGCACGATAGACCCGTCAAATTCTTTTCTGTCAATGGTGCCTGAGGGCAAAGAACTAACACTAAATTTATTAGCTATTAATCTTGCCTCTTCTGTTCTGAAATCTTCTCCAGAATGCACGGGGGCTGCTAGCACATTACCGGATGGATGAAGACCGACGGCTATTACCCTGTTTCCATATTGTGTAAGAATATCTTGTGCTATACGATGTCCGTCTGGGCAGTTTACACAACTAGCGCCTGTATATTCCTCAAAGACCACCACCTTAGGCTGTGCACTAGGAATATTGGCAGTCATATAAGTGGAGTCAATAGAAGCAATAACCACGCGTGCAGGTAGAACTTCTTTACAAGAGTGCAATGCTAAAACAACAGGAACTATCCATAAAATATTGAACGACCGCATAAAATAAATTTAAAAAGACAAATATACGTCAAAAATTTCTTTTTGAAAACTTTCTAATGAGCGAACTGCCTTTATGTTCGTTCGTTTAACTCCGCCCAAATCTTATATAGTTTTAACTGCCCATAATCAAACTCATCATTAAGATATCCTCTCATTTCAGTCAAACTTTCGAAATCTTTCTTCCCCTTTAGCTTCTGATAAATAAGCTTCAGTTTATCTAGTTCGATTAATTCTTCTACGGCTAATTCTCCCTTTTCTACATACTTTACTAAATGGCCGAATACAGTTTGATTTGTGAGTTTTCTTATACTAGCTACCTCCTTAATATCCTTTGATTTTTGCCAGAGCTCCATCGTCAACTCATAGGTAGATTTCTTTAATTCCTTATCCCCACTTTTTTTTCCTTTGTCTATCTTGGCTAAAGATTTCAAATCTGTCAATGGAATATCACCAATTTCTTTTATCAGATTCAGTTTTATATTCTCTATTCCTTTGGTGGAGAGAGATTGCTTGTCGAGTGGAATGCCGGCGCGCATGCATTGTATCAATTTTCTGATACGCTCTAAATTTCTTAAGTGACTCATTACATAGGATTCAATTTCTCGAACATCATTCTCAAATTCCTTTACCCTAGATACATAGGCTAATTCATGCAATTTTTTTAATATCATTTTTTCTGCCTCTATCCATCGTTCATGGAAATATAGATAAGCCTTATCTATACGCTCAAATAAAAAGTTCAATTCAGCAATCTGTGGCCCCAAAATGTATTTCAAACTCACTTGAAATTTTTCTGCTACTGATACCAGTTCGTCGATCTTTAAATCTAAGTTTTCTATCCACTTACGTTCCTTGTAGACGAGAGTATTTTCTCCTGTACCTCTTATTTCTTCTCGCATTGCATTCGACCAGCGTTTCACATCTTTATAGTCAAATGAACGCATGCAGATATCATTCAAAAAATCTTGTGTATAGCTAGTTAGATTTTTGGTTAATTCTTCCTGGGATGTTTTATACTTTTCATAATTTAAAACAGCTTCTTCGATACTAATATTTTTACTCATGACAGGCTGTAAAAGCTTAAGTCCATTCAGAGAAGTCAATCTAGAAAGAGCCACATAAGCCTGCCCTGGGGCGAATATCTTGGAGATATCTATCGCTGCTTTTTCAAAGGTGAGCCCTTGACTTTTATGCACGGTAATGGCCCATGCAAGTCGCAGAGGATATTGTGTAAAGGTTCCCATGACATCCTCCTGTATCTCCTGTGTCATCGGATTTATAGTATATCGAATATTCTCCCATACAAACTTTTCTACCTCTATATCCATGTTCTGTTCTGGAAAACGAACAATTAACTCGTCTCTTGATATTGATTTTACAAAACCTATTTTACCATTATAATATCGCTTCTCAAAAGCTGGATCATTTTTTATAAACATCACCTGCGCACCGCGCTTGAGAAGCAGTCTATACTCTATAGGATAAAAGTTTTCTGGAAAGTCACCTATGATATCCGCATCAAAACTTACCTCTCGTTCGCTAATATTTGCTAAAGCAACTTCATTGATACTATCTGCTTGCTGATTGTGCGTAGTAAGAACAATATATCCTGGATAATCTTTTATGTCAAAATTTGGATCCACATAAGGTGCCAAGGTGTCTTTTACATCCTGATCTAATTCGTTTATTCTCAGTTTTTGTAGCAAATTGATAAACTGTTCATCTGATTGCCTCCATATTTTTGTCAATTCCATATATATCGGCTGCTCCTGCCTCAGCACATGGGAATGAAAGAAGAATTTTCCATCGTAGTATTGGCTCATCACATCCCACTCATGAGGACGAATAATTGGAGACAACTGTAGTAAATCTCCTATAAATAGCATCTGTACACCACCGAAAGGTTTTTTGTTGAATCTAACATATTGTAACATGAGATCTATCGCATCTAATGTGTCCGGTCGCAGCATACTCACCTCATCAATTATGAGTAGCTCTAGACTATTGAGGATAGCTCGCTTGTCAGCCCTCACTTTAAAATGCCTCTGTATGGTTTTCTTAGTTTCATATGCGGCGTGCCCATCATAATTAGTATATTGATCTGTAGGTAAGAATGGGCCGAAGGGAAGCTGGAACATAGAGTGAATAGTTACCCCACCAGCATTAATAGCTGCTACTCCCGTCGGCGCTACGATGATGTAATTTTTATATGTACTGGCTATTATTTTCTTAAGTAGTGTAGTTTTGCCAGTTCCTGCCTTCCCAGTTAAAAATACATTTTGATTGGTCTGATTTATGAGCTGTATGACTTGGTCCCCACTTTCCATTTCTAAAACTATATTGTAGTTAAAATTTTCGGGTCTATCATTAAATGTGATTCATTAAAAATACATTCCCCATTTCGCACCGCAAGTAATTGCGGAGATTCATGCCTAATATTTAAAACTTCCGCCACATAATTAGAAAGAGGCCTTTGTTCTTTGACGCCCAGATAATAAAGATCTGCTTGATCCTCTAGCAAGGGATACTCTGCTAGCATTTTTTCATATGACATTCTGGAAATAGGACAAACCGTGCTATGTTTGAAGATCAGCTGAAGTTTACCATGCGATAGCTTAATAATTTTATCTATGTCTTGTATTTCATTTAATGTTTTCATTTGTATTTAAATTGATTTTAGTGATTAAACATTGATTCTACGCTCGCATTTAACTGAGTGAACATAATGACATCATCTTCGATGAATTTGACTTTCTGTCTTAGTTGATTATAGAGTTCCATATTTCTCGGACTCGTTTTGGTCGATTTTCTAAAATCTAATGCTTGACAGGCTGTCATAGCCTCTATTCCCAATATTCTTTCTACATTTTCTACTATTTTTAGGCATTTGGTAGCGGCATTAGCTCCCATGCTTACGTGATCTTCTTGGCCATTACTGCTAACTATACTGTCAATAGAAGCAGGAGTAGCATATTGTTTATTTTGTGAAACAATAGAGGCAGCAGTATATTGAGCTATCATAAATCCTGAATTTAATCCTGGATTGGCTGCTAAATATAAAGGCAAGCTGCGCTGTCCGGAGATCAAAAGATACGTTCGACGTTCACTAATACTGCCCCATTCGGCGAGCGCTATCGAGAGAAAATCCAGCGGCAGCGATAAGGGCTGGGCGTGGAAATTTCCAGCGGATATAATTTTATCTTCCGCAATAAAAATATTTGGATTATCCGTAACAGAATTGATTTCTATCTCTAATACTGACGTAAAATAATTCAATGTTTCTAGCGATGCACCGTGTACCTGAGGTATGCAGCGAAAAGAATACGGATCCTGAACATGTTCTTTCGCTTGCTTTATGATTTCACTACCTTCAAGTAATTCTCTGATTTCCATTGAAGTTTGAATATGTCCTGCATGCGGTCTCACTTCCCCCACAAGCGCATCAAAAGGTTCTATCCTGCCATCAAATGCGTCAATTGATAACGCAGCTATTTGATTTGATTTTTTTGAAATTTCTTTAGCCCTAATAGCAATATGCAACGCATAGCCTTGAATAAACTGTGTCCCATTGAGCAGAGCTAGACCCTCCTTGGCTCTTAAATGCAATGGCTGCCAATTCAATTTTTCCAGAACCTCTGATGCCGACATTCGCTTACCCAGGTAGTATACCTCTCCTAATCCTAATAGAGGCAATGCCAAATGTGCTAGTGGTGCTAAATCTCCACTTGCACCTAATGAACCCTGAGTATAGATCACCGGCATAACTCCTTCGTTATACATGTCGATTAGCCTGTTCACCACCTCTAATGTAACTCCGGAATGGCCATAAGATAGAGATTGAATTTTGAGAAATAATATCATACGCGCTATCTCCACTGGCACTAAATCACCCATTCCACAGGCATGAGACACGATAAGATTATATTGAAGCTTTTCCAAATTTTCTGCACTGATAGAAATATTATAAAGAGAGCCGAATCCTGTATTGATGCCATAAATTGGACTATCACTACTTTTTATCTTTTCTTCCAGATAAATTCGACCTTGAACGATTTGTGATTGAGATTCGCGAGAGAGATTCAATTTAGAACTCGACATAAATAAAGAGCCTAAATAATCAATAGTCAGTCTCTTATTAGAGATTTCATGTGTCATTTTGTACAATATTATCGTCAAATATACATGTAAATAGATTAAAAAAATGGGTTTATGTTTGGTTAGTTATCTAACTTTGTATTCCAAAGAAAATTAGACCTAATCAGAATTTGTAATTGAATCAACCATGAGTATATTATCTACAAGAGTTCTAAATATGAAAGAGTCTGCCACATTAGCTATGGCTCGCAAGTCTCGAGAACTAAAAGAGCAGGGGGTAGATATAATCAATTTAAGCCTAGGTGAGCCAGATTTCGATACGCCAGAAAATATAAAAGCAGCTTGTAAACAAGCACTCGATAAAGGAGACACTAAGTATACCCCTGTATCAGGAACAAAGGCATTGCGTGAAGCCATTTGTCGAAAACTTAAAAAAGAAAACAACCTAAACTATACCTTCGATCAAATCGTTGTAAGCAATGGTGCGAAGCAAGCTATATCCAACGCCTGTATGGCTTTATTGGATCCGGGAGATGAGATGCTCGTTCCCTCTCCTTTTTGGCTTAGCTATGCAGCTATAGGCGAGTTAGCGCAGGCCAGGGTCATTGAAGTCTATGCTGGTGCTGATGAGAATTTCAAACCTAGTGCAGATAAGCTGGAATCATTTATCACTTCACGGACTAAAGTCATCCTTTTTTCTTCTCCGTGCAATCCAACAGGAGCAGTATACAATCAACAGGAGCTGGCGGCTATGGTAGAAGTATTAAAAAAATATCCTAGAATTCATGTCATATCAGATGAAATCTATGAACACATTAACTATGCTGGGCAGTATAGCAGTATAGCTCAGTTTGACGAAATAAAAGATAGGACCATTATAGTCAATGGATTCTCTAAAGCATATTCCATGACGGGGTGGAGACTTGGCTATATGGCTGCATCTAATGAGATAGCATTAGCCTGTGATAAAATACAAGGTCAGATTACATCAGGGGCCTGCAGCTTTAATCAAGCTGCCGCTATAGAGGCCTTAGATGGAAGTCAGGATAAAGTACATTTCATGATAGAAAAATTCAAATCTAGAAGAGAGCTCGTTTTAAATCGCCTGAAGGAATTGCCTGGCATAAACTGCCCGCAGCCAGATGGTGCATTCTATATATTTCCAGACGTTCGTTACTATTTTGGTAAATCTGCAAATGGATATATGATTCATAACTCTGAAGATATGTCCTTGTATCTATTAGAGATAGCTCATGTGGCTACAGTTGGCGGCAAGAGCTTTGGCGATGCGAATTGCATACGTATTTCATTCGCTGCATCGGAAGAAATGATAAATAAAGCTTTTGATAGGATAAAGGCGGCTCTAGAACAATTGAACTAAAACTAAATTTCACATTTATTGCAATAAATTAACACAATAATCGTTCAGAAGTTAAACTTCAAACCAAAAAAATATCTTAAAGTCAAAAAAAGTAATTATCTTTGCTATAATTAAAATTAACAAAAACAAAAAAAGCGCCTATGCAGTAAAATCTCTACTCAAAATTATTTTCTAACTTTATAAAAAACGTTGAGTATGAAGACCAAAGTAGCACTGCAGGACATTGATTTAATATATCAATATGTAAACGGAGATGACGCAGCTTTCGAAGCATTATTCTCCAAACACAAAGACAAAGTTTATACCTCTATTTATGTCATTGTCAAAGACCATGAAGTGGCAGATGACATCTTTCAGGACACATTTATTAAGGTATTGCAGAAGTTAAAGGAAGAAAAATATGCCGAAGAGGGTAAATTCGTGCCTTGGGTATTGCGCATAGCTCATAATTTATGCATGGATCATTTCCGAAAGAATCAAAAGGAAAAAATAGTAGCTAATGATAATCCTGAATACGATATTTTAGATAATATCGCTATTCTAGAAACGCACAAAGAAGACCAAATCATAGGAGACAAAGAAAGTATAGATATAGCTAAATATCTAGAACTCCTTCCTGATGAGCAACGAGAAATCATCGTTCTGAGACATTACTATGATTATAGCTTCAAGCAAATAGCAGAAATGACTGGCACCAACCTCAACACTGCTCTCGGTCGTATGCGCTATGCCTTGATTAATTTGAGAAAATTAATCGCCAAAGGAAAGTAGTTTTCGCGAAGAATCTACTTAGATTCTGAGTTTTCTTTCGAGAAGACAAAAAAATTTTAATTTTGCGCTCTAATGAAAGAGCACCCCCTCCAGTCTTTTGACTATAATATTTCAGAGTCTAATATAGGCAAACATCCTGCCGAACCTAGAGATATGGCCAAGCTATTGGTCTATGACACACAAAAGGATGAAGTACATCTTGATAGATTTTATAATCTAGCCAACTATCTGCCTAGCCATAGCCTTATGGTGATGAATAATACGGGGGTCATCCCAGCTAGAGCTAATTTTACCAAAGATACAGGAGGTAAAGTAGAAGGGCTATTTCTATACAATGAAGGAATACAAGATGATGGAACTATTCCCGTCATCGTGATGAAAAAATTAATCCCTGGTCGGGAACTCACCATTGCAGATTATAGATTTAAAATTCTGAGACAGCATCATCAATATTTTTATTTATTACCACTATTTGACATAGCACTTCTGCCGCAGGTTATGATTCAATATGGTACTACTCCTACACCTCATTATCTGGGTCAGCTAGACCTTGAAGAATCTCAACTACGAGATCGTTATCAAACCATCTATGCAGACGAGAAAAAATCAGTAGCTGCACCCACCGCCTCCTTGCATTTTACCGAAAGAGTATTTGAGCGAATAGCAGAGAGAAATATAGAACGAACCGAAGTGACTCTGCATGTAGGGATGGGAACCTTTGCAGATGTATCCGAAGAGAATATAAAGCAGCGCAGACTGCATACAGAGCCTTTAGCGATCTCTCTGTCCACTATATTAAAACTGCGCGAAGCTAAAAAAACAAATCAAAATATCATCGCAGTAGGCACTACGGCTATTCGCACCCTAGAGTCTCAGGCAGACATAATCTTAGATAAAACGCTGAACGATAATATCATCACTAGTACTGATATGTTTATTATGCCGGGGTTTGATTTTAAATTGACAGATAGTTTGATTACCAATTTCCATGTACCTAAATCATCACTCATGGCTCTAGTACAGGCCTTTCTAGATCATAAAAAAGCCAAGCGAGATCTCATAAGCCTATACAAACTAGCGATAGAGAATGAATTTAAATTTTACTCCTTTGGAGATAGTATGTTGATTTTATAACAAATCGACCCACTCTTCCTGTATAGACTGGGTAAGATCAAGTTTATAGAAATTTGAAAGCGCTTGATATCTTATTCCATAAGACTCATTGATTACAGGAGCTAAGACTTCTTTAGCTTTAGCAGAGCGAGGTCCCCATCGAAATGCCTCTTGACCTAACTTATCCAATCCGAATACGACAGGAATAGATTTAGAACCATTGGTGAGAAATAGTTGCATAAGATCTTCACTCCTATCACGAAGATATAATCTGATATCAATACTCGGATTGGCAATTGCGATACCTTTGAAAAGAGGCATAATAATATGAGCGTCCAGACACCATGCCTCTGTGATAAGATGCAAACTTGCTGTTTGTGTTTTCTGCACAGCATTAAAAAATTTCTTTTGAAGCGAAAATTTGGATTGCATATCCCTTTCTAAGTCATAATTCTTAGACACATAAGGATGCATGTCTGTAGAGTATATTTTTTCACTCCCTGTACGAATGACTTCTTCTATTATAGTTTCAAATTCACTAAGTGAATACGATATAGACTGCTTTAAAATCTCACTTAGCATATCACTTGAATTTTATTATCTTCTATTAAATCCATCTGATGAAAGGCCCGATAGAGCTGAATGACGGCTATGACATCATTCTGACAGTATTTTACTATTCTCTCTAAATCATTTTCCTCCCAATACACTTTACCTACTTGACTGCCATCTATATCACTCTTAGGTGTAGGAATATGGAAAATAGTCGTTAAGGTTTCTAGAGAGGTGTAGTTTTTATAATCCCCAAATTTCCAGAGCTGCAGTGTGTCTATCAATTCCACTTCCCAGGGCTTTTTATTTTGAAAATCCAATAATTTAGGAATAGCAATCTTGTTAATTAAGAATCTTCTACACAAATAAGGGACATCAAATTCCTTCACATTATGTCCACAGAAAACATAGCTATTTTTTAGTTTTTGGCAAAAAAGTTCAAAGCTTTCCAATAAAGATTTCTCATCATGATTAGCAAAAGACTTTATTCTATACTCATCATTTACTTTGTGATAATAGCCCACTGAGATGCAAACTATTTTGCCGTATTCTGCGAAAATAGCAGCCTTATTTTCATAAGCCTCGGAAACATTTAGTGCGTTGAGGTATTCATTTCGCTCATATTTCTTATTCCAGACATATTTGTATTCTTCCGGCATGTCTTCATAATTTTTATATTGAGATACTGTCTCTATATCTATAAATAAAATGTTTTCAAAATTCATATTCTGTCTATTAAGAATTAGAAAATACGATAGTATTCAAAATTAATTTATTTTATAAAGTCGGACTAGAAATATTTTTTCGGCCAACACTTTTTAAGTAAATGCAAAATTTCATTTTCACGAGGATTCTTATTAGGTTCATACAATTTAATATCCTTGATTTCAATTGGTAGAAAATCTTGATCTACAAAATTCCCCTCGTAACTATGTGCATATTGATAGTTTTTACCATAATTCAAGTCTTTCATCAATTTAGTAGGCGCATTTCGCAGATGAAGGGGTACAGGCAGGTATCCTGTTTCTCGCACTAATTTTTGCGCCTTTCTCAGTGCCATGTAAGAGGCATTGCTCTTGACAGATGTAGCTAGGTATACTACCGTATGTGAAAGCACAATACTACATTCTGGATAACCAATTTTTGACACTGCATCAAAGCATGAGTTGGCTAGCAGCAGCGCATTCGGATTAGCCATCCCAATATCTTCCGATGCGAATATAATCATGCGACGAGCGATGAATTTAGGATCTTCTCCACCTTCTATCATCCTTGTCATCCAGTATACCGCTGCGTTCGGATCAGAGCCGCGCATCGATTTTATAAAAGCGCTAATTATGTCATAGTGGAATTCTCCGTTCTTATCATACTTCGCACTATTGCTCTGCACTATGGAGTGTATCAATTCATTAGTAATGACTAATTTTTCTTGCGATGAACTCTGACTCGCTAGTTCTATCATTCCGAGAAGTTTTCGAGCATCGCCACCAGAGAGTCTTAGTAGCGCATCCCATTCTGTTATTTCGATGGTACGTTTGCTCAGAAGTACATCTTTTTCCAATGCAGATAAAGCAATTTTCTTTAAAGAATCTGTACTTAGTTCTTCTAAGACATACGTTTTACATCTCGAAAGAAGAGCTCGATTGACTTCGAAAGATGGATTTTCTGTCGTAGCTCCTATCAGTAAAATTCTGCCTTCTTCTACTGCTTTCAATAATGAGTCTTGCTGGGATTTATTGAATCGATGGATCTCATCAATAAACAATAAAACGCGTCCGAGTTCATGACTTTTTTCTATGATGTCTCGAATATCTCTGACCCCAGAAGAAATAGCAGAGATGGAAAAAAATGGCAAGTCCAGTTCTTGTGCAATGAGATAGGCGAGCGTGGTTTTACCTACTCCAGGATTTCCCCAAAAAATGATGGACGGACAATTTTTTTGTTTTAGAAATTGACTGATAACGCCTTTATCCGAAATGAGTTTTTCCTGACCTATGTAGTCGTCCAAACTTTGAGGTCGCATACGTTCAGCGAGGGGCTGAATTGTGTTTAAGCTTTTTTCCATTTCGTGATAAGTAGTGGTAAAAATACGGAGAATAGGATTAAAACCACTCCTGTATAAAAATGAAAATTAAACCTTCGGTGTTCTTGAAAAAGAATTGCTGCAAAAATCAAACCATAAATCGGCTCTAGATTGACCGTCAATGTTACTACAAAAGGTTCTAATTTTTTTAAAGCATAAATAGAAAGTAGAAATGGCACATTGGTACAAACAAAGCTGAGAATTAATATATAGGCAATATCGGACGTATTTATTTTCTGTATAAAATCGAAATTTGAAAATAGAAGTGTAAAAAACAACAAACAAATGCCGCCAGAGAGCATTTCTACAAATGATAAAACAGAAGGTTCCACACTATTCGACATTTTACCATTCATAATCGTAAACACAGAAGCTAGTAAGCTAGATAAAATACCGTAGAAAATAGCCCATTCATAATGCCCAGGTGTTCCTAGGCTAAATGCTTGAAGTTTGTTCCCATTGGCAATGAAATACATACCTATTATAGCGATGACACTTATAATTATTTTTTGTCGAGAAATCATTTTAGAAATTCGGGAAAAATATTCAAGCCAAATTACGAACATAGGACTGGTACCGAGACATACCAAGGCAATAGATGATGAATTATATTCTTTGATAGATTGATAAAAGCACAACCAATGCAAACAGATGATAGCACCTATAGCAAAGAGTTTCAATATTTGTGCACGAGAAAGTTTTTTTATATGAGCGCGAGTAAGTGGCAAGACAAAAAAACCGAGTGCCGCTAAAAACATTCTTATCAAAACCAAGCCCAAGGTATCAATAGTAATAAGCTTGCCGAGGATAGCTGTAAACCCCCAAAGGAAAACCGCTAAATGAATCTGAACCAGAGGGTGTTGAAAAAAACGAAGTTTCAAAATAAACGTATAACTTTGTAAATATAGCATCATAACCATGAATCGAAAACAATTTATTGCAAATCTAGGATTAGGCGCAGTGAGTGTGTCATCATTGCTTAGTGCTCCTTGGACTTCACCACGTGAAATCCAATTTCCTTCAACTGATAGCTGGTCAGAAATTCAAAAACAGTTTCTACCTATTCCGAACACTATCTATATGAATAATGGCACTATGGGCATTACCCCCAGGCCAGTGCTCAAAGCACTGCAAGAATCTTTTGAATTAGTTGCTAAATCTGGATATTATCCTTCAGATTTAAAAACTATAAAAGAACGGCTAGGGCCATTAATAGGGGTCGATACTAAGACAATAGCTATCACCAAAAACGTTACCGAAGGAATCAATATAGCCTGCTGGGGAAATGAATTGTCAGCAGGGGATGAAGTTCTGATGACTGCGCATGAGCACGTAGGAGGTTGTGCAGCATGGCTCTATCGGGCGGGTACCGAAGGTATTAAAATTAAGACCTTTACCCTTGGAGCTTCAGCGGAAGAGACCTTTAGTAATTTCAAAAAAGCCCTGAGCCCGAAGACAAAAATAGTTGCAGTGCCTCATATTCCATGCACCATTGGTCAAATTCTTCCTATAAAAGACATCTGTTCTGAAGCTAGAAACCGAGGAATTATATCTATTATAGATGGAGCACATCCGCTAGGCATGATTCAGTTCAACATAACAGAACTTGGCTGCGATTATTATGCAGGCTGTCTGCACAAATGGCTACTAGCACCCCTTGGATTAGGTTTTGTCTATCTCCGCCCAGAACGCCTAGCTAATACTAAAATACACAATATAGGAGCCTACAGTCTTGGTGAATTTGATATGACAGCCGAGAACCCTATGAATAAAAATCTAGTAGATGAAACCCAGCGCTTCAGTGCCGGGACATTCTGCGGACCACTCTATGATGCTGCCGTGCGGGCTATAGACTGGTATATGGCCGTAGGCCCTGCAAAAATAGAAGCAAGAGTGAAAGATCTGACCCTCCATGCTCAAACTGAACTGAGAAAAATGAATAAAGATATTCACGTATTGACTCCACTAGAAGAAAAATCCCGTGGAGCACAAACCACGTTTAGTTTTCATAACAAAAAGGCGCCCGACTTTTTAAAATATGCTCAGTCATTCAATCCTAAATTTATACTTCGCCACGTGCATGAAGGCAAACTAGATGCCGTGCGCGTCTCTACCCATTACTATAATGATCATGAGCAAATAGATGCTTTGATGGAAAAAGTAAGAGGGTTTGTGAAGGGATGATTTGATTTTCAATAAAAATCCCCCTATCACCAGCTCATTAACTGATCATAAGGGGATAATTTTACTT
This sequence comes from Chitinophagales bacterium, assembly GCA_030832185.1. Lineage (GTDB taxonomy): Bacteria > Bacteroidota > Bacteroidia > Chitinophagales > JADJOU01 > CHPMRC01. The sequence goes on along the minus strand of JAURJQ010000027.1, from coordinate 66,304 downwards.
GGACAACTTTAAATACTTTATACTGTCTTAGCTCACCGCTATCTCCTTCACCACTTTCACCGCTTTTTCCTTCTTTGGTAGAACGATTTTAAGTTCGCCATTTTCGTACTTGGCATCTATCTGATCTACCTCCACCGTTTCAGGAATGGTGAATGAACGAGAAAATGAGCTATAGTTATACTCTTTTCTCGTGTATTTGCCCTCTTCCTTATCCTCTTTTTCAGAGCTTTGTTCAGAAGAAATGGTCTGTACATTGTGATTTAAAGCAAGCTTGAAGTCCTCCTTTTTGAGTCCTGGAGCAGCTATACTCACAGTATAGTCCCTTTCATTATCTTGAATATTGACTGCAGGAATTGAGGTGCCTACCGCTACTTTGTCGAAATAACTATCATCGAACCAATCATTGAAAAAGAAGTTCAACCCAGGAGCTAATTTGTTGTCTTTTTGCCATTTTAATAGTGTCATGTTGTTTGTATTTTTGTGGTTAAAAATTTTCAGTTTGACTTAATTCTGCCGGCCAGAATACGTCCTATTTTATCTTACTACAATGCTTATACCAGCCAAAAAAATGTCACAAAAAATGAAGTTAAGTCATACTATTTCAATTGTTTGCGACTAAATGTCTCGTCGTAGGTATTCCTCTATGACAGATTTACAGATAGGAATTTGATGATCGGTATCGACTATTATTCTAGATGTTTATCCGTTTTTCTTATATTTGTAAGCTAGACCAGTGAACAATTGAATGAATAAAGTAATGCAATCAAAAAAATTATTCGAAAAGTGCTATAGTTTTACGAGAGCCGACGAAGTTAAAAAAGCAGGTATTTACCCTTATTTTAATCCTATAGAAGATAGTGAAGGGCCTGAGGTGCATATGAATGGCAAAAAAGTAGTTATGGCAGGTTCTAATAACTATCTAGGTCTGACCTCACACCCCAAAGTCAAAGAAGCGGCTATAGCTGCAATCAATAAATACGGTACTAGCTGCTCAGGTTCTCGATATCTAACTGGTACTATCGACCTTCATAATGAATTAGAGACCAAATTGGCGAAATTTGTGGGCAAAGAAGCTGCTCTGCTCTTCAGTACAGGTTATCAGGCAGGTCAGGGAGTCATAGCGCCATTGATGGGTCGACACGACTATATCATCAGCGACAGAGACAATCATGCCTCCATTCAAACGTCTAATATGCTTGCCAAAGGAACTTTTGGTACAGAAATACTGCGCTATCATCATAATGATATGGAGGACTTGGAGAAGCGATTGATTCAGGTAAAAGATAAGGATGGGGCAAAATTTATAGTAACCGATGGTGTATTCTCCACCTTCGGCGATATCCCTGATCTTCCGAAAATAGTTGAGTTAGCTAAAAAATATGGTGCTCAAACCTTAGTAGATGATGCCCACGCATTTGGAGTAATAGGTAAAGGTGGTAGAGGCACAGCTAGTGAGTTTGGGCTAGACAATGATGTGGATTTGATTATTTGTACATTTTCAAAAACCTTAGCATCTCTTGGTGGATTTGTAGCAGGAGAAGAAAGAGTTATCAATTATTTGAAACACCATTCTCCAGCCTTGATTTTTAGTGCTTCTCCTACGCCAGCTTCCGTAGCAGCGGCATTGGCAGCATTGGATATTTTGATAGAGCACCCAGAGCTTGTCAAGCAATTGAATGATAATGCCGACTATGTAAGACAAGGTCTTATCAGTATGGGCTATAATGTATATCCCTCGCGGACAGCCATAGTATCCATCATTATTGATAATGACAATAAAGGCTTTGAACTCTGGAAAGGACTTTACGATGCAGGTGTATTTGTCAATGTATTCGTTCCTCCAGCAGCTCCACCAGGCATAGCTATGATGCGAAACAGCTTCATGGCCAGCCACCGCAAAGAGCACCTAGATGTGATATTGGATAAATATCATGAGATAGGAAAGCGATTGGAAATCATTTAATTTTCAGAATATGTTGATTAAAAAAATCAGTCTTGGAATTTTGTCTATATTCCTATGCGCGAGACTGTTTGCAGGTGAAGGAGATACCACCAAAATCAATTTTTTTACGAAATATGATTTACAGCAGTGGAAGGGTACGTGGAATCATAAAAAATTCGACTATCTAGATCCGAGCAAGAATTATAAAAAAGCTTTTTTAGTCATAGAACTGGGATGCGCAAGCTATGGATGTTGCGTCTGGGATTATAATTTTCATGCATTGATAGGGAAACCATTAGAAGACTATGATACCTTGAAATTTGGGAAATTAGATTCTGTCACATGGAATAGCAAATTGACCGTTTTGGATTCGCTTTGGGTGACACGAAAGTCATCGAATATTGAGGTGGCGAGACTTATCACACCTTATGGAACCTATATGCGAGCAGGGTCCAATGGATTTACTAATAATTGGACGCATCCATATATATTCGATGTGACGGATTATATTCCTTTATTTAAAGATAGTTTCGGGCTGGTGATACAATCGGGCGGCTATGATGGTAAGAAGGGATTCAATCTAACGAGCAATCTTATTTTGATAGAAGGCAAACCAGATGCTATGCCTAAACAAGTCCAAAAAGCGTATGGACGAAGTTTTACTTTTCAAAATGAAACCCAAATAGATACATTAATCAAGCCGTATCGCTTCAAGTTAGATGCAAATGAAAGGCAGGCAAAATTTAGAGTAATTGTAACGGGTCATGGTGCACAGGGAGAATTTAGTCCAGTGGAATTTTATGTGAAACTGAATGGGAATCAAATTTTCACAAAAAGACTTTGGAGAGAAGATTGTGACGAAACTCATTTACAGCCGCAAGGTGGGACCTGGATTTTTAGCAGATGCAATTGGTGTCCAGGAGAAAAGGTCATTGATTTAGATATTGACCTTACGCCATATTTAAAAACCAATGATTCGAATGAAATATGGATTTCATTTCGAAATATGGAAACAACGAGCGCTACGATACAAGCTAATTATAGTGTAAGTGGAAACATAATTATATTTGAAAAAAAGCCTGATAAAGATATTGCTTTGATTGATGTCATAGCGCCGAGTAAGGATAAAACCTATTTCCTTCATAATCCATTATGTCAAGGACCAATAGTAAAAATAAGAAATGAAGGCACGAAATCAGTCAAAGAAGCATATATTGATTATTGGGTAGATGGAAATAATAAAACGACGCACATTTGGAAGGGAAATTTGATGCCTGAAAAATCGGAAATAATTCAACTACCCGCTTTTCCATGGATGAATGTCGACTATACCTCTCCTATATTTTTTGCCAATCTTCAAAAAACAATAGATAATTTAGTGACATGGAATGATAGTATTCAGTCTAAGTTTGATATTCCAGTAGTATTCCCTTCTCAGAAATTAAAGTTTGATATAAAAACAACTAATGATAATAAAGACAATACCTTGAAGATTTTTGATGAGTTGAATCAAGAAGTGATGTCTAAAGTATATAAAGGCGACAATAAGACCTATTCAGATACGATTACCTTGCCAGATGGTTGTTACCGTATGGAACTCATAGACTATGATGATAGAATCGAGTGTGGCGATGGTCTGAATTTTTGGTGGTCCACGCAACAATTATCTAAATCAACAGGAAGTTTTACGATACGAAATGCTATTAATAACGCTGTCTTAAAAACATTCAATGCAGACTTTGGAGCAAAGATCAATTTTCAATTTACCTTGAATAATGTCAAACTAGGAGAGTATACCCCTAAATCAAATTATGAGTATAGAACATTTAAATTTCCAGATACTATAAAGTCAGAAATAGTTACTGCCAACAATAATTTTTACTGGGATTTGAGTCCTAACCCATCGTCAAATGGTCATTTGAAAATAGAGACCAAAGGAAATGGACAAGAGATTTTAGGAGTTAAAATATTTAATCTCAATGGTCAAATGGTTTTCCAAAAGGCAACTAAGAATTTATCTATGATTGAAGAGTTAAATCTTGGTCATTTACCAAAAGGTATTTATATCCTACGCGTTAATATAAATGGCAGGGAAGATGAGAAGAAATGGATTTATAGGTAATACCATTTTTTATTAGGCTCAATTTATTAAGGTATTATGCCGACTTACATTTGTATAACAGTAATATGATAAAACTATTTGATAAGAATCGTCGGTATAAAATCCTAGCGTTTAGTCTTCTAATTTTTTGTGTACATTATGCTATAGCTGCTCAAGATACAGTCAAGGTCATCTTCTTCCAAGACTCCAATATTCAGCAGTTTCGTGGTGTAGAATGGCATAGAATTCAGAAAGACTTTCCTGCGGGCAGCTATGAAAAAGCAATATTAAAAATTGACCTAGGCTGCGCCACTTATGGTTGCTGCGCTTGGGACTATACCTACAGAGGGTTTTTTTCTAAAAAAATAAGTGATTCAAGTTATAAGGATATAGAAGTCGCTCGTTTAATTACACCCTATAGTTCTTTAATGCGGAAAGGGAGACATGGATATGATTCTACTTGGGTTCATCCTTATTTCTATGACGTCACCGACTATTTACCATTATTGAAAGGGGATTCCATTTTTTACAGTGCCTATACTGGAGGATGGGATGATAAAGGGAAATTTGGGTTTAAACACACGGTTACTCTATACCTCATCAAAGGAGATACACTCAGAAATCCCGTCAATGTCTTGCCTGCATTTCAAGACAACTATCGCTATCAAGACTCCATTCAGATAGATAGTATGATAAAACCTTTTCGATTTAAACTTCGACCTGGTGAAAACTATGCTAAACTCAGAACTATCATAACAGGTCATGATCAGGAAGGTGAGTTTTCTCCAATTAACTTTCATGTAAGACTCAATGGAAAGCCAATCTATCAGAAGAGATTATGGAAAACAGACTGCGACCAAAACCCCATTCAGCCGCAGTCAGGCACCTGGATATTTCCCCGCACCAACTGGTGCCCAGGTGAGAAAGTCAATGAGATCGAAGTTCATTTAGCAGATTTAAAATTAGAAAGTGATAATGAAATAGAAATCTATTTTGGGAAAATAGAAACTGAGAGCAAGGAGATTCATGCCATTTATTCTATAGAGTCGCATGTGATAACTTATAGATACAAAGACTCTTTCGACTTGGCATTAGTCGATATAGTCTCCCCAAGCAGAAATCCGAATTATAGAATGCATAATCCTTCTTGTTCGAGAATAAGGTTCTTAATTAAAAATGAAGGTAGTCAAAAAGTTAACACCTTTGATGTAAAGGCCGGCTATAAGAACGGTATTGGAATCGTTTATCGAGTTTTTCTGGATCTAATGCCTCAAGAAGTTAAAACCTATGAATTAAACTTTGATGAGCATGGAGATACCTTTGTAGAATTGGAATTAATGAAACGACCATTGAATGTAAACTTTAAAAATGATTTTATTAAAGCTGAAATCCTACAAACACCAAAGTTACAATCAAGAGAGATTATCTTAGAAATATATACTACAAATGATAGTTCGAATAATTGGCTTGTAATAAGAAGTGGAAACAGAGACACAATTTTGAAAAAAGTTTATTTCAATAATAACACAACTTATAGAGACACCATTCAATTAGCGCCAAACTGTTGTTATCATCTAGAGCTTTTTGACTATGACAAAAACTATCAGTGTGGCGATGGGTTGAGCTTTTGGTATTCGTCTAGAGTTATGAAAAAGACCTCGGGTATTTTCAAAATCTATGATGCTAAATCAGGCAAAATATTAAAAGTATTCAACCCCGACTTTGGAGGCAAGATAAACTATGAGTTTAGGATAGAGTAGGATTTCTTACTTTTTTGAGATAATTTTTAATACTTTTAAACGTTAATGAAACGTGCATGAAACTCTCTATGATTCGAATTTTTCTAACCCTTGTTATCTTAACTAATTCACTCTCTGTCAATAGTCAGAATGTGCGCATCTATGGCACCATACTAGAGAGCACGGACTATAGTACTGTGATTCTATCGCCTGCCGTCTTCTCTAAGCTTCTAGACTCTAAAATAGAAACCAGCCCTAAGAAAGGGGCATTTGAGTTTAATATCTCTGTCTCCAATGCATGCTTTTACAAGCTCTATTATAAAACCAAGCGCATTCAACTTTTTGTAAAACCAGGAGCCAATATCCAGTTGACAATAGATAATACGAAAACAACGAATTATACGATATTCTATGAGGATTTAATACAAGAGAATACGCTACTCAATCTCGAATCTACTCCCTACCTCGGAAATAAGGAAGATAGAGAAAATTTGAAACAGGCAGCGCAGCAAGGGCTAGAAGTTTATTACAAGGAAATAGATAACGCTTATAAACTTCGCTCAGCAGAATGGAATGCACTAGTAGAAGAGGTGAGTCTAAGTCAAGAATTTGTAGAATTGTATCCGCGCAATTATATAGAAATGGCTTCCTATCTCTATAAATATTACTATCCAAAATATCATGGGTTACATCAGGATTCCTTCATAGCAGTGCATGCTAGTTTTCTAGAATTCTATAAGTTCATGCCCAATCATTCAGATTATTATCATTGCCCCCTTTATATAGATAACCGCATGAATATTCTAAAGGCCAATGTAAATAGCAAAAATAAGCCCCTTATAATCAGTAAAAATACAGATGATTTAGAATTATATAAAGGCTATATACGCGAAGCAGAATTAGAACACGATACGTATCTTCGCGAAACTTTGATAGAAAATTTGATTGGAGAATGGGTCAATAGCTATGGAAGAACTTCTGAGCTTAAACAAGAAATAGTAGCCTATATAGATCAAGTAAAAGATGCCGATAGAAAGATAGCACTTAAAAAAAGGTTGGTCAATTTAGCCCAATATGAAACTGGTCAGCCCGCACCGAATTTTAGCTTTGAAGATTATTCAGGGAATAAAAGACACTCAAGAGAACTCGTAGGTAAAATAGTTTATATTCATGTGTGGTCTAGTGCTAATGCCGCTAGCATGACAGAATGGAAGGCTGCGAAAGAAATCAACACCAAATATAAAGATCAGTCTGATTTTATGTTTTTATATCTATCTATAGACGAAGATAAAGAAGCATGGGAAAAAGCTATCAGAGACCACAAATTGATGGATGAAATTCAAGCCATTTCATTCCCAAATGGTTTTAATTCTGACTTTGCAAGGAAATATGCCATTCAATCACTACCCTCCTATATTCTCATAGACAAAAGCGGAAATATCATATCCAATAGAGTGCCGAAACCAAGTCAGCCAGAGAAATTGATTCCTCTACTAGATAAGTTGTTAGGAAGATAGTTTTTATACCACGATTACATTTCCCATTGCACATAATGGATTTGACTGCCTTGACCCATGTGTAACTTTTCATAATAAGTCTGAACACGCAATATGTCTTCTATCTTTTTATGTTGACCATAGATATTTTCTATACAACGAACAATTTTCTCTCCTCGGCCATCCAATACCCCTAGTGCATATCTGAAGAGCGGAAAATTATCAGTTTTTAGATGGAAAGTTATTTTTTTTCCATTGAGAAGTTTCTGATAATAATCTAAAAACTTTGGAGAAATTAAACGATTGCCTCTGTCTGAAAAGCTTGGGAATGGATCAGGAAAGGTAATCCATATTTCATCTATTTCTTCACCTAGGATAAACTCATGCATCAATTCTATTCTGGTTCGGAGAAAACAAACATTGGATAATTTTTTTTCCAATGCTATCTTAGCTCCATTATGAATTCTATTTCCCTTAATGTCTATGCCTAGCAAATTTTTATCAGGGTATTTTTCGCCGAGTGCTACAGAATACTCTCCTTTACCACAAGCCAGTTCAATAATCAAAGGATACTCATTTCCGAAATGTTTAGATTTCCAAAAACCCTTAGGGTTATCTTCCTCTTGATTTCTAAAGAGATTGGGCTCTGTGAAAGAGAAATTTTCATAGACATTCGGCATAGACTTCAATGCCTCAAACTTTTGCAGCTTGTTTAGACTCATGACCTTAAATAAATTAGGTTAATCTCCAGAAAGTTTAATTCTACGTACAATAGTGTCTGGTCTAGTATTATCTGGCTTAGTATTTTTATATAATTCTTGTATACTTACCTTCTCTGCTTTAATGCCCTTACCTATTCGTATTTCGCCAGTATCAACTATCGCTGTTTTTAAAGTTTGCGCTTTTAATATTACTGCCCTTGGTTTTTGAGAAGTTTTAGATTCTAACTTAGTCTTTTCTCCAGGAAGGATAGATTTTAAATTTTCGCTCGCTGGAGCGTCTATTTCTACTCCATTTGGGAATAAGGTATGTATGCGAAGGATTTGACCTACCTTTAAGCCCTGTTCCATACTTATAGCATTCCAAATTAGAATATCATTAGGGTTACAGTTATATATTTTTGAAACTCTAAAAATAGTTTCCTTTGGCTTTACACTATGATTTATCCAAACTTTCTCACTAGGATTTATCTTTTCAATAGTTGCGCTATCAACTTTTTTCTTTACTGAAGTGATATCACTTGACTTATTTGACTGGGTTAGAACATTATTTATCATCGGAGAAGTATCTTTTGCTTCTATGGTCATCTTCGGCTGAATGTTAACCACTCGATTTGATAAAGGTTCTGCAATTTTAGATGATTCAATTCTAGCATTAGCTGGATCAGGTTTGGGGGTAATATCCAAAGGAATGGAAAGTTTAAGATTCTTTTCAATGCGCTCTCTTTCAATTTGATAAAAAGGACGAGACTTCATAAATGACTCTCTTACACCACTAAGATATATTGTATCTTCGGCATATGGTTGCTCCCAGGATTCTAACTTATTATATTTTCTTAATTGCTTCAAGCTAACTCCATACATCTGAGAAATATCGTAAAGACTCTCTCCTTTTAGTACGATGTGTTTCGCTTTTGCATTTGCTTTTTCCTTCTTACTCAGGAAAAAATTCTGACCCAATCTCAACGTTTGTTCTCCTTCTACATCATTAAATTCCATGAGTTTGTTTACAGGCAATTTTTTCATACTTGCCAGCTTATATATGTCGAAATCCTCATTGACTATCACTAGCTGAATATTATTGGCAAGTTGCATTCGCAGTTTTATAAGTTCTTCCTCGCTAAATTTCCGAGGAGCGGTTTCTAGAGGTTTTATTGTTTTTAAAGAACTTTTTTCCATACCAAATTTGTCAAATTGGTACAACTTTAGTTCTTCAATATATTTAATAAGCATAGCTGGATAATTAGGATTCGTAGCATATCCTGCTTCCTTAAGTCCATAGGCCCAGGATCTGTAATCAGTCATGTCATAGCTAAATAATTTGCCATATCTGGGCTTCAAGAGAAATAATGAATGATCTCTGTAAGATTCCTCAACTGCTCCGTATGCACGGAAACACTCATTCTTGGTATCATCATCTTTTATGAATATAGCCCCTGTCCACTCTGCTTTACATTTAATGCCAAAATGATTATTGGCCTTAGAAGCGAGCAGCGAGTTACCACTTTCAGTTTCTATCAAGCCCTGAGCTAATGTGATACTTGCTGGTATTTTATAACGATTCATCTCTTCTACCGCCAGAGAAAAATACTTATTGATATAGTCCTCCTGCGTCATTTTAGTCTGAGCTGAAGACGATGACAAACAAAAAACTAAACATAATAGGACAAAAAATAACTTCATGAAACACTTAATATAGCTACAAATATAGTTTTAAATCTATTTTATCGACTGAAAATACTTTTCACTTAGTTTTTTAAAGTATGGGTTGAGGCCTACTGGTGTTCGTTGAATTTGAGCTTCATTTTGCTTTTTATTCTCTAAATACTGTTTGAGCTCTTGAGGCATATCTGGCTTTACATTTTTGGCGCGCTCACTTTCTCTTCTGGTCTCTTCACCTTGCTCTCTTTCTGCCTTAGCAGATTCTAAAAGTTTTATCTGAATCTCTCTTTGACGCATCATCATCTCATCGTAAAATCGCTTATTAACTAGATCTTTCTCGGTTTGATTCATTTTATCCATGGCATCTTTCAGTTCATTACCGAAAGGTTTTTTGCCAGATTTATCAGGACTATTAGATTGCTCTTCAATCTTCTTCAGCAGATTGCGAATAGCTTGCTGCTGAGCAGCTATCTTAGCGAATTCTGCAGCTTCCTTGCCATCTTGGCTTTTTTGTTGTCCCCTCTGCCCTTGTTGTTCTCCGGGCTGCTGTCCATTTGGATTCTGTGACATTCCTTCTTTTCCAGGCTGCTGAGATTTTTCCTTCATTTTCTGTTGTAACTTCTCCATTTGCTCATTGAGCTGTTGTTGCATCTCTCCCAATTTTTCGAGACTCATACTCTTTTTCTTCTTTCCCGGTTTAGGATTATCACATTGCTGGTCTGAGTCAGAACTATTTTCATCCTCATCCTCATCTTGCATATTTTTTAGTGACTCACTGAGCATTAGTCCTAACTTATTATAAGCCGACATAGTAAACTGTTCATTAGATATAGCTAAATCTATTCTCCGATCTACTAGTCTTTTTATTGAGAGGTCCGTGTTATTATTTACCTTATCTACTTCCTCAAAAATAAATTTCCGAATTTTCACCTGTCGTGAAGCTATTTTATAAAGTGTATCTTCTACCAGCTTGAAATCCTCTTTTAATTTTTGCTGATGCTGAATAAGTTTCAAATAGCTAGGACTTTGAATGGAAATCGTTTTTGTTTTTTCCAATATTTTTTCCTGTTCAAATGACAGAAAAATAACGTTCTCTAAGAGACGTCGCATCATCTTCGCATCCTCTGCTTTTTGTTTTTTCTTTTGATTCTTCTTTAATTTACTCAATTTCTCTTTAGCATCATTCATCTTCTCAGAAGCTTTTTCCTGTTTTTTACCTCCTGATTTTGGACTGCCATTATTCATTTCCTTCTCTGCGTCTTCCTGCTGCGCTGCCGCATCGTCTATATCCTTCTTAGCCTCCTCAAATTCTTTTTTATCTGTTTTATTGACCTCGCTATTGAGCTTAATGAGTTCATCCATTTTCTTCTGTACCTCCTTCATCTCCTCGTTGAGCTCTTTTTGCGCCTCCTTAGTGTCTTTTTGTATTTCAGATTCTAAAGCTAGCTTTTTCTGCTCTTTACTCATGGCATCTAGCTTATCTATCAAGTCGTTTAACTTCTGCTTATAGTCGAGATTTTTATATAAATTCAAAAGTCTATCAAAATTTTTCTCCATCTTTTCAGACTTTGTATCCATCTGATTTATATTCTGAAGTAGTTCTTTTTTATCTTGTTTCTCTAGTAAATCATTGATTTTCTGGAGCAGGTCTTTGAGCTCTGGATTTTTCATTTGTTCAATGATCTCTTCTAGCTGCTGCTGCTGATCGAGCATAGACTGCTCTTGTTTACTGAGTTCATTTTTTTTATCAAAATTTCTCTTGATATCCTCTTTACTATTCTCGAGTTTTTTCTGAAGTTCTTCCTGCTTTTTAAGTAGGTCCTCGATCATTTTTTTATCATTAAAATCCATCTGATTTTTTTCTAGCATCTTCTTTTTCAACTGCTCTAAATCTGCTTGAAACTGCTTTGCATCTTTCAGAGATTTTGCCAGTTCATTTTGTATCTGCGCCGTATTATTATCTACGACTTTCTCCAGCTCCTTCTCAGAGAGCTTTTTCTGAGAAAACATACTGGAACGGGTCGATTTTGGTCCGTTTACTTGATCGTTATCATAAACTTCGAAGTAATAATTAAGCTCTGCGCCCTTTGGATATTTATTAAACAACTTCTGAGTAGAAAAATAAAAAGAAGGATTCTTGCCCGCCGGAATATTGACTTTTAATTTCTCAGACTTACCGGCATACTGAATGACAAAGTAAAGGGCCGAAATACCATAGTCGTCTGACACATCCCCTGCATAATATTTAATCTCTTGGATACTATCATTAAATTCTCGGAGAGAAATCATAGGATGAGCATCCGCTACTAATCCTATTTGATAACGCTGCGAGTCAACAAGGCTCGATCGATTATTTTTTACCAGAACAGTATAACTAGTAGTATTTCTCAAACTAGCTTTTGCTCCGAAGCCGTTACTAAATGACTCTACGGAAAGTTTTTGGTCTGCTAATTGCAATTGTATATTATCTACATTTTCTGTTTTAAATTTCCAAATTGCGGTACTGCCCTCAGGCGCTTGAATATCTCCAGAATTATGAAGTGTAAAAGGTTTGACTCCAGTATATCTAGGAGGAATCACATCGATATCAAATGATGTAATCAGAGGTCTAGGGACTATATCTAGTGCATATTCATCAGATAAAAAGCCTAAGGACTCCAACCTAAAATTCGCTTTATTCACAACATTCTTCAAGGTAAAATCATACACTCCATTTCCAGAAGCGACCATAGGATATTTAACTCCCTGATATAATATATTCAAATCTTCTGGTAAGGACTTTCCCTCTAATTTAGCTTTTATATTGATAGATTCAAATTGCGCCACCTTTAGGCTAGAGTTTAAAATGACAAAATTAAATGGGGCCTTGGGGGAGAAGACTTGGTTGTAATTTATAAGTCGATGTGTACTTTCTTTAAATAAATTTGGTATCCAAAAAATTAATACTAAAAAAATAGAAATGGGTATAAGTAAATATTTAGCTAGTTTCCTATTCTTTTCCCAATCAAGAGCATCTGTAAATTTAACCCAAAGAAGCGATTGCGATTTTTGTCTTATAGATGCATATATTAACTCTAGAGATATGTCTTTACCCTCCATTTCACCTAGATAAAGTACATTGAGTAGTTTGTCTTTCACCTCGGGAAAATGTTTTCCGATAATCTGTGCGGCTTGTTTGTCATTTATCCGCTTCCTATTTTGAACGAACTCTAGTAGAGGACGCAATACCCAGAAATAAAAAAGCAACAAAAATGCTACCAAAAATAAAAAGAAAAGCCCCCTTCTGATATCTGGACTTAAATATAAATTATATTCTAAGGTAGTAGTCAATAAATAGATAGTTACAAAGACTATTAAGAATTGTAATCCTCCTTTCAGCCATTGATGAAAATAATAGTTAGAAATAAACTTTTTAAGCCTATTTCTTAGAAGGTTATAGTCATCGATTTTATTGTCCTCTAGCATACTACAAAGATAAAAAAATTATCTCAATCTAAAAAAGTGGAATCATCATTTTCGCACACTGACTATATAAACTCCCAGTAATATAATAAGAAGGGAGACAAAGTGCACCCAACCAATAGATTCTCCATCGAGGTAGCCCCAGAATATGGACATTAGTGGGATAAGATAGGTGTTCGTAGAAGCGAATAAGGCATTGGTGCGCTTTAGTAGCATATAAAAAATGAAGGAGGCTACCAGAGAACCGATAAAGCCTAATAATAGCATAGCTTCTAAGGACTTCATCTTTTGACTTACCGCGTCTGGACTAGTTATCCAAAAAGTGTTACTGAATTTATGAAGATCTATATGTTCAAAAATACCTAAGTATAGCACTATCGGCAGGTATATGCATCCTAAGATGCCAAATACCCCAAGTAAAATATCACGTGACGGAAGATGACTCAGTTTTATCTTAACTATATTCATATTGACCCCATACATCATAGTGGCTATTAGAGGAAACATAGCATATTGTGCCTGAGCATAAGTGGTACTTTTTTGTGTAAATAGAATCAGAACGCCAAAAAAACCAATAAAAATTCCAATCAAACTAATCAGACTGGTCTTGTACTTAAGCCAAATAATACCCACAATTAATGTAAATAATGGCGTCAGTGAATTGATGACTCCATTGAGATTGCTATCCATTCTACTGGCCGAATAAGCATAAAAAAGACTGGGTATCGCGCTACCTAACATAGCAGATAAGAACATCCAAAATAAAATTTTGCGATCATATTTTATCATGATTACACCTAAAAATGGAAGCGCAAGGATACCCCCGAAAAACATTCTCAAAGATGAAACTTCTATGGTAGAGAATGCTCGAGTGCCTATTTTCATAAGCATAAACGAACTTCCCCAGATAGCGCCGAGGAGAAACAAGGTAATCCACTGTATCGCTGCAACCTTAGTCTTTTCCAATATTCTGTGTGATTAAAATCTGCTTAGGAATACCCTGAGACACATGCTTTTCTTTGAACGCATTGATGACAAGACTATGAGTATCATTATACACTGTCCAATAGTCCGGCTGAGTGCAGTAGGGTCTGACGATCAACTGGATTGATCCCGACTGAATATGCTGAATATAAATTTCGGGCTTAGGATCTGACAAAATAAGGCTATGATCTTTTAGCGATTCTAATGCAATATCTTTAGCCAACTCTATATCGATATTCGCTTCAATACTAAAGGGTATATCTACCCTAATTTTTCCTTTTCTACTCCAGTTGATGATAATACCCGTAGATAATAAACCATTGGGTAAAAAGACCGTTTTCATATCGCCTGTTAATATAGATGTATTAAGTATTCCGATTTCCTGGACAGTGCCGCTCACTCCATTGAATTCTATAAACTCCCCTACCTTAATTGGCTGATAAATAATAAGCATAAACCCTCCTGCAAAATTTCCTAAAGAACCATTAAATGCAGAACCTATAGCAACGCCTACGCCTGCCAGCATAGCTGCCACTGAGGTAGTTTGTATTCCTAGCACACCTATAATGATTAGGAATAAACTGATACGCAGTCCTATTTTGATAAATGAAAGAAAGAAGGTTTCTACAGAAGGGTCAAACTCCTTGGCGTCTAGTACCTTTTTAAAGACTCTGTACGACCATTTGATAGCAATAGAACCTAAAATCCAAATAAGAATAGCCGCTAGAATTTTAGGAATCAGCGCCTCCACCATTCCGCCTAGGTAGTTGATCAATTTCTCTGTATTGAATGACATATTCACTAGCTAGTGGCTTGTTTATTCATTTTAATAGCCCACAACATCATGCAGCTACCCACCAGTATCATAAAAATAGATATGAACTGCGCTTGAGATAAATTGAGCCCAAAGTAGCTATATTTATTATTGATGCGAACGAATTCGATTAAGAATCTTTCTAATCCATTAAAGATAAGAAATAGTCCTGTGATAGCTCCAGGATATATGGTTAATCTCTCTCTCAACTTCCATAAGATAAGAAATAAAATTGTGACAAAAATAGTCTCATAAAGCGGTGTAGGTAAATGTGGTTCTGCCAGTTTCATACAGTAAGGTTCTGTGCAGCCAGGGATAAGCACCCCGTCTCTATTTACATTATGCTCATAGATATTACCCCAGAGAAAATCTGGTATAAATGACGGCTTAGTCAGTCCCGCTGTGGAAATCCCCCAGCAGCCATCTCCTGAAAACTGACAGCCTAATCTTCCTAAAGCGTATGCCAGAAAAAATGGAGGAGATAAGCTATCTACAAATGGGAAAACCTTAATCTTATTTTTAAATGCATAAATTATCAGTAAAATAGAAACCGTGAATAATCCACCTAAAACACTTAGGCCAGATGTCAATGAACCAATAGGATTTGATAAAAATTCGGACATAGACTCTGGATTATCAATAGCATCCAGCAATTTAGAACCTAAGACACCACCTATCATGGCTATAATTAGAATATCTCCTATTCTATCTTCTATATTATTTGATACTATTTTCTTTATAGGCTGTGATTTTTTATTCTTCCATTGATCATAAGCGGTATATCCACCCATAACTAGTCCTAATAGAATACCCCCTGAGAAAGAACCTTGCATCGAAAGAAGAAATCCCTGAGGGTCTGCTATAAATAAATCAAGATTTGAGACTATACCTATGACTTTTAAGCCAAGAAAAAATCCGAAGGCACCATAAAGTATAACTTCAGATAAAACAATACCTTGTCCTACGAAAATTTCTTTAGTTTCTTTCGGAAAAAATCCCAGTTCAGTTTTCCGTGCAAGTTCTTTTCGTGCTAGATATATCCCTACTATAAAAGCCATCGCCATCATAAACCCATATGTGTTCGGTGGTATTGATGGGATATTAGTTCCGAAAATAGAATTGACAAAATCCCAAATAGAGGCATAGGCGCGCAGTAATATCATATAGGGTATATTTATAAAATTTTATTTATTAATCATTTTAGCGCCTCCAACTAGCACATGTAGTCTTTTTTTAAACTTATATGCATAAAATAATTGATATTTAAATATATAGAAGGACTTTCCTCGATAATCCATGGGTTCACTGCTAGCTGTCACATATAGATTTACAGGGGGACTGTCTATCTCAGAACATTTATACTCCATAATACTCTGTGCATAGACAATACCGCAATTGAATCCAGAAAATAGAGAATTTAATGCCGCAAGTTTCATCTTAATTGCTAATATTGTTCCTTCTCGTTCGGAAAGCTTCCCGACTTTACATCTGCTATATAATTTTTGACTGCACCGTTTACTACTTCATGTAAATTGGCATATTTACGTATAAACCTCGGATTAAAATCCACATTGATGCCTAGCATATCATGCATCACTAGAACTTGTCCATCCACACCCCCTCCAGCTCCTATGCCTATTACAGGTATAGAAAGTTTCTTAGCAATTTTATCCGCTAAACTAGCGGGAATTTTCTCTAATACAATACTAAAGCAACCTAAGCTCTGCAGAAGCTCTGCCTCACATTCTACTTTGAGGGCTTCCTCTTTTTCTTTTGCTCTTACGTTATAAGTACCGAATTTATATATACTCTGAGGAGTTAAGCCTAAATGCCCCATGACTGGTATTCCTGCGCTCAATATCCGAATTATAGATTCCTTAATCTCTTCACCACCCTCTATCTTCACCGCGTGGGCGCCCGATTCTTTCATGATACGGATTGCAGATGTTAGAGCTAGTTTAGAGTCTCCTTGATAATACCCAAATGGAATATCTACTACGATAAGGGCTCTCTCTACAGCTCTGACCACCGAGGTAGCATGGTAGATCATTTGATCAAGCGTTATAGGCAGTGTCGTCTCATGTCCTGCCATTACATTAGAGGCGCTATCTCCTACTAATATGACATCAATCCCTGCCCCATCTATAAGTTTAGCCATAGAATAGTCGTAAGCGGTAAGCATCGAAATTTTTCGCCCTTCTTTTTTTAATTTCTCAAGACTTTGAGTGGTGACGCGCTTGATTTCTTTATGAATAGACATGATCGTTTGTTTTAAAATTTGCCATTTTTCAATAGCTAATATTGCCTTACTTTGTTTAATATTGGTTTATTCCAAGGTTCGATAGAATCAATTTGCAAAAATAGATAGCCTAAACTATAACTGCATAACTATTTGTCATTAATAGAATATATTTATCTTAAAGCACTATACTTAGCTACTATTTGTAAGATAGTATCCATAGAATGTATACGATCCATAAAGTATTCACGCTTATTAAGCCTAGCTTCTGCTTGATTCTTATATAGAAAACTATCTAAAGCGTTATTAAATTCATAAGAACTGAATACCTGAATCACAAAATTAAGACGTACGTATTCTTTAGCCTCCTCGCTTTTTTCTATATTTTTCCCTATAATGATAGGGAGACTATAAGCCATTGGTTCTATAAGACTATGCACCACTTTGTCGAATCCTCCACCGACATAAGCTACATCAGCATATCGGTATAGTCTGGATAATATTCCTATAGTATCTATGATGAGTATATTCGTTCTCTTACTGAAGTCATATTGGGAATAGCGCTGCGCTCCTGGAAATTGGTCTTGCAATTCTTGGACTCTAGATAAATGTACCTCATGTGGTACGAGTATCCACTGTATATGGGAGCTTGAAATTATCTTATCCCCAATTATTCTATCATCATTTGGCCATATACTTCCACAGATTACAACTTTTTCATAATTTGCAAAATGCTGAATTACATCATCTTCAAATGGGGTTTGGACTATTTGTTGCATTCTGCCATAGCGCGTATCTTCAATTACGGTAGAAGCAAAGCCAAGCTTTTCCAAATTTAGTTTTGAATTCTGATTGATGACACCTATTTCTGTGAAGCATGCTAAACATTTTTTTAAATACGGCTGATACAACATAGAAGTTTTAGATCTAAAAACTCCATTTAGAAGAATAATTGGAATTTCCTTAATTTTTAAAATAGACAGCATATTGAGCCAAAACTCATATCGAACCCAGAATACTAATTTAGGCTGAATAGTCTCGATGAATAATCGTACATCAGATTCAAAGTCGAATGGTAAATACATAACATGGTCTGCATACTTAAAGTTTTTTCTCACCTCATAGCCCGAAGGTGAAAAAAAGCTAACTAAAAGTTTTTCGTCAGGGTAGTTTTTTCTAATTGTTTCAATAAGATAGCTTATTTGCTCGAATTCCCCTAGAGACGAAGCGTGAAACCAAATACAATTTTTTATACCTAATTCTGCTATTCTTGATTTTATATTTTTCCTACCTTCTATCCACTTATGTGCCTTAGCATTTTTAATAGCAAAGAAATAGATGAAGAAATAATAAATATGCAAAAAAACCTTATAGAAAAATAGCACAATGAGCGTTTAGTAAAAAATAAATGTTATTTTCTTCTCATGAATAGCCACTAATGAGAAATAATGAACGATGTTTATCTCAATTATAGAAGTATCCATCCGATTTTGGATCTTGCTTCATAAATCGTTTCAAAACGACTGTCATTCCGATTTTAGGACCTATAAAGAAGCTAGACCTAGCTGATTGATCGTGAGCTAGTCCAGTACCGTAATCTAACACACCTTGAAATTTAGTAACACTGTAAATCATTTGTAGCCCTATACTGCCATTCACTAGCTTACTTTTAGAATATAACGTATAACCTAAAAAACTGTTGACGCTCCATCCACTCTCTAGTCTATTGTATCCATTGAAATACTCTCCACTTAGCTGAGTTACCGATCTGACATCAGCGGTATTATATGCTGAGTAAAATAAATAACCCACACCTCCTTTTATATGCAGCCCACTATTTTTATTCTTGTTATTTAAAGGGAATATTTTTCCTACTTCTACAAAGAAATTGCCTCCTCTTCCCTCCAATTCTGGCGTTTCTATTGAATTATCCTCCCCAATAATAAATCCACCTGAGGTTACCATATTGCCAAGTACACTTAAATCTTTATATTGACTGCCGAATAGAAATTGACCTTCCACCCCCAGTGTAATATTATTTCGTAGTTTCACATTAAGATTGAATCCTAGATTATTGTTAGAGCCATAATGCTGGCTTACATCGCCAGATAAAAACTGATACATGTAATGAGCGGTGCCTCCAAAAAATGTTTCCTGGGAAGCCAGAATTTTTACGCTCAAAAGGCTCATGATAACTAAATAAGTTTTTAACCACAGTTTCATTAGACAAATTTACATTTAAATATCTGGTCAAGATAAAAAAAATGCCACCCTAATTGGGTGGCATTTTTACTTGGCATAATTTTATATTTATCTTACTTCGATTTTATCCAGATATACTTTCCCATCTACTTCCGTACTAATGAAATAAGTTCCTCTAGCCAAATTAGACTTAAATGGAATTACTGAATTTGCTATTTCCATTTTACTATCTGATAAGGTTTTTCCATCCATACTAGTAACCACTATTCTTGCATTTCTCTCTCTATTTCCCTCTACTTTGATATTGAAGTCACCATTTGTAGGGTTAGGATAGATAGACACATTGAGATCATTCGATACAGTTGAAATACCTACACTGTATTTAAGAAATTTACACTCACGGGAAGGAGCAGTGCGCGGCGGAGTAGCTAATGCATCAAAATTATTTGATACCTCAAGACATATGGAATCAAAACTTTTAACTGCGTTAGGGATATTTATATTTAGTAAATTTTGAGTTGCACCGATTGTAACAGGTGCTGAGGTGCCTGTTTTTACAGTCCATTTGTAGGTATTTGATGTGCCAGCCTCTGTAAGTATATCAAGACTGGTAGAGCCTTTAGCGCTAATTTTATTGACAGATAATGCCTCTTCAGTAATTTTTGCTGTTGGTGCTACGCCTACTATTACTTTTCTAGTGACTGTTGCTTGATTATTGGCTCCGTCTTTTGCAGTATAAGTTAATGTATAAGTACCCTTGGTGGCTTTATCTACAGTCCCTGATTTAGTCACAGACGCAGAAGTACATGGATTGTTATCACTCACTTCGGATCCCGGATCTACATAATTTGGTCCATTGAGATATACAAAGCCTGGACTTGCACCTAAAAGAGTAATGGAAGGAGCCACTTTGTCCTCTAATATCTCAATCCCCATTATTAGCGTATCATAAAATGTATTTCCAATTCTCAATGTACGATTACCTGCTAAGTCTCTGCCTGTAATTCTTATCAAACGGTCTCCAGCTAAGCTAGTATTTATTGTATCTAGACCTATGATAGTTAAAAGTGAAGTGTCTTCACTGAACTCGACATAATTATTATTTATAAATGACTTTGTCTTAGAAAATGTCTTACCAGTCACCGTATCCGTACCACAACCTACAAAAAGGACAGCTTTTACTTGAGTTACTCCTTTTCTGACAACCAAGTTTTGGAAATTATTGCTAATACGCAACATTGGATTTGTAATATCAGTAGCTGGATTAACGATGTCTGCTACTGGGACTTGCGCATAAAATATTTTATTGCGTGTATGTATTGGTCCAGCTTGACTTCCTGTACCATTGGTGCTGCCAGTCACAGTCATTACTGCATTACCATATAGATTGTCTTCCTGATACACCAAACGAACTTTGTCATCCACCAATCTGGCCATAGACGGGTAAGTGTTTTCTAATGTAGCACTAGAAGTTACATTTAATGGACCCGTCCACGTCAATCCATTATCAGCAGTTTTCATTACGTACACATCAAATAAATTGTATCCCGTTGGATCTGCATCTTTCCCTATACCTGTATTAGCGGGTGTAGTATCAATGATACCTCTATTGTAGGCATAAGATAAATAAATAGTACCAGAGGCATCTATTCCAGTAGAAGGCCAAGTGGTTGAAGCCGTTCTATAAGCGTTGTAGGTGAGTGTTTGGTTGGCTGTGTTGTACCTATTTATAGGGGAAAGAGGAGCCGCTATATTTTCACGAATGAAATCAGTTCCCGAAATTAAACGAGGAGGTTCATTACCCATATCCTCATTCCAGTACATGATCCCTGTTCGTGTGGGGTCATATCGACCCTCTGGACCTAAGCTTGGATCGACAAAAGTGACATATCGTGGCCAAAAACAATGTACTTTGTTGCTATTATCGACGAGAACTGAGTAACCCCCATCTGATCTATCCGCTCTATCTAATATTTCACCGTCAGGTATAAAATTCGCTGAAGTAGGAAAAATACTTTTTTTAGTCCAGTTAGCGCCGAAATCTGTTGACTTATAGAGCGTCACATCATCTGTGCCGGTCAATATAGCAATATTATTTCCATTAAGGTCTAACGCATATCTATCTCCACCTACTACAGTATAGTTGTCTTTATCTATCCCTGGAATGGCAGCGGGAGCACTCCATGTTCCTCCGCCATCGCTAGATTTGATGAACATAAGACCTGCCGTGACTTCATTAAAAGACGCATCAAAATGAGAACTAATTAAAACCACATTATTTCCACTTGCGGCGGCTCTTGGCCATGTTTCTGTTCCACTAGTTACATCAAGATTGGTCCAAGTACCCGCACCGGCAGCAGCTCTGGATGTCTGATAGATACCATTTAAGCCAGGACTAGATTTATGGGACATTACAATCTCTTTATTTCCTATAAAAAGAGGATTTGGCCAACCTATTCTGGTCCCTTCCATTCTACCGTAAAATGTGTCAATTGGCGGAGTAATTACTGAGTTCTTTGAATTAGACCATTGTGTGGTAGCATTGTTCCAAAAAGCATAGCCCGTTCCTCGGTCATCATAGGCTCCGTCATTTTTCAGACTAGCTGTAAACGTTGCTATGACATCTTTTGTAGTAGGATGAACCGCTACTCTTCGTTGAATAGAGTTATTTGTTTGTAAATCATACAATGTGGTACCGATGTGCGTTCTTACTATTTGAGCATAGGAGTCAGTCAGAATCAATAAGCCCAATAAAATGAATAGAAATTTTTTCATTACTTTAATGTTTAAATTTATAAGGTGTTTGTTATTATTTAACGTATAATTATTTTATCTAAATTCAAAAGTAGCACAATTCTTACTTTTTTCCTATAGTTTTTTTTATTTTTTGTTAGGATTTTGTTGCATCTTCTTTTGTTTTTCAGCTTCTTCCATCATTTGCGCCATTTTTTTCTGAAATGCCCCTTGCTTTTTAGGAGTTTTCTTGGCTAATTCCATTTCAGCTCTTATTTTATCTTCCTTGATAATAAAGGTAGTAAAAAACCACTGCTGTAGCATACCTAGGACATTCTGGAGGAAATAATAGAAGGTGAGGGCCGCTGGAAATGAATTGAACATAAACAAGAACATAACAGGCATTATGTACATGAGCATTTTCATCTGCTCAGCTTGGGGACTACTAGGCTGTAAACGTTGAGAATACCAACTCATTCCTATCTGAGTCAAGGCACTCAGCATGGCGAAAAGACTGATATGTGCCCCATAGAATGGTATATTGAATGGAAGCTTAACAAAAGAATCATAGGTACTAAGATCAGTAGCCCATAGGAAGGATTCATGTCTCAATTCTATGGAGGAAGGGAAGAACGAAAACATCGCAAATAGGATAGGCATTTGAAGTAGCATGGGGAGGCAGCCTCCAAATGGACTCACCCCAAATTCTCCATAGAGTTTCATTTGCTCTTGAGATAGTTTAGTTTGGTCATCTCCAAATTTAGCTTTCAATTTATCCAACTCTGGCTTCAAGATCTTCATTGCCACCCCTGATTTATAAGTTTTATAAGAAAGTGGTGCAGTTATGACCTTAATAAATATAGTTAATAATAGGATAATAATTCCGTAATTTGATACGAACTGAGATAAAAAATTAAAAACAGGAATGATCAAATAGATATTAAAAATCTTCATCCATCGGAAAATTAGAATATCTTGACTAAGCGGAACCAATTGTTCTAGTTCTTTGCCTTCTTTTTTTAATAACTTATAGTCTATAGGTCCTATAAAATAATCGAAGGCAGCGGTATCGCTGGTTGGGATCATTTCTGATTTGACTGTGTAGTTTTTTACATAACTCTCATCCGTCTCTTGAAATTTGACATCTAAGATGGATTTTTGAAATGGTTGCGATGGAATGATAGTTGTATGGAAAAACTGTTGCCCAAAACTAATCCATTGAAGAGGGGCTGTCATATCTAACGTTTCATTGCTCGAAGTGCTTAGACTCTTTAGGACATCATCATTTTGAGGCATATACTTTAAGGTAGATAACTGTCGTTCTCGACTCAGATTGACTTCTTGTCGATTCATTTGTGTAGAGAAATTTACTGACACCTTATTTTCTTTACCACTTGGCAATATCCATTTCTGACTAAGTTTATATGAATTAGGGGCCAGAGTATATATCACTCTCAATCCTTGAGATGAAGACAATTCTATGCTTTCTTTTGATTGATTTATCACTTGAAATGCAATAGTTTTAGAATTCATAATTCCTTGAGGTAAAGAAAATGTAAAGTCAAAATCTGTTTTTTTATCAGACAATAACTCTACTAATTTCTCTTCGTAGGATGTATGTTTTTTCAATTGAGCAGAATGTATTTTAGCCCCTTTTGTATTTACTTTAAGACTTATCAGCTCATTAGATAAGATTAAGTCCTGTCCTGGAATACTCAAAGAAGCTGTTGCGAATTGGGAGCTGTCGTTCTTTATTCCATTAGCAGACTCTAGAGCATTTACTTTCGATACCTTTGCTTGAGATACTATATCTTTTGCCCTAAGGGCTTTTTGAAGCTTCTCACTCTCTACTTTCTTCTCCATTTGATTCTTGGAGTAGTTAAAGTAAAACATGACCATGGTCATTATTAATAGAGCACCAATAATCGTATTCTTATCGAAATTTTTAAACATATCTGTTTTTATATTATAAGGGGGTAAAAATAGCCAACTACAAACTAATATTGGTTGTTATCTACTATAATTTGGACTTTCTTTGGTAATACTCACGTCATGAGGATGGCTTTCCTTTATTCCTGATGCAGTTATTTGAATAAATTGAGCCTTTTTAAGTTCCTCAATATCTTTCGCACCACAATAGCCCATGGAGGCGCGCAGCCCTCCTACATACTGATAAATCACTTCACGAAGGTTTCCTTTATACGGCACCCTTCCTACAATTCCTTCGGGTACTAACTTCTTAATATCATCCTCAACATCTTGAAAATATCTATCTTTTGAGCCTTCTGCCATGGCGTCTAATGAGCCCATACCTCTGTAAGATTTAAATTTACGGCCTTCATATAGTATCGTATCTCCGGGCGACTCTTCTGTACCTGCAAAAATAGATCCTGCCATAATACAATCAGCACCTGCGGCTAATGCCTTCGCAAGATCCCCAGTATAACGTATACCTCCATCAGCTATTAGCGGTATCCCAGCCTTGGAACACGCTTCTGCTGCCATGAGTATAGCCGAAAGCTGAGGAACACCTACACCTGCTACTACTCTGGTAGTGCAAATAGAGCCTGGCCCAACACCTACTTTAACGCCATCTACACCAGCATCTATAAGTGCCTGTGCTCCTTCACGTGTAGCTACATTACCAGCGATAAGTTCTATGTTTTTAAAGTCTTTTTTAATTTTCCTTATATTGTCAAGGACTCCAGCTGAGTGGCCATGAGCGGTATCAAGACATATCAGATCTACCCCTACTGCTAATAAAGCCTCTAACCTTTGAAGCATAGTCGGATTAACGCCCAAAGCTGCCCCCACTAGCAATCTTCCTATTTCATCTTTATTGGAATTTGGATTATTCTTTACTTTTAGAATATCTTTGTAGGTAATGAGTCCACAGAGTATGTTGTTCTCATCGCATACTAATAATTTCTCTATTTTATAATTTTTTAAAATTTCCTCTGCTTGCAACAGATCCGTACCGACTTTGGCAGTAATCAGATTTTCCTTTGTCATAATCTCGGTAATTGGCCGAGCTCGATTCTTTTCAAATCTTAAATCACGGTTCGTGATAATACCTTGAAGCTTCTTATTTGCATCTACCACAGGGATTCCCCCTATTTTGTTCTCTTCCATTATTTTTAATGCATCCCCAATAGTTTTATCTGCACTAAGCGTAATAGGGTCCACAATCATACCACTATCCGCACGCTTCACTTTGCGTACCTCTTCTGCTTGCCTATCAATACTTAGGTTTTTGTGAAGAATACCTATTCCACCTTCTCTCGCTATTGCTATAGCCATAGCAGATTCCGTGACGGTGTCCATAGCAGCTGAAACTAAAGGAATGTTTAATGAAATGTTCCTACTCACCCTAGAACGAAGATTGGTCTCTCTAGGTAGAACGGATGAAGCTGCTGGAATTAGAAGGACATCATCAAATGTGAGTCCAAAAGTCTTTATTTTATCAGAGTGAAAGTGCATACTTAGCTTCTTTCTCGGCAAAATTAGACTTTTTAAATTGAAAAGGTCAATAAACTATATTGTATAACTTTTACTGCAACTATTAGCCTCTGTATTCAGAGTGGTAATCATATTAACTTGCTTTCGCCTTTTTACGTCTTTCGTTTATTTCATTCTTCTTCCTTTCTATTTCAGCTTCCAGATCTTGAGCCTTTTTCTCCTTGGTAGTTGAATCTTTTTTTGGTTCTTCTACTTTTGCGGGATTTTTGGGCGCCTGTTCTTTAGAACTTTTAGTCTCCGGGGAGGCCACCTTATCTTGTGGATTAGTAGTTACTTTTACCCCTTTATCTTGCGTAGATTTAGCAGCTGTATCTACCTTAGATTTTAAATCTTTTTTGTCTTGAGTCTTTTTTGTGTCCTTAGCATCTTTTGCGCTTTTTAGTCCTTTCTCTATGATTTGAGTCTTTTTATCATCCTTAGAGACCGTTTGAGATACTGTATCCGTCGATGAGGCAACTGCCTTTACTGTATCAAGAGGAGTATAGGTAGGTACAGGTCTATTTTTTTGCATTTGGATAAAAAACGAATCGACTATTGCTTTGTCATCTGTCTTCATTTGAGATAGCATTCTTTCTTCTTCCTCAGGAGTTATTAATTTCACCCTGGCTAATAAATTCTTGGTAGATTCAGATTTGGGGGTAAAGATTCTATCTGCTAATACCTGCTCTCTAGTTCGAGTATCAGGAAGTTTACTTGGAGGATCCGTAGAAACTGTTGCAAACATCTCTCCCGCATTAGGATTTTTAATTAGGAAATTTCTTTCTGCTTCCATAGCTGCCTTTTGGGCTGCTAGCACAGCTTCCCTTCTTCTTTCCTTTTCCCGCACCATAAATGCACTATCTTCTACATACTTTTTAGCTGCTAATAATTTGGCCACGCTGTCTTTAGCTGCCTTAACTCTGGCCACAGCCTGCTCTATTTCCATAGCCTTGGCTTTGCGAATAGCTAAAAGTGAATCTTGCTTTTTTTGCTTATCTAGAGTTAATAATGAATCTCGTTCACTTTTTCTGCGTTTAAACTCTTCCGCTATTTTAGCCTTTTCAGCATTTCTCTTAGCTATTTGTTCTTCCCTAACTTTTTTCTTATCTGTGTTCTTATCTTTGTTTCCATCATTTTCAGCGGATACAGACTTTTCCCTTGGAATTGTTATGACTCTTGGTGCACCATTTTCCTCTTCTTCTATTTCCCTGGCTATTCTTCTTAAAGCCTCACTCACTGTCTCGGTACCCGATCTTCGAAGCGTCATCTTCGCAATAGATTGAGGCTTCTTTTTCTCTATTGCGGGTTCGTCATTTTTTGGCACTGAAACTGATTTATCTGCTGAGGTTTCTGTAATACTTTTTGGATTGAATTTGGCTTTTTCTTCTTCTCGCTTCTTTTTAGCAGCCTCTATTTTTTGGCTTATTTCGGCTTTCTTTGCCGAATCAGCTTGTGTTTTTTCGCGAATCTTCATAGCCAAGGCTTCTTTTTTTAACCTTAGTATGGAGTCTCTTTTGAATTGGATTTTTTCCTTCTCCTCTTGTTCTACTTTTTTTGTAGCTAAGATTAACTCTTCTTTTGCTCGCTTCGCACTATCCAGTGCTATTTTTCTCAACTCTTCTCTTGCTCTCCTCTCTGCGAGTTTAGCAGAATCTAAAACTGGGATAGAAACAGGCTGTTTTAATTTGGGATTTGGAGTTGTGGTTTTTCCAATAGAATTAACTGCATTCTCTAGCTTTGGGTCCGTCGGCGGAGGAAGCGGTGGTACATCGCCGTCTAATTTATAATTGTTTGCTTGATCAGACTCCTTAGAATTCTTAGATACAGAATAATTAGCTACTTGACTATTTAGGTTAGCATCATTCACTATACTGGAAGAGCCAATTGTATTTATCGCTATATCAGAACTTTGAATAGATTTGCCTCCCATGGCGTCATTAAAATCTGCATAAAATTGATCCAGAAGACGTTTCATGCTAGACCACATTGCTACATTGGCTCCCTCCTTTAAGTCTGTATTGAAAGATTCCTTATAGCCATTTATATTTTTATTGAAGAACGTATACTCTTGATAAGATTTAGTGAATAATTTCTGTGTGCCTTTGCTCACATTCATATTAATCTTGGATAAAACCCAGTAGCCTTTATCCGGAAAAATGACATAATTTGGGTAAAATACATCTATGGTTGGTTCAATTTTATAAATATTTTCGCCTTGTGCTGAATAATCGACATTGACATTGGCTTTAGATAAGTCTTGATTTATCTTGTTTTTAAAAATAATTGCGACAGGAAAATTCCAAAAATCGCCAATTGATTCTATTTTAACAGAATCATTAACCTGCTTATTCCAATTAATGGAGCGATTGTCTTTCAATTCAGTGATGTAAACAGTAGCTCCACTTTGATTCGTAAAACTAAACTGAGAAGGACTATAAAACATGGATGTACCATTACCTTTTAATTCCTTCTTTAAAGGATTCTGACCTATCATGAGGAAAGGAAGTATTCCAAACAAGAACAATAATCTATATCTCATACAATTGATATACCTTGGAAGGGTTATTTTATTTAAAGACCAAAAGTAATGTTTTTTTATATTTTAACTGAATAAAAAAAGCTAATCATCCAAAATGAGTTGATTTTAAAACTCAAATGTAAGACCCTCAATGGCTAATTCTGTATTCGGGAAAATATTTTGAGCTTCATGGAGAAGAGGCATAAGGTCGATATAACGTGCTGAAAAATGACCTATGAGTAGTTTTTTTGGAGCTACTGCTTTAGCTACCTCAGCGGCTTCTTTAGCAGTAGAATGTTTGGTTTCTTCAGCTCGTTTTATATCCGCATGCAAAAAGGTAGACTCATGATAGAGCAGATCGAGATTTTGTATATAAATTTGATAAGAATCGTCTACCCTCGTATCGGTAAGATAAGCATAAGTCTTTTTTGTTACGTTATCTTCTGAAATACATTCAATAGTGACATTTTGCCCATCTTTTACTGAAAATCCTTGGCTAATAATTTGCGATACTTCGTGTGGACTAAGTTTCAATTCTTCGATTTTTTCTTTTAAAATCCGTTTAGTCGGAAAATTCTTATCAAATATAAAACCACAGGTATCAATCTTGTGGCATAATGGCACTGTATGGACTGTAATATTGCTGTCTTTATAAACTTCACTATATTCCATCGATGTTTCGATGTATCGAATAGGGAAGCGTATAACAGTCTTGGATATTTCGCATTGCAAGTCTATAATATCTTTGAGCCTCGGCGGAGAGACAATAATTAACTCATCTGACTTCTCGTGCATACTCATAGTGGTAAGAAGCCCCATGAGTCCATAGTAATGATCTCCATGGAGGTGGGAGATAAAAATAGCTTTAATTTTATTTTTCTTAATTCTAAAATTATTAAGTCGGAAAAGGGTGCCTTCGCCACAGTCAATTAGATAGAGCTGATCATTAACATTGAGCACCTGACTAGAGGGGTGTCTATCTAAATAGGGGGTGGCGCTGCTACTGCCCAGTATCGTTAATTTCACCTAGTTTTCTTCTTCTGTCAAATCTCTTTCTAATTCTTCTAAAATAAGTAAATCAATGGCCTCTTTCTCTGAGTAGGCTATCAATAAAACCTTATCTAGCTTGGCTATGCGAATTAAATTACTATTATTTTCATTCAGTCCATAAATCACTAGAAATCCCTTGTTTTCTCTCGCAGTGCGATCCGCATTCAGCAGAGCTCCTAGTCCGCTAGAGTCCATAAAATCTACTTCTGTTAAATTTAATAGGATAGAATTATAGCCTTCTGCTACCAAAATGGCTATCTCTGACTTTAGATCTGAGCTATTATGACTTGTCAAATTTTTCTCCTTAAGAGAGAAAATAGTATATCGTTCGTTTTTTTCTATCGTACTTTTCATTTCTTTTTATTTATTGAATGGATTGAAAAATTGAAATTACCAGAGTCCGAAATGAATCGAGGTAAATGCCGCAGGAATAATTTGATTGAAGGTCAGTTCGTTTTTCATAATATTGATTTTAACTCCTGTAACAAGATAAGAAGTCTCTGAAAATCTGGAAACAATGCCCCCGCCTAGGAAGGCATTGAAGTTGACTTTACTATAAGTATCAAAACCTTTTTGACTTGTAGAATTATAAAAGCCAACCCCTTCTACCTGTAAAAATATTTCTGGTGTGGGATAAGCACGGAGTATAGGCCCAGCGCTAACCGAATGCCCATTTATATCTCCAAACGTGCCTGTATAAGAATAGGAAGTTGTTAAACCACCCTCGAAGTGCTCAGACATGACATAGGTAAACTGAGGACTAGCCATCACAAAAAATAAATTTCCCTGAAAGCCAGCAGTTTCATAATAGAAAGATCCAAGATTAAATGCACCACCTATTCGGATATTTCTTTTAAAGTCAGACATGCCTTTAAATGCCTTAGAATTATCTTCATCAAGTTCTGGCTCTGTTTTCTTCTTATCAGAGACATCTATCGAGTCAGATTTTTTCTCAATGGGTTCGGTTGGTATCTGCTTCTCGGTCTTTTCATACTCGTCTTGAGCCTGCACTGAAAAAGTAATAAAGAGTAGCATTAAGGTCAATACATAGTTCATGAATTTTTAGCTTTTTATGATATAGTAAGGCAAAAGATTTTAATTAGCAAATTTAATTGAAACTAGCTAAACTCTATAGAAAAAAGTCTGTAGTAAGCAAAAATCAATCCTTGCGAGTTTATAGAACCATATTCACTCGAGCCTAGATGATTTTCTTACCTATTT
Organism: Chitinophagales bacterium; assembly: GCA_030832185.1. Classification (GTDB taxonomy): domain Bacteria; phylum Bacteroidota; class Bacteroidia; order Chitinophagales; family JADJOU01; genus CHPMRC01. The sequence goes on along the minus strand of JAURJQ010000027.1, from coordinate 35,924 downwards.
TTCATTAAGGTCAATATATTTGTAAGTATTGATATTTAAAAATGAATTTTCTTAGCAGAAGTGAGCTCCTCATAGGTACGGAGGGATTGGTTAAACTAAAAAAATCGCATATTCTAGTGATAGGCCTTGGAGGTGTGGGCAGTTATGCTGCTGAAGCCCTAACTAGAGCGGGAGTTGGAGAAATGACCATAATTGATGGCGATCACGTAGTCCAATCCAATATCAATAGACAACTTCAAGCGCTGCATAGCACTATAAACCAGTCAAAGTCTTATCTCATGGCTCAGCGTTTAATGGATATAAATCCTGAGTTGATTCTTCATGAAATCAATCAATTTCTTAAGCCTGATGATATTGAAAGTATTCTAGATCATCCCTATTCCTTTGTGCTAGATTGCATAGATTCCGTTACTCCTAAATTGTCGATAATTAAGCGCTGCAAGCAGAACAAACTTAAGTTTATTTCATCTATGGGTGCAGGCGGCAAAATGAATCCTGACCTTATCAAGATAGTAGATATAAGTGAAACTAAGGACTGTTATTTTTCCCGAGAAATAAGAAAAAGACTTCGAAAGGATCATTACAACTACGGCATAAAAGTGGTCTACTCGAACGAGGTAGTAGCCAAAGATAAGATGGAGTTAACGCATGACAGCCAATATAAAAAGTCATACTACGGGACTATCTCATACATGCCAGCTATGTTTGGACTCACGATGGCTAGTTATGTTATTAAGAAACTAATATCCCACCCTAAATCATAGAAATTATAAGCAGTCTCATTCTTCTATGAAACTCCTTTTAATTTTACCACTTTTCCGTCTTCAAATTCATAAATGTCTCCACTAGGACAGTGTGCTTGACCTTTCTCGTCAAATTTAAGCCTATGTCCTTTTTCGCTATACCACCCTTTCTGTATAGCAGGATTTCCGACTACGAGTGCATAAGCATCTACATCTTTCGTTACTACACTACCTGCTCCAACAAAGCAAAACTCTCCTAAAGTCACTCCGCAAACTATGGTAGCATTGGCGCCAATAGAGGCTCCTTTTTTCACTATAGTCTTGGCATACTCCTCTTTTCTATTGACAGCACTGCGCGGATTAATGACATTGGTAAACACACAGGATGGTCCTAGGAATACATCATCTTCACATATGACGCCCGTATAAACCGATACATTATTTTGGATTTTGACACGTTCCCCTAGCTTTACACCAGGACTAATGACTACGTTTTGACCAATATTGCAGTTCTCTCCTATCTCACAATCTTTCATCACATGACTAAAATGCCATATTTTAGTACCCCCACCTATCTTACATGGCTGATCTATATAGGATGATTCATGGCAAAAAACACCTTCTTGTGTCATAAGAAAAAAGATTTAACAGTATCCGTAATATAAATTAATTGCTCCTCATTCATCTCTGTATGAATGGGAAGTGAAATAACATTTTTAGCCAACGATTCTGAGATTTCAAATCGCTGCCCAGGCAATAAATGTTCTTTGTAGGCTAGCTGATGATGAAGTGGCACTGGGTAGTATATCATCGATGGTATATCTTTAGATGCAAGGAATTCTCTTAGTGCGTCTCTATCTGTATCTTTTAGAATGAGTGTGTACTGATGAAATACATGACTAGAGTTCTTTGAACGCACTGGGACAGATATATTTGGGTGGTCAGAAAATGCCTTGTCATAAAAGCTGGCTACCTCATTTCTATTTTTTTCGTAACTGTGAAGATGCTGTAACTTGATTTTCAAAATAGAAGCTTGCATGGTATCTAATCGAGAATTGCATCCAATGACATCGTGATAGTATTTAATGCGCTCCCCATGGTGCGCTATCATTTTCATTTTCTTTGCCAGGTCTTCGTCTTGGGTATAAATAGCTCCACCATCGCCATATCCGCCAAGATTCTTAGAAGGGAAAAAAGAGGTAGTGCCTGCATGACCGATAGTTCCAGCTTGTTTTTTACTGCCATCCGAAAAAGTATAAACTGCACCAATCGCTTGCGCCGTGTCTTCTATTACATATAAATTATGTTTCGCTGCTATGCTCATTATTGGTTCCATATCCGCGCACTGTCCATAAAGATGCACAGGCACTATGACCTTCGTTCTGGGTGTAATGAGTGACTCAATTTGATGCACATCAATGCAGAAGGTCTGAGGGTCTACTTCTATAAAAACTGGCTTCAGCCTCAACAATGCTATTACCTCAGCGGTTGCTACATATGTCCAAACGGGCACTATGACTTCGTCATCTGGCTGCAAATCCATAGCCATCATAGCTACTTGTATAGCATCTGTTCCATTAGCACAGGGTATGACGAACTTAGAACCTGAAAATTTAGCTAAATCTTCTGTGAACTCTTTCACTGCTGGTCCGTTGATAAATGCAGCCGTTTCCATCACTTCGATGACTGCCTTGTCTACTTCTTGCTTTATTTTTTGGTACTGACTTTTTAAGTCTACCATTTCTATTTTTCTCACTTGGTATCCAATTTATAATCTTGCAGCAAACTTATACAAAATTCCTTCACAATATAGCCATTTCTGAGAATAAAGTAATTATGAGTCTAACTTCATCTGCTAAATTTTCCTAAAACCCCTTAGAAGTCTTTTATTTTTATCAATTTAGCAAAGATAAGCGAGATTAAAATGCGCATAACTAAACTATTTACTAACTTTTTCGAAAGCGAAAAGTCAGCAGGGCTTATTCTAATAGCTTGTACTGCTCTATCCCTATTGCTATCCAATACAGCCATGGGGCATGAGTATATGCACATATGGCATATAAAGATAGGTACTATGAGTCTCGAACATTGGATCAATGATGGACTTATGGCTATATTTTTTCTTATGGTAGGCTTAGAATTGGAGCGAGAAGTCTATAATGGTGAATTGTCTAATTTTAAAGAAGCACTGCTGCCATTTAGTGCTGCTCTAGGGGGAATGATAGTCCCGGCAGCCATTTATTTTTTTATAAATAAAGGGCTGTTAAGCCAAGCTGGAGTCGGCATCCCTATGGCCACTGATATAGCTTTTGCCCTAGGTATTCTATCATTACTAGGTCAAAGAGTTCCAGTGGCATTAAAAGTATTTCTCACGGCTCTGGCTGTTATTGATGATCTAGGAGCCATAATTATTATTGCCTTATTTTATACTAAATCGCTCGCTTGGCCATATTTATTAGGTGCAGCAGGTATCATGCTCGGACTATTCATCCTGAACAGAAAAAAGGTATATATATTATGGCCTTATCTACTTGGGGGTGTTGTTTTATGGTATTGTATGCTTAAATCAGGAGTGCATGCCTCTATTAGTGGGGTACTTTTAGCCTTTGTTATTCCCTTTGGCAGTGGCAGCAATGATAGTATATCGAATAAATTGGAAAAAGCCCTGCATATGCCTGTTGCACTATTTATTATACCTGTTTTTGCACTAGCGAATACTGCTTTTTCTATTAGTAATTTTTCCTTAACACAGTTAATTAGCCCCCTCGATTTGGGAATCATTTTGGGTTTAGTCCTTGGCAAGCCTGCAGGAATTGTTTTATTTACTTGGTTCATCGTTCGAAATAAATGGTCTAAATTACCTGCGAATGTATGCTGGAGGCACATCTTGGGGGCAGGTTTTTTAGGCGGAATTGGTTTTACAATGTCTATCTTTATTTCATTTCTAGCCTTTGATGATGTAGCTCTTATCAACCAAGCAAAGTTAGCCATACTCATATCCTCATGCATGGCAGCTGCTATTGGATATTTTTCCCTTTCGAGAATTTGTAGATAATTTTCGCCTTAGCTTCAATTATTTGTACATTTGAATCTATAAATTTATTTCTGTATGCATAAGATTCTATCAATTTATACTTTCATATTTTTAGGATCCAACCTCACAGGGCAGCTATGGCTTTCTAAAGATGCTACAATTACTATTTTCTCAAAAACCCCCCTTGAGAATATAAACGCTAAGACTCAAAATGGAAGTATAGCACTCAATGAAAGGTCCGGTAAAGTTGTGGTAAAAATGCAAATCAAGAGTTTAAATTTTCCGAAAAAACTAATGCAGGAACACTTCAACGAAAACTATATGGAGTCTGACAAGTATCCTATGGCAGAATTTGATGGAGCGATACAGAATTTGCCAAGTTTTAGCGAGCAAAAAACACATGAACTGAGGGTTAAAGGCACTATGACTATCCATGGAGTAAAACGGGAAGTCGAGATACCAATAAGTCTCACAATAAATAAAAATAAGTTGATAGGTCAATCAAAATTTAAAATCAAATGTGTAGACTACAAAATTGATATTCCAAAACTTGTTGTAAAAAATATAGCAGAAGAAATAGAAGTGACTATCTTAGCTGAACTAAACCAAATTAAAAAATAGCCTATGCAGCTTTTCAAATTAATTTTTCTTGGAGGCTTTTTCATCAGTACATTGAGCATAATGGCACAAGACGAAGACCTCTCTAAATTATTGGATAGCTCCATTACCACAGACCCACATGAGCCAGTCATAGCTAGTTTCAAAACAACAAGACTAATCAATCTCGCCACAATAGAGCAGGTAAAGAGAGGTGAACTCGACTTTAGAATTGCACACAGATTCGGAGATATAGCGGGAAAGAGTGGTGGGGCTAGTACATTTTTTGGATTTGATAATGTTTCTGATATCCGTTTTTCTTTTGATTATGGAATTTTGGATAGATGGCAGATAGGTATCGGGAGAAGCAAAGGTGGTGGATATGGTCAAACTCAAGTGTTTGATTTGAATACCAAGGTTAAACTTATGCAACAGCGTAAGAATGGATTTCCGCTTGCTATATCACTATTTGGAGGATTGACTTTTACCACTATGGAGTCTAATTCTCTAGCGAGTAGCATAACAAATTTTGATAAAACGTCTGCCCACAGGTTTAGTTATTTTGGACAACTATTATTTGCTAAAAAAATCAATGACCAATTTTCAGTTATCATTGCACCTACCATAATTCATAGAAATTTAGTGTCACTTGGAGATAACAATACACAATTCGCCATAGCAGCAGGTGCTCGAGCTAAGATAAGCAAGCGAGTAGCCATCATAGCAGATTATTACCACCTACTCAATGTGAGTAGCTTTCAAAAAGTTATAGACCACCAAATGCCTATTGGTCTGGGACTAGAGATAGAAACTGGAGGACACGTGTTTCATGCGTTATTCAGCACCAATACTGGCATTATGGAAAGTCAGTTCCTACCAAATAATACAGCCAAATTTACAGCTGGTCAGGTGAGACTCGGCTTTAACATTTCTCGTATATTTACTATTTTGAATAATAAATAACCTTAAAATTTTAGCAATATGAAAAAGATTTCCTTCGCCATTTTTTTTGTCTCTATTCTATCTGTCTGGAGCTGCACCAAAGATAGTACAGCGTCTACCACAACTATAGATTGCACCAATGTAAGTGCTAAGTTTGCAGCTGATATTCAACCAATTTTTAGAGCAAAATGCGGAAACTCAGGCTGCCACCCATCTAAAAATATGGAAAACTATTCAAGTCTAAAAGTTTTTGTAGATAATGGCCAAATTAAACAATATATTGGAGATAGATTAAGCCCTCCGAGTGGTATGACCCCGGCTGGTAGCTGCACGGAAGAAGAAAGTAAAAAAGTCGCTTGTTGGCTGCAAAATGGAGCTAAAAATGATTAATCGTTTTAGCCCCATCTATACTAGATATCATTACACTATGAATCCGGATGGTATTATGAGTCATTCTACAAATTCTATGATAGAAATTAATTCAACAAAATAGATTAAAATTCAAGTCAAGGAAGCAGTATGTTTCCATTATTTAAAATACTCTTTTCACCGTAATATTAAACCTATGACCAATATCATTAAATTAATTCCAGTTTTATTTTTGATAGCTGTTTTAGGATGTGCTAAGGATGACCATGATCATGCTCCTTGCGCATCGAATAGTTCTACGACCGTTTCTTATAAGAGTTTTATCGCCCCATTAATGACATCTTCATGCAATAGTTCAGGTTGCCACAGTATATCCAGCAATGCTGGGGGACATCAATTTACTACCTATGCCGGAGTAAAGGAAGCCGTCGACCATGGACATTTTTATTCCGTCATGGCTAGCGGTTCTATGCCTAAATCTGCCTCCAAGCTTCCCGATAGTGTTTTGATTAAAGTTAAGTCTTGGGCGGATGCCTGTGGACCGGATAATTGATTAAAAAAATTTAATACGGAAACTATTTTAATAACTAAAATGTTCAGATATATAAAATAATAATATGAGTTTTACTTTCTTAATGATTTTAGCAATGGGTGCGGGTTTTCTTATCCAGATGATGCTAAAAAACAAAATGAATCAATATTCACAAGAGGTGAATCCTCTTGGAATCACAGGACGCGAAATAGCTGAGAAAATGCTCAAGGAAAATGGCATTTTTGATGTGAAAGTCATTAGCACACCGGGGCAGTTGACAGATCATTATAATCCTACAGATAAAACGGTCAATCTCTCTGAACTAGTATACGAATCGAATAGTATCACCGCCGCAGCTGTATCTGCCCACGAATGCGGACATGCTGTGCAGCACGCCACAGCATACAGTATGTTAGGATTTAGGAGTCAATTGGTTCCTGTATTAAATATTACCAATAAGATTATGCCGTTTGTAATCATGGGCGGATTTCTTCTCTTGAGGTCCGGTATCACCTTTCCACTCATCATCGGTATAGCATTATACGGTCTTACTACTCTTTTTGCCATCATTACTCTCCCTGTAGAGTTTGATGCTTCCAATAGAGCTCTAGCATGGTTAGATACTAAAGGCATGCAAGGTGAATCATATGATAAGGCGAAAGACAGTCTCAAGTGGGCGGCTATGACCTATGTGGTCAACGCTATCGCATCTGTGCTGAATCTGCTTTATTATATTTCCATTTTAAATAGTCGTAGAAGTTAACGTATTGCGATGCTAAAAGAAATATCAACAGTAGACGAATATAATCAACTCCTATCTGAAGGAGTCATTCCTATAGACGTGCGAAGCTCAACTGAAATAGCAGAAGGAAAAATACCGGAAGCAGCCACGGGATATGATTGGAATAACGGAGAGTTTCACGATAATTTCGATCAACTAGATCCAGAAAAATCTTATCTTTTTATTTGTCGAAGTGGCAATAGAAGTATGCAAGCCTGTCTATTTTTGCAATCCCAAGGTTTTGACAATGTATATAACCTCAAGGGCGGTATGATGAATTGGGTAGGAGCTAGCGAATAATTCTTATTTTTGTTTAGTAATACAAATTTAAATTGAGAGTATAACCCACTCTCAATTTTTTATGATGCACGATATTATACAACTTCTTCCCGACCACATATCAAACCAAATAGCTGCTGGTGAGGTAATCCAGCGTCCAGCTAGTGCGGTCAAAGAGCTGATAGAAAATGCTATCGATGCCAAAGCGACTAAGATATCTCTCATAGTCAAAGAAGCAGGAAAAGCGCTCATTCAAGTCATAGACAATGGCACTGGTATGAGTATGACCGATGCTAGATTGTGCTTTGAAAAACATGCTACCTCTAAAATACGTACGATTGATGATTTGTTTAAGATCCACTCCAATGGATTTAGAGGAGAAGCTCTAGCTTCTATAGCTGCTGTAGCACAGGTAGAGATGAAAACTAAGCGAGACATAGATGAATACGGTACAAAAATAGTCATTGAAAATAGTCAAGTAGCCTCTCAGGAGCCCACAAGCATGGCTAGCGGGACCCATTTTTCTATGAAAAATCTGTTCTACAATGTACCAGCGCGTAGAAATTTTCTAAAAACGGATCCGCAGGAAATGTCCTTGATTATAGCCGAATTTAGTCGACTAGCCATAGCTTACCCCGAAATTGAATTTTCACTCTACCACAATGAAAATGAACTCTATCGTTTATTGCCAGCTGGCAGTCTAAGAAGGATTTGTGATATTTTTGGCAAAAGTTACAACGACAAATTCGTACCAATAGAAGAGGCAGCAGATATATTGAAGATATCCGGCTTTGTCTGTAAGCCCAATGCCGCAAATTCTAAATCAAAAGGCAAGCAATACCTCTATGTCAATAAGCGATTTATCAAAAGCCAATATATTCAGCATGCGATATACTCAGCCTTTAAAGAATTGATACAACCAGGAGATTATCCCTACTATGTCATTTTTATAGATATAGATCCCAAGCTGATAGATATAAATGTGCATCCTACGAAGCAGGAAATCAAATTTGAAGATGAGCAACTGGTTTATGGCTTTATCAATGCTACCATTCGACGATCGCTCATGCAGTTCAATCTCGCACCTTCTATAGATTTTAGTATTGATAGCGTATTTCACAATATGGATGCCGTAGCTAGACCCAATACCTTAAAAAATGAAATAGAAATAACCAATACAAGCTCTGCGAGTAATGGCCGCGTGGGCTTAACTTTTGGCAAGCAAAATGAAAAGAACTGGGAAGCTATCTTTTCCCAATCACTTCAGGATGAATACTATACAGGTGAAATTAAAGACGTAAATAGAAATGCACCCCTACCTACAAACCTTGGGTTTGAGCGTGCACCCATAGAAATAGTAGGCAAGCCCACACAAATTCTAAACAAGTATATAATTCTCCCTTCAAATATAGGATTGCTATTACTAGACCAGCGCCGCGCTCATGAGCGAATTTTATATGATGAAATGCTCAAGCTTTCTTTAAAAGAAAAAATAGCTAGCCAGCGACTTCTCTTTCCTATCTGTATTGATTTTTCTATTCAGGATAGTTTCGTGTTAGAAGAAATTATGAATGATCTCCTGCATCTCGGATTCGATATTAGTCCTATGGGAAATCAAGTATTTGCTATACAAGGTATTCCTGCGGATTTACCCGGTGGAAATGAAAAGGAACTATTAATAGAGTTAGTAGAGAATTTTAAAAACAACTTTAAAGCTAACAACTCCAAAAAAGAAGCAATTCTAATATCTATATGCAAAATATCGAGTGTAAAGCGCAGCCAAACTTTGTCAGAAGAGGAGGTCGGCTATCTATCTCAGAATATTTTCCAGAGAGAAAATTATCAGACTACCCCTGGCGGTAAACCTATTTTTTACACACTTCCTTATCAGGATATAGAAAAATATTTTCATGAATAATATAACCCCTGCGGTAAAAAACTTAATCATTTTAAATGTTATCATGTTTATGGCAGATTATCTTCTGCCTTTTGTATTTCCTATTATAGACTTTAGTCTTAAGGAGAAATTAGCTCTCTATTATTTCAGCCATCAGAATTTCCATCCGTATCAATTTTTTACACATTTCTTTATGCATGCCAGTTTGGCCCATATAGCATTTAACATGATTTCTTTGTTTTCTATAGGTAGCCTTTTAGAGAGGTTTTGGGGATCGAAACGCGTATTGAATTTCTATCTAATTTGTGGTTTGTGTGCAGGTCTTTTTTATATGCTCATTCAGGCAATTATGGTCTATAGTGAACTAGGGCATTTCGTGCCCAGAGAAGAAGAACTCGCAAGCGTAGGACATATTGTCGGCACCTCTGGTGTTGGAGCTTCTGGGGCTGTATTTGGAATTTTTGCGGCTGTCGCTTTGCTTTTCCCTAATTCTGAATTCTTTGTATTTTTCATCCCCTTTCCCATTAAAGCAAAATATTTATTGATAGGAGCTGCAGTTATAAGTACAGTTTTAGGTGTGGCAAGTTTTCAAGGCGATAATGTGGCTCACTTCGCTCACCTAGGAGGAATTCTTACCGGGTATTTGCTAACCAAATATTTTAATAAAGACAAACGAAAATTTTACTAACGACCATGTGGGGAGCAATATACAGTTTTTTTAAAAATATAAAAAACGCTTTACTTTTTATTCTATTTACTGGATTCAGTTTTAGCATAGCAGCACATATTGTATCCCCTCAAACAACTATTCTCTTTGCTCCTTTTGGACTGGGCTTTATACCCTTATTACTCGCTACATTCATTATAGGGATTATCTATCTGAAAAGAAATAAATGGATAGCACTTGCTGCACTTCTTCTAGTTGGCTTATCATTTAAGTTTATAACTGGAAGTGTAGCGCTCAACTTTAATCAAAAAAAAGAAGGGTTAAAAATCATGTCATGGAATGTTAAGAATTTTGACCTATATAACTGGACAAAAAATGAGGAAACACGACAGAATATGTTTAGACTGATAGATTCTATAGATCCAGATGTGATGTGTCTCCAGGAGTTTTATACCAATAAAAACCAGCATGATAATTTAACTGCCTTAAAAAAACTAGGATATAAATACTGTAGCTTTTTTCCTTCCTACAGTCAAAAAGCTGGAGGTCAGTGGGGCTTAGCCATATTTTCTAAAACTCCTCTTCAAAAAGGTAAATCTTTGAAATTAAATGAAAAGAAATCTTCTACCAACCAATGTGTATCTGCTCAGTTAAGTCATAATGGTCAAATTTACACAATATATAATGCCCACCTGCAATCCATACACCTGAACTATGAAGACCTGGCCTATATAGAAGGGGTAAAAAAAGAATGGAGTATACTAGATAAATTAAAGTCATGGCGTGTTATATATAAAATACTAACGGCTTATAAAAGCAGGGGGCAACAACTAGAATTATTATTGAACAAGTCAACTACTTCGACAAACGTTATTTTGTGTTGTGATTTAAATGATATTCCCGCCTCTCATGCATATCATGTCATATCTCAGCATTATCAAGATGCTTTTCGTAAAAAAGGGCTTGGTCTCTCGAATACGATTTCTATAGGATTGCCTATTTATAGGATAGATTATATATTCAGCTCAGCTAATCTTAGCGTGAATGCTTATGAGAAGATAGAAAACGCTCTTTCAGACCACCACATAGTGGTGAGTTATATTGAATAGACAGCTGAAAATTTACCCATTTCTAAAATTATAGGAATACTTTTACTCTATTATGTAACTTATTTCGATTAATTTTGTCTATATATCACCAAACTATTCTACTAAAAAATGAATTACCCTAAATTGATCTTAACTTTATTATCCCTTACATGGCTTTATGCTCAGGCTCAAGATGCTCAGCAAATGATTTCGAAGTACCGATTCAAGCTATATGAAGAAAAAAAACTGAAACCAGTTTTTACTGTCAAAATGGAATTAGAGATAAACACGCCTGATGGAAAATTTCCTGCTACCCTCTGGCTCATGGAAAATATGGCCTACAAACTAGAAATGAAAGAGCCCAAAGGAAATTCTATCGAATACTTAGATGCAAGTGTATACAAATTAGTGAGCGCCAATGGAAAACAAAAAGAGTTTGCTCAAGCAAGTTCTGAAGTTCATTTTAGGAAAAAAATTTGGATTAATTTATATCCGTTTCTAAACCTTAAAGAAGAATTTTCTATTCAAGAGATACAATCTGAGCATGACTTGGGAGGAGGAGTTGTGATGTCTGCGGCAGTTGCCACCAGTATGGATCCACCTGCCGCAATCGAGCAGAATCCTGCCGAAAAGAAATATATACAGATGCTAGGCTTTAATGATATGAAGCATATCTTCTATTTCAATATGCTTTCTATGAACCTATCAAAAATTGTCACGATATATTATTCAAATGGTGAAGAGAAAAAAGACGAAGTAGTTTTCAAAAAAATAGTTCGATCGCCAGAAGGATATTATTATGCTAGTGAATTCACAAGTGTATTCGGTGAAGCTAGCGTCAAATCGATACAGTTTAATCGACCTTTCAAGCCAGGAGAACTTGACGCCAATTTTTAATATATAACCATAATAAGAACTAAAACCATTAATTTTGGTTTTAATAATACTTTAAACCTTTAAGAATTTAAGAATGAAAAAATCGACTCTCTTTTTAATTTTAGCAGCAACGTTTCAAATGCTAATGACCTCATGTGGCTATAACGATATGGTAGCTAAACGCGAAGGCGTAGACAAGCAATGGGCCAATGTGCAATCAGCTTATCAACGCAGATTAGATTTAATTCCAAACCTAGTATCGACTGTAAAAGGGGAGGCAAATTTCGAACAAGAAACGTTAACAAAAGTAGTAGAAGCTAGAGCTAGTGCTACTCAAATGAAATTAGATGTATCTAAAGCTACGCCAGAGCAAATGATGCAGTGGCAGCAAGCTCAAGGCCAATTAGGCGCAGCATTAGGACGATTGATTTCTATTTCGGAGAATTATCCAAATCTACAAGCTAATCAAGGATTTAGGGAGCTAAGAGATCAGCTAGAAGGCACTGAAAATAGAATCAATACAGAAAGAAATAGATTTAACGAGGTAGTAGCTGAATACAATACCTTAATTAAGTCTATTCCTCAAAATATCTATGCTGGCTGGTTTGGGTTTACCCCTCGCACTCCATTTCAGGCAGATGCAGCTGCTGCTGCGGCACCCAAGGTAGATTTCGGTACAGAAAAAAAATAATCTGAGAACTCAACGACGCTCATGAGCAATTTTTTTACCGACCAAGAGTCTGATACTATTGTAAAAGTCATTAGTGACATAGAATCATCCACTGTAGGCGAACTCCGCCTGCATATAGAAGATTTATGTCCAGACTCTCCCATCGACAGAGCGGTAGAGATTTTTAATAAATTAGAAATGTACCGCACAGAACATAAAACGGGAATTCTCATCTATATAGCTACTGAAGACCACAAGCTGGCTATCATAGGAGACCAAGGGATACACTCTATAGTAGGAAATGATTACTGGGAGTATATTATAAATGATATGAAATCGAAATTTGCAACTGATTCTATATACTCTGGCGTATTGAATGGAGTAAAAGCTGTAGGTGAAAAACTCAAAGAGCATTTTCCAGAAAAGAGAATCCCCGACAATGAATTGAGTAATGAAATAAGCTATGGGAAAATTTAAGTTGCGCCTTCTATTTACGATTCTTGCATGGCTTTGTCTATCGGGTATCTATTCACAGACCTATCCTACTAGACCAGAACCTGCTATTTATGTCAATGACTTAGCTAATATTTTCAAAGATTATGAGCGCTCCGAAATGGAGCAAATGCTCATAGACTATTTTGACAGTACATCTACTCAAATAGTAGTGGTGACTATCCCTTCATTAGAGGGCATGGATGCCGCCCAATATTCTACAGAGCTAGGAGAAAAGTGGGGTATAGGCCAGGCAGACAAAGATAATGGCGTGCTTTTCATGGTAGCACCAAATGATCGCAAAATGTATATAGCCTCGGGGCGCGGCACAGAAGAAAAGCTAACCGATGTCTTCCTTGGTAGAATCCGAGACAACTATATTTTGCCTGAATTCAAATCAGGCAATTTTTATAATGGCGTGCGACTGGGTATTCTTCAGATGATGAATAGACTTAGCGGCAGTTTTGTGAAAGACGAGAAATCTTCAGCAGGAGCTGAAATCTCGATTTTCGGTATCATTATCATCCTGCTTATTATCTTATTCCTCTCCTGGCTATTTGGAAAAATATCAAACTCGGTGAATTATGGTGAAACCTTCTCAGGCAGAGGCTATAATGGCGGAGGATTCTGGGGCTCAGGCGGCAGCTGGGGAGGCGGTGGTTCCTCATGGGGAGGCGGTTCCTCAGGTGGCAGCTTCGGCGGTGGCAGCTTCGGCGGTGGCGGAGCTGGTGGTAGTTGGTAAATAGTATATGAAAATACAACATTTCAATTGTCAAAATTGTTCCGTTCTTTCTGAGTCCATTTTCGCAGGTATGGAACAGAGTGAATTGGCCTCACTCAATGAATTTAAAGTATGCAAATTCTATGAAAAGGGAGACTATCTTTTTCACGAAGGAGAAGATCCTAAAGGCATCTATTGTCTGCGTGCAGGTAAAATCAAGGTTTTCAAAATAGGCGCTGATGGGAAGGAGCAAATCACCCATTTAGTCCATACAGGTCAGAATCTGGGACATAGAGCGCTGTTTGCCGAGGAAAAATTCAGTGGTTCGGCAATGGCTCTAGAGAATGTACATGTTTGTTTCATACCGCGCAATGCACTCGAAGAATTGACTAAAAAAAATCCAAATATTGTATGGTCTGTGGCCAAACTACTAGCCAAAGAGCTAAGGGAAGCAGAAAGCAGCATGATCCAGTTAGCTCAGGATTCTGTTCGCACTCGGGTGATTAAAGCTCTAAAAAACCTTATAGAGACCTATGGATATAAAAATGACAAGAATACGATCAATGCAGAGATCAAAAGACAAGATATAGCCGATATAGCAGGCGCCACAAGAGAATCCATTACGCGTCAACTTTATGCATTGCAAAGTGAAAACATTATTCTGTTGTCTGGAAAAAAAATTCTCATTTTAGATAAATCTATCTTCAATGTGACTTAGCTCACATATTTAAAATCCTTGTCATATTAGTTTTTCTTCCATTCAAAAAAGACAAAATTTATCAAGAATTAGCAAAAGTTCTTTATGAGAAGATATATTGTCGCTAAATAATAAAATGAAAAATTATATCATGAGGAACCTGCGGATAGCAGAATCTATAAAGCAAAAATTTTTCTCCTTCGACATAAATCCAAAGCTTATCAATTCCAAATTTATAAAAACTTTTTCAAGCTACTTCACAGCATTATTCATTCTAAACAAACCAAAACGGATATCATAAGATTAAACAATCACATCTCCGAAACCAATCCCACAGCGGAAAAGGCATGTTTGATAGAAAAGGTTAGGGAGATTGAAAAGAAAGAACACGCCTTAAGGTGTGTTCCTACGTAACGTGGAAAACCCATTTCCCTCAATCGACCCATTTCGCTATATTTGCTTTATGTCTAAATATTATAAATTGGTGCTGCCTATCGAAGGGGAAGAAAACCAAGAAAATGTCATAGCTGTATTGAATTTTCAGAGCAATTTTGAATCGGTGGTACAGGAAGAAAAGCAATTGATTTTTTCCTATGATAGTCGTCTGCAATCTAAAGATAAATTAAATGAAATCGTCAATGAACTCAACCTGTGTGTAAAATGGGACATTGAAGACGAGGCGGACATCAACTGGAATGAAACGTATGAAAAGTCCTTTCAGCCTATCATCATTCTAGATAATTTATGGGGAGTCCGAGCATCCTTTCATGCACCATTGCCGGTTCAGAACGAAATCATCATCGATCCTAAAATGAGCTTCGGCACAGGGCATCATGAGACCACCAAGCAGATGATGGAGATGATGCAGAAACTAGACTTTAAGGAAAAAAAGGTTTGGGACTACGGCAGCGGCACCGGCATACTAGCTATCATGGCAGAAAAAATGGGCGCAGCCAGTGCGATAGGAAATGATAATGAAGAATGGGCTTATCATAACTCGATAGAGAATAGTCAAATCAATCAGTGTACTCACCTTGGCTTCTTTTTAGGTACTATAGATGAGTGTGAAGCTGCTAACTTTCTGCTTCCAGAAGACAGATTTGATATCATCATAGCGAACATCACCAAAAATATATTGCTAGATAGTGCGTTTAAGCTAAGCCGGTACAGTCAGAAAAATTCACATTTATTATTAAGCGGATTTTATTCGAAAGATATCCAAGATATAGAAGCGAGTTATAAATCGCATGGATTTGATCTTGTGGAATCTGCGGAGTTGAATAATTGGGCATGTCTGCATTTAGTGAAAAGTTTAAATTAAAAAGATGAAAGTAGAAAGTAGAAAGATGAAAGTAGAAAGTCCCGATAGCTGTCGGGAGTGGTCTGTGGATGTGATATGTAAGCGAGTTTTGTATCTCCTACTTTTAACTTTTCACTTTTCACTTTTCTCTCAAGATAAATACTTCGATCCACAGCCAGAAAATTTTATGAAACAGCTGGGCGTGCTCTTTAAAGAAAATCAGCATGACGAATTAGAAGAGCTCCACAAAAAACTTGAAAAAGAGTTTAAATCCAAAAAAATAAACGACTATCAGCTCACTAAAATGTGCGATATTCTCAATGTGATGCATGAGAGAAAGATGAATGTCTATCCGATGTATAAAGAATTTATCTCTGGCTGTCTCAGCGCGACCAATTCCGGTTTTGACGAAAATTTTCAAGACCGCTGGTACCTATTCGTCAAAGGAATATTGGAAAATGCAAAAAAAGGAAACAATAGAGATTTTAAAATTTTCATGGATTTTTCCAATGACCTCTTTAGCCAGAATGCCTTGGTGGCGGAGAAGTCTAAGACTTATCGAATCGAGACCAAAGACCTGAGCTTCGCCTATGACAAAGGCAACTTTATAGTCAAGGTGCCATTGACTAATATACAAGGATTTTTTAAAACTGACACAGTTTACATATTCAATACGAGCGGTGAGTATAATATCATGGAAAAAGTATGGACAGGAAATATGGGGGTAATAAACTGGCAAAGAGTAGGATTTGCTGCTTCTGAGGTCAGTGCCAGTTTTGGTCGATATAAAATAGATATGTCCAAGCCAGAATATACAATAGATTCTGTCATGCTAACCTATCCCGAATATTTCCCTAAACCTATCCTAGGAAAGCTCGTAGATAAAATCACGAAAGAGCAAGACTTCACCACCGTGCGTTATCCTCAGTTTACATCTTATAATAAAAACTATTCTTTCGATAATAAAATAGCAGCTAACCTGCGGATGAGTGGGGGATTTGTGATGAAAGGGCCAGATGTAGTGGTAGGTTCGGAGGATGGATCTGCGGTGAAGGTCGCCATTTTCAATCTAGCCAATACAAAAAAATTATTAGAAGCGGAAGGATTGAGCTGTATTTTTAAGAGGGGTCAATTCATTCGAATGGACAAGTCTCGGATAAAAATATTTGCCGGTAAAGATTCTGTCACTCACCCTTATGCTTCGTTGAAATATGAAGTACAAAATAATCAAATACTAATTCTAGGGGAAGAGTATGGATCTGGGAAGGCAAGATATTTAAGCAGTTTCCATAATATGGCATTCGATGCAGAAATGATCACATGGAAAATAACGGAAGATGAAATGAACCTCAGCATGCTCGTAGGAAGAGGGAAAAATGCATCTAAATTTATTTCTGAAAATAATTTTGACCAAGAGACATATAACCAAGCGCGCACAGCCTCGACTGATTTAAATCCACTATCCATTCTCGTAAAACTGAGCAAAGATGGCAGCTATCCCATTCCTTTGGATAATCTAGTAGCTGCTTATGGGCCTTCGTTTTCTAGCTCTAGTGTTTTACCTGCTGTATTTGCATTGGAGAAAGACGGATTTCTGAACTATAGTAGTACAGACCAAACAATTACTATAAATAAAAATAAAGTAAACTTCTATCAAAAAGCTTATCAAAAACAAATAGATTATGATCTCCTGCGCTTTAAAGGATATGGAGATAAAAGTATTGGCAAATTCTCTTTAAGCACCAATAAAATAAGCGTGAATAGAGTAGCCCATATTCCCTTCAACGACTCTTCCTATGCGCACGCCTATCCGTATAAAAGTTCGAATACAGAAGTTGGCAAGAATAGACAACTAAAATTTGACGGAAAAGTTTTGGCGGGCAGATTAGATCTATACGGGAGCGACTATAAATTTAGCTATGATAGCTTCACTATAAAATCTGATAGCATAGATAAGATGAAAATCAATATACCAGAGAAAAAAGATAAGGCGAGTGGCGAGGAATTATTGCAGCCTTTGAAATCTACATTAGAACAGGTCAAAGCTCAAATCTATATCAATGGTAAATTCAATAAATCCGGAATGCAAAGCGCACGTATGTATCCTAAAATGACTACTTACGCTAATTCATTCGTATACTATGATAATCCTAATATTTATCGGGGCAGATATAAGCGAGAAAACTTCTTTTTTAAAGTTTTTCCTTTTAAAAAAGATTCTTTGCTGCATTTCGAACCCAGTGCCCTTTTCTATGATGGAGAGTTAAACTCTGCTGATATCTTTCCAATATTTAAAGAAAAACTGACAATTCAGAAGGACTTATCTCTAGGGTTTAGCAGCCAAACCCCCGCAGCCGGATATAAAAACTATAAAGGGAAAGGGAATTTCATGGGGTCTATTAATTTAAGTAATTCGGGACTAGTCGGAAAAGGCGAATTATCTTATATGACGGCAACTTTAGGCTCAGATAGTATTTTATATTTTCCAGATCAGACCAATCTTCTTGCTAAAACAGTAGTAATGAAGGAGCAAAAAGGGCTCATTGAATACCCCCAGTTATCTGCAAATAGTGCTCTGGTAGAATGGAGGCCATACTCCGATACAATGTTACTAGCTTCTACTAAAAATAATCCTTTTAACATGTTTAATCAGGGGACTAAAATGCATGGACTGCTCATTTTAGAAAATAATGGGCTGTCGGGAGACGGATTCTTAGATTTTGAAGAGGCGAAAATCACCTCGAATCAAATGCGATTTAAATCTACAACCATGAAGGCAGATACCTCTTCAATGGAGATTAAAGGTTTAGGAAATAAATTGACCTTTAAAACTCCTAATGTAAGCTGCTTTATGAACTTTGAAACGAAAATCGGAGACTTCAAATCGAATGAAAAAGATATTTCTACCAATTTTGCTTATAATCAATACAAGGGTGAGATCAATGAATTTCGATGGGATATCAATAAAAAGATATTGGCTTTTAGTGCTAAGGAAGGAACAATGGGTTCGCGATTTACCTCTACCCATCCTATGCAAGATAGCCTCACTTTCTATTGTAAAAAAGCAGAATACAATATGGTAAGCTCAATTATAAAAATGGAAGGCGTGGAAGAAATCCTCATCGCTGATTCACGTATCATACCCGATGGTGGCAAGGTGAATATTTTTCCTGAGGCTAAAATGGAAACGCTAAAAAATGCGACGATAGAAGGTGATACGGCCAATATGTATCATGTGATAGAAAAAGCAACCCTTGATATCAATGGTAAAAACGATGTACTAGGATATGGTGAATATACTCTAAAAGTCAATAATCAAGATTATCCTATTCGCCTACACTCTATCAAAGTAGATAAAAAAGAACTGCCAATTGAAAAAAAATCAAAAACAAAAAAATATACCTATACTATTGAAGGTACAGGCAAGGTAGAGAAATCTCAGAACCTTAAAATCTATCGAAATACAGAATTTCATGGTAATGTCCATATATTTTTAAATAAAAAATATCCTCATTTTTCGGGAATGCAGCGAATAGAATTTACCAATCCGAGTTATAAATCTCCATGGTTTACAGTAGACAATGAGATCAATGTATCAGAACTCTCCATGCATAAAAAAGAGCTGAAAGCAGAGAATGAAAAAGAACTTCATACTGGCTTCTTTATAGATAGAGAAAATCATACTGGCTGGTATACAGGACTGCTAGCCCCACTGAAAGGCGAGTCCGATAACATCGCATTAGATGGACGAGGCGTTATCAAACATTTGCCACTAGACAATCATTACTATTTTGGAGATTCCACTCGTATACTCTCTGGCGCATCTACTGGCACCAAACTAGACTATTCCGATTCCGAAGGCACTATCAATGCCGAAGGAAAAATTAATCCCGCCTTGCGTATCGGAGGTATTCCTTTTATTATGGCTGGTATGATGCAGAATGATATGAATGCCTATTCCTATAAATTTATGGGTGGAGCAGGAATGAATATTACCATAGATCCTAAAGTGATGAATGCTCTAAGTAATTTTATAGTCACAGAGTTTGAGACCAATAAAGATATATCCTATGTAAAAAAAGAAACGAGGTATGCCTTCAATGAGCTATGCCATCCAAAGGATTATATCAATTTTTTGGCAGACGTGGACAAGGGAATAGGCATACAGAATGGGCCTAAATATACCCCATTCAATATACTATTTACGGACCTCATAATGGATTATGATAAGGCAGACAATGTCTTCCGTTCTAAACCTGAACTAGGAATCTCCATGTTTGGTGGCATGCCTATCAATAAATTGAGTCAAGGTCACTTAGAGATAGGTTATGGAGAAATTTTTGACTACTTCACTCTTTATATCAAATCAAAAAATAGAGAATGGCTTTACATAAGTTATTCAGATGGTGAACTCGGAATTTTAACCTCCAATGAATTTGTCAATGGGACAATCAATCAGATAGATCCTAGAAAGAGAACTGTTCGCAAATCTGCTTCTGAATATTATATATATAAGCAAGCGGGGGCCTATGAAGTTGAGTCTTTTGTAAAACGTATGGGTAAAGGTGGCAAATACAATGAAGAAGATAAGAGAATCGCACCCAACCCAGATAAAGAAAAACCATCGGAAAAAGAATTAAATGGATTAGAGATAATAAATGATAAGTCTCCTGAGCTAGAAGAGCTAGAAGAACAAGAAAAAAAACAACTGAGTGCAGAAGAAGCTGAACTCAAAGCTCTAGAAGCTGAACTCAAAGCTCTAGAAGATCAGAAAGAAGCTCTTAAAAAAGCCACTACAGAAAAAGGTGTACAATTGGAAGAATTTTCTAATGAAAATAAAAAAGCGCCTAATCTAGAGGGTGCTCCTAAGGAAAGTCCAAGCGAAGAAAAAGCTGTGGAAACGCCTGCAGAGGAAACGCAAAGTGAGAAAGCTAGTACAGAAGGTGAGAAAAAAGAGGGCGAAGAGAGTCTAGAAGAAGACGCTCCAGACAGCCCGAGAGCCAAGCCCGACGAAAGTCCTGACGAGAAGAAAAAATCTGAGCCAGAGAAGAAAGAAGAAGGGCAAAGTCTATTTGATACGATGTTTTAGAATTTTAATGAGACCGTAGTACTTATAATCATAAAAAAAGCACATTCTTTCGAATGTGCTTTTTTTTAATCAAACTTAAAAACAGTTTGAAGGCTATTTCTTATGCTGATCTCTTCTCCTTTATTCTCATTGCTTTTCCTTTGAGCTCTCTAATGTAATAAATCTTAGCTCTTCTCACTCTACCGGACTTATTTAATTCTATCTTTTCAATCATTGGAGAATTCAATGGAAACACTCTCTCCACACCTACACCATTACTTAGTTTTCTAACACAAAAAGACTGCGTAAGACCTGTTCCCGTTCTATAGATTACATCTCCTCTATATATCTGGATTCGCTCTTTATTTCCCTCGATGATTTTATAGTGTACACTTACGTTATCTCCTATGTTAAAATCAGGATTTTCTTTCTTAGGTATCAATATTTCCTTTACTTCTGCTAATATATTACTCATAATCTTTTTCTTAAAAAAATTGGACTGCAAAGATAATTAGAATTTTTTATTTCCCAGTTGATTTTTTAGTATCAAAAGAATTGTTTATGGTTTTCAACGATTTACAATACTACTAGGATACTAGAATTAAGTTTTTTATCTTTGTGTATAATTTACCTCTGACCTTGAAGATTCTACTATTATGCAAGAAAGTGCCTTATCCTGCTACAGATGGCGAGAGCTTGGTCATTATGAACGATGCGAGATTGCTAAGAGAGCTAGGACATCAGGTCTTCTTTTTTTGTCTAAATACAAAGAAACACTGGGTAGATACCACTAACTATTCTGAGATTCAAGAATGGGATGGATTTAAGGCTTTTGACCATCATCCAGATAGCCTTAGGTCCTATACTCACTCACTCATGAGCAGCCATCCGCTGCAGATAGCCCGCTTCTATTCTATTAGCATTGAGTGTAAACTAAAAGAATATATCCATAAGGTAAACATAGATCTTATTATCTATCAAGGCTTGGCTATGACACAGTATTTAAAAGATGTAGTCCTAAAAAAACTCTATCGCGTGCATAATCTAGAGCATAAAATTTGGGCGAATTTGGCCCACCAGAACCGTCATCCAATAAAGAGAAATATTCAACGGCGAACGGCCACAGCCCTAAAAAAATATGAGATGACGTATCTTTGGAATATGACGGCCATCGTGACCCTTTCAAATGAGGAAAAGATTTTTTTCGAGCCGATTTATTCTAAACATTTGCTAGCATCTATTTTCCTATCATTGCCTCCAGCGCCAATAGAAACATATACTGAAAAACGAAAAGGACTATTATTTGTAGGGAGTCTAGATTGGGAGCCAAATAGAGAGGGGCTAAATTGGTTCCTGAAAGAAATTTATCCTTCTATATCTCATATCCCCCTGACCATAGCTGGGAAGGGACAGTTCGAGTCTGCTCTAGAAAATGTATGTGTAATAACTAATTTCCATAATACATCTGCTCTTTTAAATACCCATAGATGCATGATAGTCCCCTTACTTTCTGGGGCTGGAATTCGCATCAAAATAATCGAAGCTATGCAACATGGACTTCCAATAATCTCAACCTATATAGGTGCAGAAGGGATAAACAATTTGCCCGGGAGCATACTCCTAGAGAACAATGGCGAAAAATGGATAGAACTTATTTTAAATCTTTATTCGGATGATTCAAAATGCTTAAAACTATCCGAACAACTTCTCACCTCTTATCAAACCTTCTACTCTAGAGAAGAAGTCACAGAAAAATGGAGACGTTTTATTGCTCTATTGGGAGAATTATAGTAATCTATTATAAAAAAATCCCCTAACTTCTTTCAGAAGATAGGGGATTCAATTATTGAATTATTCAATTCATTATTTCACACCAAAGGTATGTATTACTTTAAATAAAGCTACTCTTCCTACGGCCGAAGTCAATGGGAAGAACTGGTGTCGGTGATCAAACAAGTTGTTTACACTAAACGAGAATACCGTATTCTGCGAAGACTTTAATCTCCATGAGAATCCAAGATCTACCATATTCATAGCATTCACTCTGCCTACATAAACAGCTGAATTGGCATCGAACTGATCCATCCATCTCCAGCCCACTCTAGCAGATACGTTATTATTAAATGGCATTTTATAATCTAAGCTCAATGCTGACTTATATTTTGGAGCATTCAAACTCACAAAACCACCTGCTGCACCTAGAAGCGCTATCCTATCCTTATTCACGAAAGAAAATGCACCTTCAATATTCAATAACTTAGAGGCCATATAGCTAAAATTCAAATCTGCACCAGCTACATCCACAGTACCTAGATTTAAATAAGTAAGAATAATATCCCTATTTGTACCTAAATTGTCTGGAGCTATTACACCTCCTGCTAATGTGCCAAGTTGACCTATCAAGGTAGCATATCCTGTAACTATTTCAGCATTGGTAGGGGCTGCCTTACCTGTCAATAAACCTAATAACTGAGCTCTACTTGCTGCTGGCATAGGAGTTGCTAATACGTTGTTTAGCATTTGAGCTTGAACTGCAGGGTTCGCAAAATAAGCAGGATTAAATTGCGTGTTAAATGTAGACATGGTTAATGGAGAAGAGAAATTGCTAATTCTAGTGTAATAAAGATCAAAACCAACAGATAGCTTATCCATTAAAAATCCTTTATAACCTGCTTCAAAGGTTTGAGTCACTGTACTCTTAACCGACTCTTTGTCAGAAATAGCATTCACATCCATACTTGTGCCATTGACTAAGTCATTCAATTTAACATCAGGATTGATACCATTAAACAGCAAACTCACTGTAGAAGGGATAGCTGATGCTGGCAACTTACCTGCTAAAGATTGTGTCAAAGCTGCTATAGCACTATTTCTAGGGCCATTGCTTGCTATAAATGCATTATAGTCCACTTCAGTTCCAGCTGCTGTGTTTATCAATGGTAAACCATTGGCGCTTCTATTATACTGAATTCCTGTTGCATTTCCAAAGGCTCTCACATTCTGTCCAGTCGGCAATAATCCATTATTAATATCTAGGAAGAAATTGAGTGCTGTAGGTGCAGAAAAGGCTCTATTATAGGTCAAACGGAAGGTGTGATTTTCCTTTGGCTTATATACTAAGGCGGCTCTAGGCGACCACATAACTTCATCGATAGCATCTTGATAATCTACACGTGCTGCTCCAGTGAATGACCACTTGCTGTTAAACTTATAGTCTCCTTGAAGATAACCACCGTATTGATTGATATTAGATCTGCCTTCAAATCTTCCATAGACGTTTCCAGAAGGTCTAGTCATGAATAGATCCACGCCATAGACTAAGTTTAGTTTTTTGTCTGATGTCTGAGTTGAATGTTGCAGTTGTATAGATTGCAAATTAGACGTTTCTTTCAAATAAGTAAAAGTAGACTGATTTGCATTTTGAGGAATTAAAAAGGTATTTCCTGAATTCGTCATATTGATAAAATACTGCGCATAGAATCTATCTTTTTTGAATTGAGTTTGAAAGTAATTAGATGTCCAGCCTACAGCCTGAGCACCACCTAATCCAGTCAACTCTATGTTTGTATTATTTGCATATCCTGTAGAAAAAGTAAGTTCTGTATTGACTGCTGGTCTCCAGTCAATCCTTGCATCACCTGCTAATTTTCTAATTCTAAAGTCTCTATTGAAGGTAGTAGGAGCAGACCCATCCGAAGCCCATGGAGTTCCGCCTGCTTGATTTCCAAATCTTACTGTCTTGCCGTTTGGTTCTCTTGCATCAAAGAAGGCAAAATCAGTAGCTGACATATAATTACCAGAAACTTTAATACCTAATGTCTTGGATAATTTTCCAGCTATTCTAATCTCTGGATTTAATATACCTAAATTCTCTAAGGAGTTATTAGCTTTAAACCCGAAAGCAGCATTATCATCATCTCCAGCTCTTACGCCAGATGTGAGTCCTAATGTCACTTCCATTCTATTTTCCATATCCAGTGGAGATTTCGTATATACGGCCATGACACCATTGGCTGCAAATGGACCGTATAGTGCAGAGGCAGGACCTCTCACTAGCTCCATTGAACGAATATCTGTATTGGAGGTTGGAGTTAACTGAAACGCATTCACTCTCAGTGAAGGCACACTAGCGATTCTATTATCTACTAAAAATAACGTAGCTCCTGAGAAGATATTGTTAAATCCTCTTACCGCTACGTTGTTAGATACTAGACCCGTAGGCATTGCATCTACAGCAGCTATTTTTCTCACATTATCTATTACAGATAATGCCGTATTTTGCTGTATTCTAGCTTCTGACAGAACAGAAACTGAAGCAGGCGCATTCAGAATTTTTTCTGATTTTTTCGAAGCAGATACCACTACTTCATTTAATTGCTTTGAATTAGACCCTATAGATGGGCTATAGGTCATTGTAGTTTCTGAACCATCAACGGTAGTTTCTGTAGAACCAGATCCTACAGAGCGCACCATGATACTAGCAGGAATTCTTTTGGCTGGAACTATAATTGAGTAAGAACCATCCGTTTTAGTTTTAACTGCATTGGTAGTACCTTTTTCAATGACGAGCGCTCCTGGGATTGCATTGCCATTTCCATCGGTTACCACACCCGATACAGTTACATCTTGAGCCATCGCCACCATCGAAATGGTAATTGTAGCTATAAAAGTAAGTAATTTTTTTAACATAATTATAAGATTTAGTGAAGCAAATATAATCTAATTTAATAATTAAGAAAGAATAATTTACAATGAATACTTTTGGAGGTATTACATAAAATTTAAATAGCTAGAAATGATAATTGAAGTTGATAAACTAAGATTTGACCTGAGCTCTCCAATCGATATATCAATCGGAATGCACAGTGGATTCGGACAGGTCAATGCCTGGTATGCGCCCCCATTTAGAATCTCGCCAGTAAAAATGGGAGACTTTGTAGGATCTACAAAACTAGGAGGTGTAGTTAATTTTATGAATTTTCAATGCAATCCGCATGGAAATGGTACGCACACGGAATGCGTGGGACATATAGCCAAGGAGGACTATTATGTAAATGAATGCATTCAGGAATACTTTTATCTAGGCGAAGTTATTTCTGTTTATCCTACTCTGCTAGAAAATGGAGATAAGCTCATTGATGCACAGCATATAGAACCCATGGTGTCTTATGCTAAAGAAGCGAAGGGATTGCTGCTGAGAACTCTGCCTAATGATGAAACTAAAAAAGAGCGCCAATATACAGAGACTAATCCCCCCTATATAACTCCAGAGGCTATGCGTATGATAGTAAGTCTAGGATATGAACATGTCATGATAGATACCCCTAGCGTAGATAGGGAAGTAGATGAGGGCAAACTAGCTTGTCACCATATATTTTGGAATTATCCTGAAAATACCGAGAAGCATCGTTCTATCACTGAGCTAATCTATATACCTGATGATGTGAGGGATGGACTCTATCTCGTCCACAATCAAATAGTCAATATCCGAATGGATGCCGTCCCAAGTAGACCAATTCTATATAAAGCGCTCTTATAAAATAGGCATAAAAAAACCAGCCCTAAGGCTGGTCATTTCAAAAAACTTTATATATAACTCAGTATACTATTAAAATTTTGTGATCCAGTCTATGCTACTCTTTTTACGTTTACAGCATTCAGACCTTTTTTTCCTTGTTGAACATCAAAAGTAACTTCATCCTTTTCTTGTATCTCGTGGATAAGACCAGATACGTGTACGAAATACTCTTCATTTGAGTCAACATCTTTAATAAAACCAAAACCTTTGGTAGAATTAAAGAATTTTACGATTCCTTTTTTCATTGTTGTAATTTAAAATAAAGTGCAAAACTACAATTATTAAAATAAAACATGGTGTAAAAATCAACTATTTATGGAAAACTTAATAATAGAATGGCTTAAGAATTTAAATCAGCGGAAGAAAAGGCCAAAGGAAGGAGGGTGTCAATACCCTGAAAACAATATATATCAGTATTACCTGCTAGCAGATAGTCAAATTTTTTGTGCATTCGAGTCTCATACTCTTTAAAGGATTGTCGGCAAAAGCCACATGGTGAAGCAGGTGTATCAATGGGTACATGAATCGCAACTTTTTCTATAGTACGCCCATGGTATTGGGATGCTACTGCTGCCAATGCAGTCCCTTCTGCACAGAGGCACATGGGGTACGATGCATTTTCTTGATTGGCCCCTAGCACTATTTGCCCATTATCAAGTCTGATGGCACAGCTTACTTTAAATTTGGAATAAGGAGAATGAGAGAGTTTTAAAGCATTTTTACTAGCTAAAATTAGCTCTTTATCGTCTACACTCAATTCCTCAAATAAGTATTGAGTGAGTTCAATTTGTATTTCTATCTTATTCAATTATTTATATTTCTCACAAATAAATGAAAAAAACCACTAATATTCTTTAAAAATTTGTGTGCTATGGTAAAATAATGTGATTTTTGTTTGTTAATAATAAAAATAACTATCTTGAATGCTAGATAAGAAATTATTTCTTGGGTACTTTCTCCTTTTGAGTTCTATACTTTTTTCTCAAAAAGGCATGGAGATTCAAATAAGTGCGAAAAAAATAGAGGCAGGCGAGCCACTCATGGTCGTGTATGCACTTTCTAACTACAATGAAAGAGGAATGATGGGAAAAGGTTTTGAGCCCTTTGAGCTTGTAGGTGGCCCCCAAGTATCCCGCAGTATGAATACCAGTTATATTAATGGGACTATGACTAGCTCACAGACCAATTCTTATACCATATATCTTGCTTGTAAAAAATTGGGGAAATTTCAGGTGCCCAAGCAGAGCTTTCAGCTATCTGACGGCACTGCTATAGAAGCACAGGCTATAGAAATAGAGGTGGTAAAACCCGGTAGTCTGCCAAGACAAGCTCAGCAGCGTCAACCAGATCCATTTGATCCATTTGCAGCCTTTAATGATCCATTTGCAGGGCAACCACCTGCTGGAAGAGCCCAGCAGCAAAATCCCTCAGCACTAAATGGTGCATTTAAAGATGAAAAGGAAATTAATTTATCAAAGGATATATTTGCGAGAATTCATGTAGACAAGAGTAAGGTCTATATAGGCGAGCCTGTAAAAGCAAGTATAAAAATTTATACCTCATTAAATAGTAAAGGATTTGATGCAGAGAAAGTGCCAAACTTTAATGGATTTTGGAATCAAGACCTACCGCTGCCAGATAAGTTAGAAATGAAACGTGAAGTGATTAATGGCAAGGAATTCGTAAGTGTAGAAATTAAGAAGATACTCCTATACCCTACGAAGACAGGCACATTAGAAATCACACCTCTCAAGATGAAAACCATAGCTTTAGTTCCTGTAATGAGACAGAAGCAGACTACCAATAGGCAACCAGGATCTCTCATGGAGGCTATCATGATGTCCATGGGTATGTCGATGAATACTATGGGTGTCGAATTTAAAGAAATCCCTTATTCTTTCTCCTCAGGATCCGAAAAAATAACAGTTTTGCCTCTACCCGCAGAAGCTCCTGCCTCCTTTACTGGTGGTGTAGGTAAATTTTCTTTTAATGCCTACGCTGATAAAAAAGAATTGAAAACCGATGAAGCGCTCAAATATCGCATAGAATTATCAGGGTCTGGAAACTTACCGTTAATAGAAGCACCAAAAAACATATGGGACGAAACTATAGAGGTCTATGACCCTATTCTCAAAGAGAATTATAATGTTCAGCCTACCATCTCCGGGACTAAGATATGGAACTTTGTAGCTGTACCTCATGCGCCTGGGAGCTATACAACCCCTAGTTTAGAGTTTTCTTATTTCGATTTAGAGCAGAAAAAATATGTAACTTTAACTGCCCCATCTACGTCACTTACTATCACAGGAAAGCCAACAAAGGACAAAGAAAAAGGGAAAAAATATGGGGAATTTAACTATGCTAAACAGAAAATCAGGGAGTCTAGTCTCTATTCGATGGATTCCGACCTTCCCAATTCGGCGTTTTATGGCCTGGGCGTTTTACCACTTCTTATGGCATTAGGCCTTGGATTTCTACCTAAATATGAGCGAAAAGAGGAGCGATTTATCTCTGGCAAGAAAATATCCGAGCGCGTCATTCAGCAGATGAAGCAAGCAGAAGTATATCTTAAAGAAAATAAGAAGGAGCCATTCTACCAAGAATTAACGCGCACCTACTGGAACTATCTGAGCCACAAATTCAAACTAGAAACGTCTAACCTTAGTCGAACTAATATAGCAGAAAAACTAAGGGAAAAAGGAGTAAGTTTCGAACTCATCACTAAGATGATAAACCTCATAGACCGAAGTGAAATGGGACTCTACACCGCCTATGGATCTCAGGCCATGCAAGAACTATATGACGATAGTCTCAATATACTTAATGATATAGATAAGCAAATAGTTTAAGGTATAAATATCAAAAGATATGCGATATATAATTTCATTACTAATCATCTTATCCATTCAATCCACACCTGCTCAGTATGCTTATAAAGCTATAGATGCCTATAATAAAGCAGACTATCCTGCAGCTATTGTGCTCTGGGAAAAAGAACTAAAAACAAAAAACTGTAATAAAGCACAAGCCTATTCTCTTCTAGGAAACGCTTATTTTAAAAATAAAAACTTTGCTCATGCTATAGCGAATTATGAAAAATCCTTACGCGAAAATTACAACCAAGAAGACGTTAAATTTAATATTAAAGTTATAAGAGCTAAACTAGGCCTAGATACTGAAAATAAAATATTATTTACCAACGACTACCTTCGTAAAGTTAGTTTTCTTTTATCAGGATTTACACTTAAACTGCTTATCATAATTCTATCTTGTCTACTTTTAGCCTATAATACCTATCGATTTTTTAAAGGGGATTTGAAGTTTGGTTTTCTTAAAAACTATCTCTTTGCCTTTACACTTGTTCTGTTATGCCTGTACTTTTTACAGGAACAATTTAGGTATGAAAAGGGATTTGCAATTATTTCTATAGAATCTACAGGATATGAGAATATGAATCTTAAAGGCGAGTCTAAAGCACTACGGGTAGGCGAAATGGTGAAAGTTTTGGATGAAATTGGCGTAACGATACAAGTAGAAACGGAAGCTAATAAGCACTATTGGATTCAAAAGTCAAATGTAATTTATATTTAGCATTTTGATTTCATTAAGAGAATTTAAACGATTTCTTCGAGTACTAAATATTCGCAAATTACGAAATTTTTTCCTCTGCTATTTTTCCTATTATGCCTCTCTATTTCTAAAAAAACCAATTATATTGCATAGGCCATTCACTTTGAGTTTTGAGCCTACGACTAAATGTAATTTATCCTGTCCTGAATGTCCTAGTGGTTTAAAAAATTTTACTCGTCTCACAGGCAACGCATTGTTGCAAGATTATGAAACAATATTAGAAAAAGTAAAAGACCATTTGATTTTTATCTATCTCTATTTCCAAGGTGAGCCATTTATACACAAAGATTTTACAGAGATGATTCGCTTGGCTAAGAAACATAAGCTCTTTACTATTACGAGTACAAACGCTCACTATCTCACACCTGCCAAATGTGAAGAGACTATTCTCGCAGGACTGGATCGTATTTTAATTTCTATAGATGGAAGTACACAAGATGTCTATGAGCAATATCGAAAAGATGGAACGCTGTCAAAAGTGATAGAAGGAACTAAAAATTTGGTAGCAGCAAGAAAGCGTTTAAATAAATCAAATCCAGAAATCGTATTTCAAATGCTGGTAGTGAAACCAAACGAACACCAAATTGAAGAAGTCTATCATCTAGCCAACGAATTAGGCGTGGACAAAGTAGTTTTGAAAACAGCACAAATTTATGACTTTGAAAATGGGAGTGACCTAATTCCTACTATTGATAAATATTCGAGATATAAAAAAATAAGCCATGGACAATGGATAATTAAAAACAAACTTAAAAACCAATGTTGGAAATTGTGGCATTCGGCGGTTTCTACATGGGATGGCTATCTTCTTCCCTGTTGCTTTGACAAAGATGCAAAATACAAAATGGGTAATCTCTTAGAGAATGATCTCGATACCATCTGGCATAATCAGGCTTATATGCAATTCAGAAAATCAATTCTTAAATCTCGCAAGGAAATAGATATCTGCAAAAACTGTAGTGAAGGAACCAAGGTTTGGGAGACAGTTTGATTTTTTTTCTTTAAATCGAAAATTTTTATCCCATTAATTTATATTAGATGTTTTATATTAGCTTACATGTCTAAGACTATAATTTTCATTATGCTTTTTGCCAAATTTGGTTTTGGACAAGAAAATATTATAATTAATTTTCGGCCGCTAACTATAGAAGATTATGATCTTTTTATAAAAGAAGTCCTAGAGCAAAATGGTTATAAGGTTAAGATAAATTATAATGCCGATTCTATAGTGCGAAGTGGGTTAACTCTTGACTATATGATTGCCAATAGGAAATTTGGAGGAGTATTCGACACGATAAGCTTTCAATTATTCAACAACAAAGATCTAGTAAGAAATTATGAGAAGAAACTATCAATTTTTACAATAGGTAAGAAACCTCAAATTATTAATGGTCTTAACGAAGTTTTTAATCAAGTTTTCTCGCATACAAATTCTCTTACCAAAAAGAAATCCGGATATTGGAACATACCATTTACTATTTTAAAACTTGATTCATCTTCATATTATATCATAGCCAAAGCACCCGGAATGTATAGCCAAAAGGAAGTTGAAGAAGCATTCTTAAATATGTCTAAGAAATATTTTGAATACTTTTCATATTATTCAAAAAGTATAGGTTATAACTATTCAGCACCAGGCCCTATTGTAACATATCATAGTGCATATATGGTAGGGGGTATTATTACGCACCATGAAAAAAATGAGATATTAAAAATGGATATTGAACCAGAAATGCTTGATCACCTAATCAAACTAACGGCTCATTTTAAACATTAAATTTCTAATCCTCCCAATAAACCCTCTGTACACGATTTGAAATAGAGGTCAATATTTCATAAGATATAGTATTCGCCTTTGCGGCTAGGTCAGCAGCGGAGATATGTGCGCCTATCAGTTCTACCTCATCGCCTTCTTCTATATTTTTACAATCTGTGATATCGACCATAATCATATCCATGCAGATATTACCTATGGTTGGTGCAAATTGTCCTTTGATATAGACCTGTGCTATGCCATTTCCAAAATCTCTAAAATAGCCATCAGCATAGCCTACATTTATAACGCCAATGCGAGTATCCCGCGACGTCTGACCTTTTCTAGAATAACCCACCGTATCACCAGCAGAAACAATTTTTATCTGGGCTATACGGGAGATGAGGGAAATAGCATTTTGCAGTTGAGATTGGAGAATACCTGTGCTATCAAAACCAAACAAACCTATCCCAAGGCGAACCATATCCAATTGATGCGAAGTATGTCTGATAATACCGCCAGTATTGAGAACATGTTTCTTGATTTTATAACCTAATGCATTTTCTACCTGAAGAGCTAAACTTTGAAACCTATCGAACTGCTCCTCTGTAAAGGTATCTAATAGAATATCATCGCTTGCCGCTAAATGAGTCATGAGATAATGCACATGAATCCAATCATTAGACTTTAAAAGTTCTATAACCTCAGGCAGTTCTGTTTTAGTGACTCCTAATCGATGCATCCCAGTCTCTAATTTGAGATGAATATTTATCTCTGGTTTCTCGGATTCTTTGCCCAGTTCGTCGATGAATTTTTTAAGAATACCTAGACTATATATTTCAGGTTCTAGGTTATAATCAATCAATTTTCTGAATGCATCCACCTCTGGGTTCAGCACCATTATAGGTTTTTGAATTCCCACATTTCGAAGCTCTATACCTTCATCGGTATAGGCTACAGCATAGTAATCTACTTTTTGATTTTCAAGCTGCTTGGCTACTTCTGTGCTGCCTAGACCATAGCCCGATGCTTTTAGCATGAGCATCACCTTAGTATCCTTATTTAGATTTCTGGTGCATACAGCCAAATTATTCTTAAGGGCATTTAGGTGCACTTTTAGATAGGTAGTATGTGTTTTCTTGCGATATTGCTGCACTATTTTCTCAAGCTGAAATGTTCGAGCTCCTTTTACCAATAATATCTCTCTACTAAATGCCATTGGCTGCTGCTTCAAAAGGAACTCCTCTGCAGTGGAATAGAAGGATACATTATCTGCATTGACCTGCGAAAAAAGGTATTTATGACTTTGATAAGAAGATCCTATAAAAATCAAATGGCTAAAGTTTTTGCCATGCAATGTTTCGGCTATTAGCTCCATGGTTTCTGGGCTCGTATCTTCTATTTCAGAGAGAATGATAGACTTCTTAGCAATAGAAGATTGAGAAAAAAGGTATTGTACAGCTATAGCCAGAGATTCTATATCGGCATTATAGGTATCATTGATTAAGGTCATGTCGTGAAGTCCTTCGATAAGTTCAAGGCGCATCTCCAACTGTGATAAATCTGAAAATCTTTGAATATAATTTTCTAATGATTCCCCGAGTGTAAGAATGGTCACCGCGCAATGAATCAAATTTTCTACATAAGCATTATCCGTATGCTTTAGAACTAGACGATAGTCCTTGGAGCCTTGGCTAAGATAAATAAACTTCCTTTCAATATCGAATTTAACCTTAATCTCACACTTTTCGTCCATCCCCCACCGAATCAATTTCAATGCTGGATTTTTTTGAATTAGTTCTTTAAAGGCATTAGAGAATTCTAAAATCAGATCTTGCTTAACAATGAGTTGTTTTGCGTGATAGAATAACTTCAATTTTTCATTTAATTTGGCTTCCCTATTTTCAAAATTTAGCTGATGGGCATCTCCTAGATTAGTCAAAACACCAATGTCTGGTCGTATAATTTTCTCAATAAGGGCCATTTCATTTGGCTTAGATATCCCTGCTTCGAATATGGCTAATTCGTGCTTATCATTTAGTTCCCATACAGAGAGAGGGACTCCTATCTGGGAGTTATAGCTCTTAGGACTTTTACAAATGGAATACGTTGCAGTTAACAACTGAGATAGCCATTCTTTTATAATGGTCTTTCCATTAGAGCCTGTAATACCAATAACTGGTAGCTTATACTCACTTCTCTTAACGGCTACAATATCTTGCCAAGCAGATAGGGGGTCATCTACAAAAAAAAAGTAAGCATTATGATAACTCCATTGTCCTTCATATTTTTTCTGAACTAGAAAGACTCGCACACCACGTTCGTATAATTCGTCAATAAAACAGGTGCCAGACACTCTCGAACCTTCCAAAGCTATAAATAACGTGCGCTCCGGATAAAAAATAAGCCGACTGTCCACTACAAGTTTATCTAACTCATGTGCTGGAGAATTATCAGGTAGTGTCTGATTCAAAATTAAGGCTAAATCTCGAAGGGTAATGTGCATGTCAGTGCAAAGTTAGGAGATTTTGAATTTATACCCAAATTAATCATTAGAAAATTAATTCCCAGAATAGCTATAAAACAAACGCCGTAAATAAATAAAGTCGTTGATAAGATAAATAGTGAATTTTATAATGAAGCCTATGTGAATAACTCATACTTCGATTTCCTAATATCATTTGTTTCATTTTTTCCTTAGAAAAAACCATTAGACCAAACCCAATTAAATAAAGTGATAAATGAATTTCATCTGACACATTTGTTGGCAAGATATTAGGCATCTTATGCTCCATAAAATAAAAAGATAAAGTAAAAACATTTATTGTCAGCTAAACATCTTGACTAAAGAATAGATTGCTCAAAATTATAACTATTAAAATTACAAAGACTTCTACCCTTTTCATGATAAAGGTTAATACCTTAAAATTAAATATTTTTTGACTAATCATCTGCTGTAATTTTACTAGCCAATTTCCTAGTTTTGCCTTTATTATCGAAAGATGAGGTGTCTCCTAATATAGAGTTGTAATTTACGATGATCCATCTCCGTCTCCTGTGATGACTTTAATCGAATCTTTAGTTTGATGCATCTTAAAATTAGTTACAGTGGCAGTATTGCCGTATACAGAAATGCCAGCATTGTAGCCAGTCAATGTGATATTAAAGTTGCTCACCCCCAGAATTAGTAGATGAACTTGGAGCTGCTGTGAATCCTTTCTGAGCTATCTTAGAAGGGAAACCTCCTAAAGGATTATCACTCGTTTATACCTTACTGCATGAGACGAAAACTACCATAAAAGAAATATACGAAGAGAATAAAAAAAATTCTCATTACTCTAAAATTTACATGGTTATTAATACCCATATAACAACAATAAATAGAGAAGATCTCTTAGGAATGATTTAAATTTGGATAGAAATCACATACTCTCTAATTTTTGAAGATTCAGATAAAAATAAAGGTATGGAGTCATTATTCATGATGATATGGCAAATGATTTAAAATAGCATATCCTCTATACAACTGCTCTAGGAAAATAAGCCGTATCATTTGATGAGAGAAAGTCATAGAGGCCAATGAAATTTTTTCATTAGCGCGCTGATAAACGGATTCATCGAAACCAAAAGAACCTCCAATGATGAAAACGATACGTTTCCTTCCACTGATTTGCTTTTTATTGATAAACTCCGAAAAGTCATAGCTAGATTCAAATGTCTTTCCTCTTTCATCAAGAAGTACAACGAAATCTGAACTCTGCAGATGAGTCAGAATAATTTCTGCATCGATTTTTTTTGATTGCTCTGCCAGCTCGCTTTTTTTCTTAGTTAATAATTCTAGCCATTCATATTCACAGAAATGTTTTATCTTTTGATTATAATGTTGAACTCCTTCTGCTATAAATGCTGGAGCAGATTTGCCGATACTAATTACTTTTATTTTCATGACTATAGTTTTAGTTTGACACCAAAATTGATAACTAAGCCATCTAAAGGGGCCCATACTTCTGTAAACTGAGGAGTATTGTTGGGGGCTGATATGATCCTTCCATTAAGCGTTTGTCTGAAGTCAAAAATATTTTCTATATTACCAAAAAACATCCATCTATCAAGATATCGCTCAGCCATAGCTCCGAAAGTAATATAGTCCTGCGTATAGCTGCCATTAGATAATTTTTGTGAACTTTTATATTCATAATCTACTCCCAAT
>JAURJQ010000026.1 GCA_030832185.1 Chitinophagales bacterium | reverse complement strand
TCTTTGCCATTTTTCTCCTGATTTAGTTTTATTACTAGAACGTTCGAGATATGTCTATAAGGTTACTTTCATTTTGTCTTTAAAGTATAGTTAGGTCTTGCTACCATTACCGCCAACGTCCCGCAGCTTGGCGATGTGGCGGATTAAGAAAGCCTAAACTTTCGGTTAAACACTGTCTTCGCAAGTACAAAACCAACTTTAAATTAAGCCCAAAACCCGCCATATTGCCAAACTGCTGTTATAGCCAGTTTTTATTGTCTTATGTTATTTAGTTCGGCTTCTAATAATGTTTTTGCACTCTGTTCTGTAGTGGATAGGGCACCATTCAGTAAATTATTATTTTCATAAGGGTCATTTAACAAATTATACATTTCATTACCAGTGTTTTTAATTAATAATTTGTATGTACCATTACTAATTGTCCATAACTCATTAGTTCCGTCTTTTAGTTCTGAATACTGATAATTCCGAATACTGCTAGATTGAGAAAATAAAGATTTAAAACTTTTACTGTCATGATACTCATTTACATTTACACCTGCAATTTGGGCAATAGTTGCAAAGAGGTCAGTTCCTGTCAATAACTGATTGTCTGTTCCAGTTCTGGAAACTCCTTTGCCAGAAACAAATAAAGGCGTGTTAATACCGCCTTGATATAAGGTGTTTTTTACTTTTGTACTTAAATATGGACTTTGAGCTACAAGGTTTGTTGTGCCATTATCTCCCATAAAAATAATAATTGTGTTTTCTTTTTCATCAGCAGGAATATTTGCTAAAAAACGTCCAATTTGATAATCCATCGCTTCTATGGAAGCCATAAAATAAGGTGTTGCATCCATTCCGTTAGAGTATGCAGGCAAGTTTCCTTGATTGTGCATATTGCTTGGCGGAACGTGAAATGGGGTATGAGGAGCATTGTATGCTAGCCAAAGAAACCAAGGTTTACTTTGGTTGTTTACCCAGTTAATGGCTAAATCTGTAAGTTTTTCTGTTATGTATGTTGTTTGCTGACTGGTTGCACCATCTTCTGTAAGTTGCCATTGATAATAGTCATCTACTGCACCACGAATTAATCCTGCGTAATAATCAATGCCAAAAGTTTCAGGATTAAATCCAGTACTATTTCCAGATAAATGCCATTTACCAACTACTGCTGTTGCGTATTTATTACCTGTATTATTATTTATATACTTTTGAAGCACGGTTTCTGAAGAATTTAGCACATCACCAACTCCTTTTACACCTGTACGATAGCCATATTTGCCAGTAATAATAGAAGATCGGGTAGGTGTGCAGGTAGGATTAACCCAAAAGTTAGTAAATAGTAATCCATTATTTCTAATTGCATCAATATTTGGAGTGTTTGGTTTTATACTACCTTCTTGATAGCCTTTTATAGCATCTTTCCCCAAATCATCGGCAATAATCAAAAGAATGTTTGGTGTACCTGTAGCACTAGAAATTACATTACCTTCCTCATCTTTTGAACAGGAATAGATGAAGAAAGCAAGAATTGAAAATGCGAATAAAAATTTTAATTTAGACATATGGTTTTTGCTATCTGATTATTATTGTGGTGTCCCTTTGTAAGCACCTATATTATATGGAAAATCATACGTCCAATGATAATGGTAAATATTAACCATTTGCCCATCCCACATTACAGGATGTTTATGACCATGACATTCGTCTAAATCTGCGGATTTTAATAACTTTCCATTTTCTCCATAAGGACCATAAATTCCAAAACCATCTAGCATATACCCCATTAGAGCTGAATGACCAGAAGTATGCGGATGTATGTGGTCTTGTAAATCTTTTGATGGGTAATGATAGTGGTATCTTTCCGTACCATCTGTATGTCCTCCAAATCTATCTAACATTTCGTGTGCAGCCGCATCTGTACCAAGAGTTGAAGCCCCATGGTATATTGCACTACCAGTTAAGGAATAACCAGCAGGACCAAATCCTACGCAAGATTTTGTTGCAGCTTCTTGCGGTAATGCAGGAATTGTAAAACTTAAAGGTTGAGGAGAAATAATATTTGGATTTTTATCATAGTTCCATGGTATAGTACCTTGTTGTATAGGAAAAACTCCAGTAGGATGATTTGGTAAACCATTGCCTGTTAATACACGATTGCCATTACCATCTAATGTAATTTTAAATTCAGATGTCCAAATTACATTTCCTGCAACTTGTGGTTTCTTGGTATAATCCCAAGTCCCATCGGGATTTGTCCAGTCAGCTGCATTATTTGCACCAGCACCATTAGATGGCAGTCCACACAACCATAATGAAAGAAAATCTGGGTTTGGATTACCTTGATTTCTAATTAATATTTTGTAAGATAGTTTGCCACCAAAAGGCAATTTGGTTAAGTCTGGTGTCTCAGGTGTTGGAGTTACAACACTTTTTTCTTCAGTAGATTTACTGCAACTCGAAATTGTAAATATTGAAACTGCAAGAATGAGAAAACTTGCCACGAATGTTCTTTTTAATTGTTTCATGATGTGCTATTTTTATGATTAACTCTTATTTGACTATATTTTTTATAAAAGGTTTAATTGGAAGGGTAAGTTTTTTTTAAAAATTGGCTTTAACTCTTAAATATACGAAGTCGCTAATTTCTATATATTTTTTGTTTTTAATTTTAAAACAAAGATAATGAATTCTTTAATATCATTCTAATATTTTAACTACACTTTCGTATTTTGTGTTTACTTTTGTATTAGATACTTTCGCATTTTGTGTTTATTTAAACGGATATAGTATGAAAAATGATTTTAACCTCAATAACTATAAAATATCTCTAGGCACACATAGAGACAAAGATGTCATTTTCTTTGAATTTCCTAATATACTGTCTCTTAGAAATCAGCTCAGAATGAAATTGAAAGTACAGTGGTCGCAGTCCAATAAAAAATGGTATGCACTTGATATGCCTCAATACCGCAGGCTTCTGGACTTGCCATTAGAGGCTGCAGGGGAGAAGTTGATGGATAAGATACATCCTGTCAATGTTCAGGCATTTCTCACGATGAGAGAAGAGCTTATCCTCAGAGGATATAGCCCTAATACCCAGAAAGTTTACCTTTCCGAATTCTTTCAATTTTTATCTATACTCAAACACCATTCTGCACAGAATCTACCTGTGGAGAAGATTAGATCTTATCTAGTGTATTGTTCCGAAAGACTAAAACTAAAAGAAGCCACGCTCCATTCTCGAGTCAATGCGCTCAAGTTTTATTACGAACAGGTCATTCATATAGAAAACTTATTCTCAGCAGTACCTCGTCCTAAAAAACCATCTCAGCTACCCAAGGTGCTCAGTAAAACAGACCTAAAAAAGATGTTTGAACTCACCGAGAATCCGAAGCACCTACTGATATTGAAGCTAGTGTATGGTATGGGGCTCAGAGTGAGTGAAATCGTAGGTCTCAAAGTCAAGGACATAGATGGGAAAAGAATGAAAGTTCATATCCAGTATGCCAAAGGTAAGAAAGATCGCTATGTGCCACTGCCACATTCGATTATAGACGAACTTCGCGCCTATTATAGAGCATATAACCCAAAAGAATATCTCTTCGAAGGACAGACAGGCGGTCAATATACAATTCGGTCAGTGCAGCAAGTATTCAAAAATGCGATGCTTAAGGCCAAGATCAACAAAAAAATAGGCATTCACGGACTTCGACATTCCTACGCCACACATCTCCTCGAAGCGGGCACCGATACCCTATTTATCAAAGAACTGCTCGGCCACCGCGATATCAAGACAACTATGATTTATACCCATGTGGCGGATAGGCATGTTGACAAGATTAGTTCACCGCTGGATAGTCTTTAGTAAAAAGGTAAAAGTAGAAATCTCCCCATCTTTACATGATCACATCATCCAATCGTCTCATCATCCAAAAACTCATCGATCTCCCTGCGCTCGCGCTTAGTCGGCCGTCCTTTTCCTTTTTCTCTATCTATGGTAGAATGGAAGAAGGCAGATTTGATAGTAGGTAGGTCGGAGAGGCTATTGAAAATTTCTTTATAACACTCTTGAGCCAGAGAGGCTGATACGCGCTTTTCTATGACTTTAATGACCTCTATCTCTAGGACTTGCTGTTCTCGTTTGATGCGGTATTTGTCGCCGATTTTGACTTTTCGTGAACTTTTGACACTATCTCCGTCTAGTTTTACCTTGCCTCCATCTATTGCTTCGGAGGCTATACTCCTCGATTTAAATATACGGATAGACCAGAGGTATTTATCTATGCGTACCTCACTGATTTCCTTTTCTGATTTCATAGGCTTGGTGAAACAAAATACCAGCAGCTACGGATACATTGAGTGAGTCGAAGCGCTCCACATTCATAGGTATTTTGATTTGATGATTGAGCATTTTCTGCACAGGTAGGCTGATACCTGTATTTTCATTTCCTAGGACTAAGAGGGTGGGTAGATTCAAATCTATATTTCCTATGGATAGGTCACCTTTTTCGGTAGCACCTATGAGCTGAAATCCACATTGTATCAGATAGTCTATGGTATCCCATACATTATCTACTCTGCATATAGGGATATGAGATAGCGCACCCGCACTCGATTTATTGGCTTGTGCATTGACCGATACACTATTTTTATTCGGTATGATGATAGCATCGACATCAAAGCAGACGGCACTGCGCGCTATAGCTCCGAAATTACCTACATCGGTGATGCGGTCTAGTAGCACGAAGAACGGGGTCTTACCTTCGGATAGGAGCATATTATAGATATCATCTACCTTGGCGTAGTCGTATTCATTGAGAATGGCTACTACACCCTGATGGGAGATTTCGTGCGCCTTATAAAAAGGAAAGATGAGATAATCGATCTTCTGCACCGGGACTTTCTTAATCGGCACTTCCATTCGCTTAGCCAGTTCCATGATTTCTCCTACATCTCTGGCAGTCTGACTGATCCATACGCTATCTATGTTGAGCCCATTTTTCAAGGCCTCTATGATAGAATTTTTCCCAAATAAAATATCTTTTTTCTTCAATTCTTTATTTTTTATTACTAATTATTAGTTTCTTTTTTATTTGTACTGAATACCTATTCCCCCCAAACTCAATTCTCCAATCTTCATTCATAATAC
>JAURJQ010000025.1 GCA_030832185.1 Chitinophagales bacterium | reverse complement strand
GAGTCTATAGTTTCTCTGCCGAAGTAGAATACCTCAATGGAGAGAAACGAACTAAAAAAGGAAGTATTACACTGATTCGATAATATCAGCTAATCATTTATCATTTAAGACAAGCAGCCGAGGAAAAAACCCTTCGGCTGCTTTTGTTTTTGCCGTTTATCTGCGACCTATTTTATAATTTAAACGACATTAGAATTCATAATTACATAGAGGCTAGGGAAAAGATCAAAGAGGAAATAATGAATTCTTCTGAGTACAAACGTTAATCATGAATTTTCAAATCAATAATATTATAATTTTAGGTAAAAATAAAAAATCCCCAACTGTATTAGCTGAGGATTATAAAAATTTTACGTGGTGTGGGGCGGGATCGAACCGCCGACACATGGATTTTCAGTCCATTGCTCTACCATCTGAGCTACCGCACCGAAATTTTAAGTGAGCAAAGATAGATTTTTTTTCTAAACCAATTATTTTTATTTCATAGGCACAGATATTTGAATTTCTGTTGCTTTCAGACTAGTTATTTTATTTCCTCTTATCCAAGGATTTAGATTGCGTATGGTCTTATAGTTGGTGTTGTTTTCTTTAGCCCAGAGTGCTAAATCATAGATAGGTAGTGGTATAGTCTTCAATTCTGAATTCTGCGGAGGGTAGGCATCTACTCCAAAATGATAGATATAGCCATAGGCTTTAGGATTTTGAAGGACTTCTTTAAGGGCTATAATTCTAAATACATAGCGAGAAGTTTCTTGATTAAGCCATAGATTATAATAATTGTCCTCCAATTGTTCATTTATTTTACCTTGAATACCAGCCATGCCCATATTGTATGAAGCTGCAGCCAGAGTCCAATTGCCATACTTTAGATAGGCTTCATTCAAATATTTACATGCAACGAGGGTAGATTTTTCAATGTGGTAGCGTTCATCTAGTTCTTCATTGATGAGAAGACCATAGCTCTGACCAGTAGATTTCATGATTTGCCAGGTACTGGCAGCACCAGAAGGCGAGGTGACATGTCTCAGTCCACTTTCTGCTACAGCTAAGTATTTAAAGTCATCAGGTATACCATTTTCTTTTAATATAGGCTCTATGATTGGAAAATATTTTTCCGATAATTTTAGAATTTGAAGGGTATTTCCCTGCCAATACACATTGCTAGAGAGTTCTCGATCTAGTCGTTCAAATACTTCAGGATCTTCCATTGGCACTGGTTCGCCCGCAAAATCGTAAACTTTATATTTCACTACAGAATTGATCATTTGAAATGAGATGCTATTTTCATTTTTTGTATTAGCACTCATGAGAAGAATTAGATTGCCCAAGAGAAGTAATCCTATAACTGTATATAAAATAAATTTATTTCTTGAGGTCATAATCTTAAAATTTAATTTTTAAAGATGGGCACGGTACTGCATGATTCCCCAAAAGACAAGGCCTTGACTATGGGTGTCAATTTTTGGATTAATAGAATATAAGGCTGCTGGGTAAGCTTCACTTTGCTACATCCTTTTATCAAAAGTCGTTTACCTGAATATTCGGCATAGTCTCTATTTTGGATAACGTGCAGTAGGACATCTTCTTTATAGTTTTCAGTTTTTAAAATACACGGACTATTTACTTCCATGAGTTTATTGGCTATAATGAGGTAGGCCCATTGCGGTATAATAGCTTTGTTAGATATAAAGAGGAGGCATATCTTTTCTCTATATTCCGACCAATCTTTGTCCTCAATGAGCGCACGAAACTCAGCCTCTTTTAGTATCATTTCCTTAAATAAAAATTCTTTCATATCTATAGAAGCCAATGATATATCCTTAGGGATCCATTGTTCTAGATCTATCTGAATAATAGGCTTAGTCTCTACTTTGTTCGTTAGCATCTGTTTTTTCTTTTACTATTCTACCCTCCAACTGTGCATGGAGGTTTTTTTGATGTTTAGCATACAATATCAGTGCATCTCTGATCAGTGTATTCATATTTTTGTGCGGTTTCTGTGTCAAGATGCTCATGCCATCTCCACCAGTGGCTATGTAGTCGCTTACTATAATTTTATAATTTGCTTTACGAGTTCCATTTATATTCCAGTATAGTATTTTATTTTCTTTAGATAAACTCAAGTGAAACCCATTAGATACTGGCCAGCCTTCTTTCTCTGCGATGCGTTCTAGAATAGATTTAAAATCGGTGCTATCGATTTCAATTAGGACTAATTCGTTTTCAAATGGCATCAATTCAAAGATATGCTTCAATAAAATAGCTCCAGCTGGAAGAGATTTGGTGCGCAGTCCGCCATAATTGCAGATAGCCAGATCAGCTTTTTCATTGAGCTTTTCATTTGCAAACCATAGCATACCATCCGCCACCCAATTTCCTAATGTGCTTTCAATTTTCTTTTTAGTTAATTGTTGGGGAGAATGCGCTAAGGTATCATGCATTGTCTTCTCGAGCTGCGCTCTATAAGGCAGAAGGAAGGAATCCAATTCTGTCTGGGACTGAATTTGTGTTTTCTGAACTTTTTGCGATTTATTTTCAATTGATGATATGCGAGTAGCAGTATCGCATGAAGTTAGAATAAACAGGGCATATATAAATACTAGTCTTAGATTCATTGTTAAACTAGTTTATATAAGTCTTTTTTCAGAGCTTCAATTACAGAGCTCGTGGAGAGCTTCCCTTTACTAATGGCGGATTCACTGAGAAGTCTTACTGCTAAGTCCTTTGAAGTGGCAGTGTTCGAGAGTGATTGCGTCGTCTGAATGATTTCTTGAATCATCTGATCCTTGGCAAGACATATCATAGTCCAAGTTTGATTTGGAATGTATAATTGCTGGGATAGATTATGTTGATATTCATTGCTGATTTCTTGGGTCAAAAGAAATTGAAATTCTTGAGCAGATAGGCTAGGTTGATTCAGTCTAGGAATAATACTGCTCAATGAAATTCGTTCCATAAATAGGACCATACGCTCAAATGCATGTATTTGATTCGGTAAGATTAACTTATTAAATTCATCTTTGCGTTTCCTAGATTGTGATATATTATCTCGTTCTAACCAATGATTTAAAAACATATATACCAAAACCAATATTCCTATTTGAGGAATGATAAGCTTTAATAATTCATAAAAATTGAAGTCGCTCATGCTTTTTTATCTATTTTTGAATTGCAAATTAAGGAAATTTCGTTCTAGTCATATCATTAATTTTGTAGAAATATAAATCATAACGTGAATACGCAAGGCAATATTGTAAAATTTACCCCTAACGCCATTATACAGATAAAGCGCTTAATTGCCAATGAGCCTAAGAACGCTCATAAATTCTTGCGACTGGGTACTAAAAATGGAGGGTGTGCGGGCTTTTCCTACATTTTTGAATTTGATGATAAGAGAGACTCTGATATTATAGAACAGTTAGATGGCTTCTCCATGATAGTAGATATGTCCCAAGCTAGTATGATATTGAATCTAGAGGTAGATTATGAATCAGGGCTTAATAATAGAGGATTTATTTTTAATAATCCTAATGCGAAATCTACCTGTGGCTGCGGTACAAGTTTCAGTTAATAGTTAAAAAAAGATACATTTCAAACTAAGTTATTTTTATTCTATCTAAATTTTAAAATCCATCTTATGAATAAATTAATCCTATTTATTTCCT
Source organism: Chitinophagales bacterium (assembly GCA_030832185.1). Classification (GTDB taxonomy): domain Bacteria; phylum Bacteroidota; class Bacteroidia; order Chitinophagales; family JADJOU01; genus CHPMRC01. The sequence continues at coordinate 50,166 of JAURJQ010000025.1, read as the reverse complement.
TAGTTCTATCATCTCTTGCACTATCGGCTCAGGCTAGTAAGACTGCACAGCAAATCAAGTGGACAGTAGTGGCAAAAAAGACAGGTGCCAACACCGCAGAAGTTTATTTCAAAGCAACACTTGCACCTACATGGCATATTTGGTCTCAAGACGCTGGAGACGATATGCTTATACCACCAACCTTTACTTTTAAGGATAAAGATATAGTAGTTAATGGAAAAGCAAGAGAAATAGGAAAGAAAATATCCAAGGCAGAAGAAGGATTCAAAAATAAATTGAACTACTATGAAGGTACTGTGGTTTTCGTTCAGAAAGTTAAAGTCGGCAAACAAAAATCAATAATAGGATCTATCAACTATCAAATATGCGACCCTAAGCGTTGCCTTCCTCCTACTGACTATGAATTTAACGCAGTATTTAAGTAGTCTAACTAAATATAACTAAACATTATTTTGTGAAAAAAATATTTATAGTCCTAGCGGTAATTGTTTTCGCCATTGTCTTACCAGAGGTCTCATTGACCAAATCGTTTGCTCAAACTGACACTACCCAGGGACTAAGTGATGCAGAAATAGAAGCATTACTTAATGAAGAAAGTAAATTGGCAGATAGTGCAGTTTTGACTGCAGAGCTTGGACCATCAGTGGAAGTTTCAAAGAATACGGATAGTTATGGCGATTTTGGTCAGCCTTTGGTCGATTGCAATAAACGTGAAGATAAACTGAGTGTTTGGTCAGCCTTTGGATTAGGAATTCTAGGCGGATTCGCAGCCTTGTTTTTCCCATGTACCTTCCCTATGATACCTATGACCATGAGTTTCTTTCTCAAAGGATCTGGAGACGTAAAGAAGGGCACACGAAATGCAATTCTATATGGGTTTGCTATCTTTTTAGTATATGTACTCTTGAGTCTTCCCTTTAATTTAGGGCTTAGCGGAGATGCATTAAGCAATTTTTCTACCAATCTATGGGTAAACCTTGTATTCTTTGCTATTTTCCTTGTCTTTGCTTTTTCCTTATTCGGATTCTATGATATTTCCTTGCCATCGGCTCTCGCTAATAAATTAGATAGCAAATCGAATACGGGGGATTTTATAGGTATATTTTTTATGGCTTTCACACTTGCCATAGTTTCATTCTCATGCACGGGTCCTATTTTAGGATTGGTATTAGGAAATTTAAATAATGCCAAGTATATAACTCCAGCATTTGCCGGTTTCGGATTGGGGTTAGGACTTCCATTTGCTCTGTTCGCTTTATTCCCTAATTTAGTTAAAAATCTTCCAAAGTCCGGCTCTTGGTTAGATATAGTAAAGAATGTATTCGGATTTGTAGAACTAGCTTTTGCTTTTAAATTCTTATCCAACGCAGATTTAGTTATGCGCTGGGGATTGCTGAAGCGGGAGCCATTTGTCATCATATGGATGATTGTATTTATTCTTATGGCTTTATACTTAGTAGGAAAATTTGCATTTAAAACAGGATACCGTATCCAGCCTACAAAAGTTACCTATGGACTCGCATTCTTGACACTTTTATTTGTAGGTTATTTATCCACGGACTTCTTTGGAGGTAAATTGAGTTATATCTCAGGATTTCCGCCTCCAAAGGATTATAGCGTAATGGGTGTAAAAGAGGAACTAGAAACACATAAAAACCAATACGAAAAAGCCTTAGCCATAGCCCGAGCAGAGGGAAAGCCACTACTTTTAGATTTTACGGGATGGGCATGCGTGAATTGCAGACGAATGGAAGAGAATGTTTGGACTAATCCAACGATTCATGATGTCATGAAAAATAAATTTGTTATTTCCTCATTATATGTAGACGAAAAGACTACTCTTCCTGCGGATAGACAGAAGTATTCTGAAACATTAGGAAAGCAGATGACAAAGGAGGGGGATATTTGGACCGAAATGCAAGGAAAAAACTTTCATGAATTTACTCAGCCACAATATGTTATTATAGATCCACAAACTGGCCGTATTATAAATAAACCTCTAAGTGGATATAATTCCGTCGAAGATTTTAAAGAATTTCTAGAGTGCGCTTTAAAATATAAACCTAATTAAATGTCTACCAAACTTATTTTCTTTTTTCGATTATTTATTTCGATTTGTTTCATAGTCTTAGCAGGAGTTGTTTTTATGTATCCAAATGTGACGCAGCTTACAGATTCGCAGACCTATGGGTTTTCTGCTTTGCTTTTTATTTATGGTATATTCAGAGTTTATAGAGCATTTAAATCCTCTGAAAATGCGATCACTGATTCAAATCCATAGTCTATGCGTCCAAATTTAATATTGATTTCTTTAGTTCTATGGATACTGTCCTCATGTGGAGACCAAAAGAAATTATCTGATACGCCTACTTCAGGCAGAATCACTGTGGTAGCTGATGAAAACTACAAGCCATTATTGGATAGCGAAGTGATGGTTTTTGAAAACTATTATCCTGAAGCTAAGATTAATATTATTTATAAACCAGCTGCAGAAGTGGTGAAAGCCATGGCTGTAGACAGTGTGCGCATGATTATCACTGCGAGTCAAGTAGATACTTCCTATTTTCAGGCGTTTTATAAGCACAAAGAATATTGGCCAAAGAATAGCTTCATAGCTAAAGATGCCGTGGCCATCATAGCGAATAATAGCAGAAAAGGACTTCGAGTAACCACAGAAGAATTAGCAAATATATGTGCAGGGACCATAACGGACTTTTCTCAATTGAAGCAAGGTGGGGGCAGCGGTAAAATCACCTTGGTATTTGATAATGCAGCCTCTAGTACAGTGGAGTATATTCAAGATAGTTTGTTAAGAGGGAAAGCACTTACCACCCAGGCATTTGCCCAGACTACCAATAAAGAGGTGATGAACTATGTACAAAACACGAAAAATGCATTAGGAGTGATAGGCGTGAACTGGATAAGCGATAATCAAGATGAGGAAAATCTGGCGTTTTCTAAGACCATTTTTCCTGTCGAAATTAGAGACCATGTAAACTCACAATATTACTATCCACCACATCCTGGCTATATTGCTTCACATTTGTATCCACTCCGAAGACTGATGAGAGCCACCTTAAAGGAAAATGGTGCTGGCCTCGGAAGGGGATTTTTAAACTTCATGACAGGAGAAGTAGGGCAACGCATAGTGCTTAAAGCAGGTCTAGTGCCTGCTAATGTAGTGACGAGAGTAATCCAAACTAGACCAGAGTTATAATTTCACGATTTGGTTAAATATCATAAAATAAATAAACCTTAACTTTGCCACTTCATTCTTATATTCAAATTATAAATAAACCATGAACAAATCTTTTTCAAGTTTTATACTCCTAGCAGCAGTTCTTCTTGTCACAAATCTTTCAGCCCAATCTAAAGTTGGCATTCAACTCCTCCATGATGAGCGCTGGGTATCTGCGGAGAAAGAATTTGGCAAATCGACAGAAGAAGCGGATATTTTCTACAAAGGTCTAGCTCAGGTAAAACTAGAAAATATGGACGCAGCCAAAGCTAGCTTCAATTCGATAGCTACTAAACCTTATGGAAAAATAGGACTCGGTCTAATAGAGCTCAATGCCAAAAACGTATCAGGAGCCACTAAGCTTTTTACTGAGGCTGCTAATGAAACTAAGAATAAAAATCCCGAAATATTTGTAGCTATTTCTAGAGCTATAGCTTACTCCAGCGTGGAAGACAAGCTAGAAGCGTCTAACTGGGCGAAAAAGGCTTCAGACATGGCCAAATCCAATACGGAGTATAGATTAGTATGGGGAGATGCATTTCTCAGTGCACAGGATGGTGGTAATGCTAACACGCAATATGAGTATGCGCAGCAGTATGCGCCAAATACAGCCATGCCTTATGCTAAAATAGGTAGAGTATATTATAGAATGAAAGTCTATAAGGAGGCCCTGCCTAATCTTAAAAAGGCACTGGAACTAGATCCAAATAATCTTTTAGCTCTAAACTACTTGGCACAGACTTATTATAAATATAGAGTCTATGATACGGCGGAAATATATCAGCAGAAATTGATACAAATCGGGGATAAAAGTGCAGAAGATATGGCTATGTTAGCTAACATTCATTTCTTAGCCAAAGACTATGAAAAAGCAATCAATCTAATTAACGAAATCATAAAGGGAGATAATAAATACAATTACCTCAATAGACTCATCGGCTACTCATATTACGAGACGGGTAAACATCAAGAAGCTGTTACATTTTTGGAGAAATTTCTAGAGACCCAGCCAAAAGATAAAATAATAGCTAGTGATTATGAAAATTTAGGAAAGGCTTATATAGCACTAGGAGATAAAGAAAAGGGTACTCAAACGTTGAAGAATGCCGTGGATATGAATCCTGCGGATAAGGATGCAATCAAGGCAATAGCTGAGACATTTAAGAAAATGAAAATGTATGCAGAGGAGTTGGAATACTATAAGAAAATTGCGGAACTACCCGAGCCTACTGCTTCGGATTTTTTAAATTTAGGATCAGCACTCTATAAGAATAAAAAATTCGAAGAGGCAGATGCTACATTTACTAAGGTTTTAGAGTTGTCTCCTAACTCTGCAGACGCCTATTATATGAAAGGTAAATGTAAGGTCTATCAAGATCCAGAACAAGCTACCGCATCAGCGAGAGAGAATTATACCAAGTATTTAGAAATGGTGGCTGGAAGTGAGGATAAGAATAAAAAGAAAATAATTGAGGCTAAAGTGTATCTCGCAAAAGTGGCTATAAAAAATGATAACGATAAAGCGAAAGCAAAAATATTGCTAGACGAGGTCATTCTTCTTGATCCTACTAATGCGGAAGCTGCAGATTTGTTAAAGTTTACAGAATAGATTTATCAGTTTAGTTTTTTAGTTCTGATCTTCCACCCTTGTGGGTATAAGTTCATTAGTTTGGATTTTTCTACTTTGATCCAGCCTAGCGCCAATCGATTATGCATGACTAAATGATAACCATTTTCTAAATTAAGTGTCAATTCACTATGTGATAAAAACGCAATAGTCTCGTCTAAGGACAATTCAATTTTATCAAACCCTAAGACTTCATGTGCTAGCAAAATCAATCCCTGCTGTGGTTCTAGCTCCATTCCTTTGTATTGAGCTATTTCTATCCCTATTTGCTTTATGTATAGACTTCTACTGAGTATGGTTAATTCATCAAGGAGCAGACTAGGAGAGAGAAATAAGGAGTTTTTAAATTTGTAGGTACTATAGTTGGCTAGTTGGTCCAGCGACATATATTGACCAAGCCAAGGATTGATATGGTCTCGTGATAATTTCGTTTCCTGCTGTTTATAACTTCCTTTTTTTCTAAGAACACTGCAAAAAAAACCTTCCCCTTTCACTTTATGTGGCAGGAATCGATAGCCAATCGTATTTTGAGATTTTACTACATCTATATTCCACTCACCAGGAATATCAAGAGGGATCGTTTCAAATTCAAAATCGTCAGCGAATAATTTTTCTAAAAGTTTTTCATTTTCGTCAGGATTGTATGTGCAAGTGCTGTAAATTAGTATCCCACCTTCTTTGAGGCTTGACCAAACGGATTTAAAAATGTCACATTGTCTTTCGCTGCACATATTCGCTACACCTAGACTCCATTCATTCCTTGCATTTTTATCCTTTCTGAAAAGTCCTTCCCCAGAGCATGGAGCGTCTAGTAGTATGCAATCAAAGTAATGAGCCAAGGCTTTAAAATCCGCAGGCTTATTTTCAGTGACAAGAAAATTGGGATAGCCCCATTTAGTTAGGTTCTCACGAAGTACTGAATTCCGCTGAGGAATCATCTCATTAGCAACTAAGAATTGATTGTCCTCTAGGTGGTCAAGAATGATTGTACTTTTGCCGCCTGGCGCTGCGCAAAGATCTAGCACTTTATCTAAGGAAATTTCTTTTTTCACTCTATCCAAAACGAAATCGATAAACATGGAGCTAGACTCTTGTACATAGTATTTCCCAATATGAAAAGCAGGATCAAATGTAAACGATGGTCGCTCTGATAGATAATGGCCAAAGCGTGCCCAAGGAATATCAGATGGAGAAATAGACTCCATTTTTCGTGGGTTATACCGAATTGAAGTATGAGGCTCGTTTTCTAAACTAGCTAAAAATAATTCCCAATCATGAGGAAATTGAGTTTGAATACGACTCTTAAAATGATCAAAACTCATTTCTTAATTCTAGTTTTGTTATCATTCAAAAAGGATGACCAGTCAGAATATTTTTTTCCTGAGCTATCCCCTAGCCCTGAGTTGAAATGATGACATACTGCTACTGCAAGCGCATCTGAGGCATCGAGAGATTTCGGCATGACATCCATTTTGCATAATGTTTGGAGCATCTTAGCTACTTGTTCTTTGCTCGCATTGCCATTACCTGTGATAGACTGCTTTACTTTTTTAGGATAATATTCTGCTACAGGCAATCCGAGCGATAGAGCGGCGACCATTGCCACACCCTGCGCTCGTCCTAGTTTGAGCATACTCTGCACATTCTCTCCGTAAAAGGGGCATTCTACAGCGCATTCATCGGGTTTGTACTCCAGAATGAGCGCTTTAATCTTTTCATAGATTTTTAAGAGCTTCAACTGCTGAGTCTCAAGTTTATTTAATCTCACCTCACCTAGACAGATGGTCGAAATCACATTTTTATTTACAGCTATGATCCCATACCCTAGATGTAAGGTGCCAGGGTCTATACCTAAAATTATTTTCTCAGACATACCTGCTTAAACATCAGTTCGTATAAAATAGTTTTCTAAAATATCCAAATCGTTTACCGATATGCATAGATTGTAAAGGGAAAGTAATAGTCACTTCGGGAATAGATTGAATAGCAGCTATTGACTGAGTCAAACTATAATTGGAAATAAGGAGATAGTCAAGTTGCCCTATTTTGGGAAATAGGGAGGATTGCTCTCCTTTGCACTGAATGACGAGATATTTAGAAATCTCAGCTCTATTCGGTATACTCATATCAAAGAAATCATCCTCTATAATCGAATCAGTTTCCAATTGATTTTCTTTAGGTTCAAAACTTGTAAATATGGGCAGCTTATCCAGTATGGTCTCTTGATTCATAGCCATCATGCTGGTATAAAAAGAAAGTTTGAGTTGTAGATATCTATTGAGCTGACTGCAGAGCACCGCTATGCCAGTAGATGAGCTTATACCTAAAAAGAATAGGTCTCCGTCTTTTGGGTCAGATAAATCTATTTTTGTATTCGTTTTAGGCATTGATTTTTTTGACTATTTGTAATTTCTTATGCGGTATTATTCTCGCCATTTATTTTTTATAAAGATAGAAAAAAATGGAAGTAAAACTAGACATAGATTATGAGGCGCATCAAATATGCATGTAAAAAAGCTTGGCTTTAACTTCCACTGAATGTGCTTGGAAATTTGAAAATAAAAAAATGTTTTGGCACCAAGATAGATGAAAAGTAAATAGAAAATGACGAAATGAAATGCAAAATAACTCAGCCAAATCCAAATAAACAGCCAAAATAAAACCCCATATAGAAGAGGTTTTGCTAACCTTATTTTCAGGGAAAAATCCATCTGATTTCCTTTATTTATATGACGTATTTTTTGCTTGATCCACGAACTGAAATTTATATGAGGAAAAGAGTATACCAATGGTGACATGAAAATTCCGATTTGTTTCGTCTCTTTATAGTACTGGACTAGCGTCGTATCATCCCCACTGCCTATGGTTTCATATGCTTTTAAATAGTCTTGAGACCAGAGATCTTTTCTAAAAACCATATTTCGTCCCACACCCATATATGGTTTTTCTATAAGAGTATAGTAGGCATAGTTGATCGCTACTTGTAGCGCATCGAATCGGATCCATTGATTTAAAAGACCCGGCTGAGATATGTAAGGAGAAAAACCTAACAAGATATCGCTCTCCTTGTACGCTAAAAGCTGAGAAATACTCTTCAGCCAGTTTTCGCTCTGTGGATAGCAATCATCGTCAATGGTGACTATCCAGTCATATTTGGCAAGTGATATGCCTACATGAAGTGCTTGTTTTTTTTCCAAATAAGGACAGTCTTTATTTGTAATATCAAAGATCGTAAGTCGCGAGTGAAGAGCAGATAAAGTCTGAAGGGATTCAAATATCTCTATAGGCGTATTTTTGCAAACGACTATGACTTCAAATTGAGAATAATTTTGAGATAAAATCTTTTCAATATAGTTCATTAGACGTGGCGCCAGACCATGCGTGCATAGCACTATACTCAAGGGGCGCTCTTGATTCGTGTCTGGTATAGCAGGATTATAGGAAGTCAATATGCTGTATCTCCTATAGAGCGTCAGGAGACTTAGGATAAGAAATATACCAGATATTATTCCGAGGAGCCATTCCACTATTTAGTTCCTAAAATTTAAATGTATTGATCAAATGATAGATGTCCTTATCTACAAAATTAATTGCGGGTTTGAGTGAATCATAATTAGGTGTGGTAGCAAAGTATATCGCTCCACGGATAAACTGATGCTTATAGTCGGTCAAGATAAACTGTTTATCGGAAGCCGCATTGCCTCCCACTGAGTATATGAGCCCTTTTAAATTTGGCCTATCGATCACAGAATCATTTATAAAACTAGCTTTGGACATATGCTTAGATGTCAGTTTATAAGAGTCTTCTAGCAGCTGAGCTAATACTATTTCGTCATCATAATATTTATAACTAAAATGTATCTTGGCATTGAGATCTGGATAGACGATATTGAACCAACAAGAGTCCGATGCTAGACGTTGATTGCGAAAAGAGTCTTTATTTTCAATAACGGTGTAGGTCGGCAACTCGAAACTAAACCCACATTCCGAAGTAAATAATTTGTATTCTTTTTTAGGAAAATAAAATCTAGGATAGGCTTTTTCTCGAGGGATATTATCTTCTGTACAACTAGATATTAGTGTTAAGTTGTAAGTTATAAGTGCTAAGTAAAAGACTTTTTTTAAATACATAATAACAACAAACTTAAAATTTAAAACTTATCATTCAGAACTAAAATTAACATTCTGCAATGTTCACGGATATATTGGTAGCCAATCCTGCTTCGGACGTTTCTTTATATTTGGTATTCATATCTTGGGCTGTTTGCCACATAGTTTTTATCACATTATCCAGTGAGACCTTTGCTTGCGTCGGATCACTTTCCAGTGCTATATTCGATGCGGTGATTGCTTTCATAGCGCCCATGGTGTTGCGCTCTATGCAGGGCACCTGCACGAGGCCAGCTATTGGATCACAAGTCATGCCGAGGTGATGCTCCATAGCTATCTCTGCTGCCATCAATACCTGACCAGGGCTGCCTCCTAAAATTTCTGTAAGGGCTGCTGCTGCCATCGCAGAGGAAACACCTATTTCTGCCTGACATCCACCCATAGCAGCACTAATGGTCGCAGATTTTTTAAACAACGTGCCGATTTCTCCTGCCGTGATGATAAAATCTACAATTTTATTATCATCTACATCATCAAGAAAACAAACGGCATACATCAGCACTGCCGGCAATACTCCGGCGGCTCCATTCGTAGGCGCTGTAATGATTCTACCATAGGCGGCATTTTCTTCGTTGACGGCTAGTGCAAATACGCTGACCCATTTATTGACTATATTGAAATCTCTTTTCGAATGCTGAAGAAATGAAATACATTCCTCTATGTTCTCTATTTTCTGACCAGAAGTTAGTTTAAGAAATATTTCATGTGCTCTGCGCTTTACCTTTAGAATGCCTGGCAAAATACCTGAGCGCTGACTTCCACGCCAGATAGCATCTTTCATTTCATTCCATAGATAGAGTGCTTTCTGTCTTATCTCATCTTCAGAATACCAGGTAGATTCATTGAGCATAACTAGCTGACTTACCGTTATATTGAGATTCTGACAATTATGCAATATAGTATCTCCATCATGGCAGGGTAGCTTACTCTTTGATTTAGAATCAGCTGCTACTTCTATTCCCTCTTCTTTAATAAATCCTCCACCCAGAGAAAAATAAGTTTTTCTATAAGTGTCGCCATCTGAAAACTGAGCGGCAAAGGAGAGTCCGTTCGGATGCTCAGGATGCGCATAGTTAAAATGAAATTGGATAGCATTGTCAAAGGGGATTTCATGGCCACCTCCTAACTTCAGTTTTTTCTCAGTATCTATTTTTGCTAATACACTATCTAGGCTGGTAGTGTCAAATGTGCGATAGTCATAGCCGCAGAGACCGAGTGTCACTGCGAAATCTGTGCCATGCCCTTTACCAGTTTTGGCTAGGGAGCCATATAAATCTACATGTAGGGAGACTACATCGGCTAGACGACCTTCTGCTTTTAATGACTGACAGAAGGCGAGAGCCGCCTCCCAGGGCCCCATAGTGTGGGAACTAGAGGGTCCAATACCTACTTTTATTATATCAAATGCGCTGATGGATTCCATTGGACAAATTTAAACCAAATTAATCATTTAATTGCCTTAATGAATAGAAGGGATGTTATAATATAGATAATGAGAGCAAGAGGAATGATTTATTATTTATTTTATTGATTTGTGGAGACTCCAGTCCTGAAACCTTGTCATGGTTTTGCTATTCTGATGATATACAAAAGATGTATTATCTTCACCCTCCAATCTAGTTATGAAAAAATTTAAACTTGAATCTCCCTACAGGCCTGCTGGTGATCAGCCTCAGGCTATCAAAGAACTCATAGAAGGACTTGAGAATGGGCTCAATCATCAGGTTCTGCTTGGGGTCACTGGTTCGGGTAAGACCTTCACGATGGCCAATGTCATAGAGAAGATACAAAAGCCTACCTTGGTTATCACACACAATAAAACACTGGTCTCGCAGCTCTATGGAGAGTTCAAGCAGTTTTTTCCGGAGAATGCCGTTGAATATTTTGTCTCCTATTACGATTACTATCAGCCCGAGGCCTACCTGCCTAGCTCAGATACCTATATAGAGAAAGATCTATCTATCAATCAAGAGATAGAAAAATTGAGATTGTCTGCTACCTCCTCGCTGTTATCAGGGCGGAGTGACATATTGGTTGTAGCCTCTGTGTCCTGTATCTATGGTATGGGAAATCCATATGAGTACAAGAAAGGTGTGATACAGATCGCTGTAGGTCAGAAAATGACTAGAAATTTTTTCTTGACCAAACTAGTCGATGCACTCTATTCTCGAACTACAGGAGAGCTCTGTCGCGGAAATTTTAGAGTGATAGGTGATGTGGTCGAAGTCTTTCTTCCCTACATTGATATGGGCTGGCGCGTAGAATTTTATGATGATGAGATAGAGGCTATCGAGAGTTTCAATCCTGTAACCAATCGTAAAATAGAGTCAAAGACCCAGCTAGCCATATTCCCTGCGAATATGTATGTGACGCCAAAGGATTTATTGATAGAAAGTATTCATAAAATACAAGATGATCTGGTCAAGCAAGTGGAATATTTCAAATCTATAGGTAAGCATATAGAGGCAGCACGACTCACGGAGCGAGTCAATTTTGATATCGAAATGATGCGCGAACTGGGCTATTGTAGCGGGATAGAAAACTATTCTCGCTACCTGGATAACCGAAATCCCGGCGATAGACCCTATTGTCTTATTGATTATTTCTCTGAAGATTTTTTAATAATACTAGATGAATCACATGTGACCATACCCCAGCTTCATGGCATGTATGCTGGTGATAGAGCGCGTAAAACGAATCTAGTAGAGTATGGATTTCGCTTGCCATCAGCTATGGATAATCGACCTTTACAGTTCTATGAATTTGAATCTTTCCAAGTTCCACGGATATATGTGAGTGCCACTCCAGGGAAATTAGAGTTAGAAAAAACAGAAGGTGTCATTGTTGAGCAAATCGTGCGTCCTACAGGCCTTTTAGATCCGCCGATAAGTGTGCGTCCTATTCTGAATCAAATAGATGATTTGATGCATGAAATCGATTTACGCGTGAAGAAAAATGAACGTGTCTTGGTCACTACTTTAACCAAACGTATGGCAGAGGAACTGACAGAATATTTCTATAATGCAGGGGTGAAATCCAGATATATTCACAGTGAGGTGGACACCTTGGACAGGGTAGAGATTTTGCGTGAATTGCGCATGGGAAAATTTGATGTGCTCGTTGGAGTCAATCTTTTGAGAGAGGGTCTGGATTTACCAGAGGTTTCTCTCGTAGCTATACTCGATGCCGATAAAGAGGGCTTTTTAAGAAATGAACGATCCTTGACACAGACAGCAGGTAGAGCGGCCAGAAATTCCAATGGACTGGTCATTTTTTATGCCGAAAAAATCACTAACTCTATGCAGCGGACTATAGATGAAACGGAAAGACGAAGAGATATTCAAATCAAGTATAATCTAGAGCACAATATGGTGCCTAAAACCATACTGAAGTCAAACGAAGAGATATTCAAACAAACCTCTGTACTCAATATACGTGAATATGAAGAGATAGATGCCATGCCTACAGCTATGGTGGCAGAGGAAGGTGAAGAAGAATACTTGAGCAAAGAAGAACTCGAACGCAAAGTCAAAGCGGCTAGAGATAAAATGCAAAAAGCGGCACGTCAGACCCATTTCGCAGAGGCCGCTCTGTATCGAGATCAGATGTATTATTATCAGACGAAGCTGGAGAAGCTAAAGAGTTAACTCTTATTTGTCAAGTATATTGATGGTTGAATTGGTATACAATGTCTATTCACAAAGTTCCCCATAGGTCTTACTATAGAGCGAAGTTTTTTTCTAAAGTATCCTTAGTGTTCATTTATTAAACTTTGCTTTACAACTAACCGGCAAATAAACTTCCTTGTCATTTTGTCAGAAATTTCCCCTTGGCATTCCATTTGCCCTATCTAAAAGAAAACACTTAAAAATTTAAAACTTATAAGAATGAGTACGAAAGGAAAAATTAAAGTAGACGTCGAAAACATATTCCCCCTGATTAAGAAATTTCTCTATTCTGACCATGAGATTTTCTTAAGAGAGTTAGTATCCAATGCCACGGATGCAACTTTAAAATTAAGACACCTTGTCAGCAAAGGTGAATCTAAGTCAGAATATGGCAATCCCATCATTGAAATTAAAATAGATAAAGAAGCCAAGACCCTTCATGTCATAGACCAAGGACTGGGTATGAGTGCAGAAGAGGTAGAGAAGTATATTAATCAAGTAGCTTTTTCTGGTGCGGAAGAATTTCTCAATAAATACAAAGACTCTAAAGACAGCGGTATCATCGGTCATTTCGGTCTTGGATTTTATTCAGCGTTTATGGTGGCGGATAAGGTGGATATTATCACGAAATCTCATACAGATGCACCTGCGGTCAAGTGGAGTTGTGATGGAAGTCCTGAATACACGCTTGCGCCGGATACTAAAACAGATAGAGGCAGCGAAATCGTGCTTCACATCAATGCTGAATCAGAGGAATTTCTCGATGAAGCTAGAATTAAAACCCTACTCAATAAGTACAATAAGTTTATGCCGATACCTATCAAATTCGGCATGAAGAAAGAATATCTACCTCTACCAGACGGTGCCGCAGAAGACGCAAAACCTGAGGAGGTAGAAGTGGACAATATTATCAATAACCCAAGTCCTGCTTGGACTAAAAAACCAGCAGATTTAAAGGACGAAGACTATCAAACTTTTTACAATGAACTCTATCCCTACCAATTCGAAAAGCCCCTTTTTCACATCCACCTCAACGTGGACTTTCCGTTCAACCTCACCGGGATATTATACTTCCCTAAGCTTTCCCCAAATCTACAGGTTCAGAAGGACCGTATCCAACTCTACCAAAATCAGGTATTCATTACCGACAATGTCGAGGGGATAGTACCAGAGTTTTTGACCATGCTACGCGGAGTTATCGACTCACCAGATATTCCATTGAATGTGTCGCGTTCTTACCTTCAGGCTGATAATAATGTAAAGAAAATATCGGAGTATGTGACTAAGAAAGTAGGTGAAAAACTCCAATCTCTATTTAAAGAGAATAGAGCTGATTTCGAATCTAAGTGGAATGATATCAAGATAGTCATAGAATATGGTATGCTAAGTGAAGCTAAATTTTACGAAAAAGCGATGCAGTTTGCCCTATTTCCTAATACCAAGGGAGAATTCAAAACTTGGGACGAACTGAAAGAACTCATCAAAGACAACCAAAAAGACAAAGACGGAAAAACAATCGTACTGTATACTTCGGATAAAGAAAAGGAATACAGCTACATTGCTGCTGCGGAGGCGAAAGGGTATACTATTATTCATTTGGATAGCCCTATTGTGGCTCATTTGATACAGAAAATCGAAGGAGAGAATGAGAACTTCTCCTTTGCTCGTGTAGACTCTGCTCCTGTGGATCAGTTGATCAAGAAGGAGGATAATCAAATATCTAAGTTGTCTGATAAAGAGAAGGAATCACTGAAGACTACTATTGAAGAAGTTATACCTAAAGCGACTTTCCATCTTCAACTTCAAGCCTTGGATTCAGAGGCGGCTCCATTTCTGATAACTCAAAGCGAATTTATGCGCCGAATGAAAGATATGCAAGCTACCGGTGGTGGAGGATTTATGGCTATGGGAGGATTTCCAGACTCTTATGATCTGATAGTGAATGAGAATCATCCTATATCTACCAAAATACTGGAGGAAAAAGATGGATCTAAGCAAAAGGATATGATTCAGAATGCGTTTGATATTGCTCGTCTTTCTCAAGGCTTATTAAAAGGCGCGGAGTTAAATGATTATATACAGAAGAGTTTTGAGAAGATTTAATGAATTACCCTTCACGTCATAGAAGTTCTATACTTTATTGAATTGAAATGCAGGCTGCAGAAAACTTTATTTATTAAGTTAAAGCCTACATTTACGTTCTATACCACATGGGAGTTTCAGCTGGCGAGTCGTTAATTTTCATGTCATGATATATGTTGATACTAGTGAATAAATAGAATCTACCATATATATATTAAAAAGACCTGCCTTGGCAGGTCTTTTTAATATCAATTGACCAAATTTATTAGACATTAAAAGAAATATTATTTTTTCTTTATTTCATTAAGTATAACACAAAGTAGTGATTCTGTAGTTGGTCCTGCAGGAGCAGTTGCTTCCGCTTTTTTCATTTTATTCATAGCTTTGATAATCATGAACATGACGAATGCTACTACGATAAAGTCAATACTTGCAGTAATGAAATTGCCCCACTCTACGGCTAGTTCTGGCGAAGCATCAGTGGTCACAGCTCCAGCCGCGTCTTTTATCTCTGCTACACCTTCTTTAAGGATGATTTTTTTATCAGCTAAATCAATGCCACCTATTAAAAGGCCTGTAAAAGGAGCAAAAATATTTTCTACAAATACAGTAACTACTTTACCGAAGGCACCACCCATGACAAAGGCGATAGCTATATCGACTAAGTTTCCTTTTAATGCAAATTCTTTGAATTCTTTCAACATAGTTTTTAGTTTAATGTTTAGAGAACAAAAGTGGCTTATTTATTGTTTTTACGATAATTTATGAGAAAATCTAATACTTGCTCTGGGCCTAGTTTTTTAGCTATGATGACATTTTTTTCATCGAGAAGAAAATATTCAGGAGTGCCTTTAATTTTATAGAGCACTTTAAATAATGGATTCATTTTATAGTCAGGATCACCATAGGTTTTAAACTTGAACTTTTTATCTCTCAAAAAATTTAGCAGCTGGGCTTTATTCTCACCTTTACCATCTTCGGAAACTGTACTCACCGAGAATACGTCACAGTCATTTTTAAGTAAACTCGGATAAATAGAGTCTAATAATGGAATTTCCTTTTTACAATGTCCACAATCAGCACTCCAGAAAGCGAGTAGTTTATATTTTTTCTTAGTCTGGTCATAGAGGCGAGCGTAGTTGACCCATGTAGTATCAAACACTCCAAAGTTGGGAGCGGTTTTTCCGATAAGTACAGGGTCCAAGTCTTCGGCGTCATTGATCATTTTTTGTATAGTAGCAGAGTCCGTCCAAGGCGCTTTTCCTGTAGCATAAAAACTTTTCACAATATGCACATACAGGGCATCTTGCCCCATGATTTTACTATTGGCATAGTCGTTGAGAAGTGTAGGTAAGCAGAAACGCATCATATCAGAGTTGTTATCTTTGATTTTACTAATAACATAATTGACTTCTTTTTTAAGCGTATCTGGATGCTTAATTACTAATTTATCAAAGTAGTATTTAAATTTATTCTCAAAAATAGGCGTGTAGAGCAATCTATCATCATTGAAATCGGTATAGTCCCAATAATGGTTCTTGAAATAATAATATTTAAAATCTGGATCTGAGCTACCATCTGCTTTTTTCGGAGCCTCTGGCACATCAATATCGCGCATTAGATTCAGGATCTTACTATAGAAGGTATGGCCTTTCGTATTGATGACTTGAAGGCGTCTATCTAATAGTTCTTTTTCCTTAGCTATAAGCTTAGTTTCCAGTTCTTTTTTTCTTATGGAGTCTTTTGTAGTCTTATATTCTTCGGAGAGTTTGGTCACTTCTCGCTGATACGGCCCGAGATATCTCACGTCGGAATAAAATAAGTCGTTTTCTTCGCTACCCTTAAAAGTAACTTTTGAAAAATCTGTACTGTCTATAGTCAGTTCTATGTTTTTTTCTTTACCAGAGAGAATGATCTCTACATATTGATTTCCGAATGTAGGGAAGACAAACATGTATATACCTCCTTTGATGGTTCCTTTTTTATCCTTGAATATACCCGCACCTTTTCCATCGAGTGGAATCGAGTCTACCTTGTATTTTTGACTACCAAAATGATTGGCCAAAAGACAATGCGAGTTAGCTATATTCGTTTTTAATTTTATTGTGATAGGTGTTTTTTCCTGCGCATTAAGTTGAAAAAAACTCGTTAGAATAACAAGTAAGATGAATGCTTTAAGGTTCATATACATAGGTTTAAAGTGTTTATATTAGATATACAAAATTAACTTGAATAGTTTGTTTTAGGGATTTAAAAATAATTAAAATCAACGTCCTGACAACCAATTTTGAGGATTTTGCTTATTTTGATAATGCCATATTTGTAGGTTGACTAAAGAGTATCCATGGGTCTCATCATACCCACAGGCACCGAGTACCTGTCCGGTGCTTATTATCATACCTTCGCGAACATTCACGGATTTAAGATAAGAATACACGGTGAAGTAATCGCCATGTTTAATCATTACGCAGTTCTGGTAGGTAGGCATTTCAAAAACTCTAACTACTTCTCCTCGATAGATAGCTTTAACAGAATTGTTAAATGAGGTGCGAATATCAACACCGCTATTATCAATAAATAAGTCAGGCGCAAGGGGGTGCGGTTGTCTACCAAATCTAGTAGTAACCTCTCCATTTGATACTGGCCAAGGAAGTTGTCCTCTGCTCTCTTTAAAGCTGCTGGATAGAATGCCTTCAGGAGTTTTGGAATAATCTTCAGGCTCTCTTTTCACAGTTATACCTGCCGCCGCGTCTCTCTTTGCAGCTCTTACTCTAGCACCTTCTCTTCGCTCCTGTTCCTTTCGGACTTCGTCGTCTATTATTTTACGAATTTTTCTATTAATTGCCTCCGCTTGTTCGTTTTTTCGGATAATTTTTTTTCTTAAATCATTCAGTTCTTTATCCAATTTTTTTACTACAAGATCTCTATTGTTTTTTTCTATGGTCAATTCCTTCTGTTGACTTTTATTGATTTCGATGATATTGACTTTTTCCTTCTTTACCTCATTTAGCGAATTTATTTTCCCCATAATCCTATTTACCTGGTTAGTTAGATACTTAGATTGTCTAGCTCTATAATCGCTGTATTTTTTAATGTATTGAATTCTATGATAAGCTTCTTTAAAATTATGTGCTTCCATGACAAAGGCTAATTTATTAACACTACTATGATTCTTATTTAGCCATAAGATAAGCTTAGTATATTCCTCTTTTAACGTAGATATTTCAGATCCAATATTGCCTACTTCCGTGGTTTTAATTTTCAATTCAGCTTCTATTTCGTTTGTCTGCGATTCTATATTTGCAATAAGTTTATGGCGCTTCTCTATTTTTTTGTTTAGTAGGCCTATTTCATAAACACCTATGCTTCTCTCCTTGCTAGTTTTATCAATATTTTTCTGAATAGTTGTTATTTCTCTCAAAATATTACTATACTCTTTTTGTAGTTCCTTTTTCTTATTACTTTGACTCATAAGAGTGCTCAGGCTAATCAATATGGCACTAAGGGCAATTATACTTCGCTTTAGAAATAAACAATTAAAACCCATCGTTTTTATATTTAGAGAAATTAAAATTAAATGGCCTAGGACTATTGAAGGCAAAATCTAGGTATCTTATTGCAATAGTTATTGGTTCATCTATTGGAGACTGCATGATTTTCACATTGCGCTCTTTGGCTATAGCCCATGACTTTGAATCAGCTACAAAATTAGTATACATAACCTCACATAGTTTACCACTTTTAGTATTATTAAAATGGCATTTTAATAAGCGATTATTTTTTTGATATAACTTTTTGATACGGTGATTTGAATAGTACGAACTTATTTTGATATCATTCTCCATAGTAAACTCTGTATTTGAGTCGTTCATAAGTGGCTGATTAAGAAGGAGCAGCTTCCAGTCTTGGAGAGAGAAAGCATAAGGTATCAGATAGTTTTCTTCTTCCGAAAAAAATACCATGCTAGTTTTCTCTATTTTATTTATTATGTAGGTGGAGTCTTTGGTTACAAGCATTCTGGCTCCTTCTACCCCAAAGGCTCCACTGAATGATATCCACAGTGTGTCCTCAAGGTTATAGCGAATATGGGCAGTAAATTCCTCTTTAACCCCATTTTTTTCTACCGTGATTTCAGATTTCGCAGTGAAGAAATTTAAACTTTCCTGCCCGAAAATAGCACTTAACAGCATCGTCTGAATGAGAACAAGAAAATATCTAGTCCTGATAGTCCACATATTTTTTTGTTGATATTTTGATTGGTAAACTTTTATTCTTACTGCCACTTTCTTTTGCCTTTATCCAGTAAGTTAGAGCCTTCTCGATTTCGTTTAGTTTAAAAAGAATATCGCCGTAATGCTCATAGATTGCAGCCATATCTTCTTTTCCATTAGCTAGAGCCTGTTCTTGATAGAATTTAGCTTCGGTGAATAGTCTCAATTCAAAATTAATCCAAGCGTAGGTGTCTAGAAATGAAGCATTATCTTTTTCTATATCTAGTGATTTTCTACTCATTTTTTTAGCTAAGTCTAATTTGTCCTTTCTCAGCGATAAAAAATAAGCGTAATTATTTAATGTATATGCATTATTAGGATCCACTCTGATAGCAGCTTCAAAGCTCTCATCCATTTCTGGAAAGCGCTTTTGCTTATGATATAAATCTGCTAGTGAGCTATGTATTTGAGCCTCTAGAGCATTATTTTCTCCGACAAATCGGAGAGATCTTTTAAAACTCTTCTCAGCCTTATCTAGCTTTTCCACCTGTGCATTAGCTAGTCCATTATAGAAGTGTATGACAGAGCTAGCTGGGAAATATTCAAGAGCAGACTCGGTAGAGTCAGCCATTTCCTGATATAGCTTGAGCACATTTTGGGTGTAGAATAGATTCTGCCAAACATTGTACTCAGCAGTATGGAGTGCTAGTGTTTTAAGATAAGCCTTTCTAGACTCCTCATATTGACCTCCGATATATAGCATGTCTGCCACTAGGTGATGCGATCTATAGTCATCTGGGTATTGTAGAGTCAATACTTGACACATTTGAATAAGAAATGATTTATCAGTACTGTCTACTTTTCCTGCATTGGCGAATTTATCTGTAAGAATAGTTATCTTGGTGTCCAAATTTAGCTCTTTATTATAGACTAGAGAGATGATAGTTTTTTTATAATTATCTTCCTCTTTTTTCATTTGATAATACTGAGCTTTGTATAGCAGCGCACTTACATTGTTTGGTTCAATACGCAGTATGTCGTTAAATGCGCGCTCCGCTTCTGCTATGTTACCACTTTTGAGATAGAATTCAGCTAAGCTTCCTAGGTAACGTGTATCCCCAGGATTATTAACTATCATTTTCTTCAATTCATTCTCTGCACTCTTCGTGTCATTTTGACTCAGATAGAGTTTGACCTTTTCATAAGCTATGGCTTCATTATATTCTCCGTTTTTTTCCATTTCTTCGAATATAGCAATTGCTTTCTTAGGATTCTTACTCATGCCCAGCAGATAGGCATATTGCATCTTTATAACAGGATCGGATTGTTTGCTTTTAAGCATTTCTCGCAGCACATCTATTGCTTTTTCGATATTATTGGTTGCAGTTAATACCTGTATGTACTGTTCTAAATAGAATTTATTGGATTTATTTAAATCATAGGCTTTTTGAGCTTTTTCTAATGCTACGGAATTATTAGATAATTCTTCTTCCAGTTTAGAAATTTCATAAAGCGCTGCATCGTTTTGGGGGTTGGCTTCAAGTACTTTTGTAAAGAGCTTCAGTGCTTCTAGATTGTTGCCAATTGCTTTTTCTTTAAGGGCATCTAGGAATAAGTTTGTTTGAACTATGTCTGTAGAATCAAGAATGTAAGACTTTTGATTGGTTGTGGCTTCTTGAGCCTGCATAAAAAATACGAAACTTAGAAAAGAAAAAAGCAGAATCAGTTTACCCATAGTTTATTGAATTTGATTATAATCCCCTACACTTAAGTCTTCCTGACGCCCTATGATACTTACTTTGGAACCTATCATAGCGTTGTGTATTACCTTATTCTCTATATATGAATCCTCCTGTATGATGGCATTGGAAACCACAGAATTTTTCACCACACTTCCTTTACTGATAGACACATTGGGTCCTATAACGGATTGTATTATTTTCACCCCATATTCTATATAGCATGGTTGTATGATCGTTGAATTAGAGTATTCTCCGTCAGCGGAGTTATCTTTGCCTGATTGAAGTATCGCTGTATTAGATTCTACAGTAGCATTTTTATTGCCGCAGTCTAGCCATTCTTTCACTTGGCCAGCTCTCATTATTTTGCCTTTCTGGCGCATATGCTCCATAGCTGTTGTGAGCTGGTATTCTCCTTTCTCACGCATATCCTTATCTATTAGATATTGCAGTTCTTCTTTCAGATTTTGACCATCTTTGAAAAAATAGATGCCGATGATAGCCAAATCAGAGATAAAATCCTTTGGCTTTTCAATAAATTCAATTATGGCGCCTTTATCATCTAATTTTATAACACCAAAAGCTTCGGGATTGGGAATTTGTTTGACCCAAATTACTGCATCACTATCGGTGTCGATTTTAAAATCAGCATCAAACATAGTATCAGCAAATCCTACTACTACATTTCCTTGCAGCTGCTCTTGAGCACATAATATGGCATGCCCGGTGCCAAGGGGTTCTTGCTGATAGCATATATAAGCTTTGGTTTTGTATTTTGCAGCGATATCTAGCAATTGATTTTCTATATCCTTGCCAAAATCTTCTCTAATAATGAAACTTATACTTTCTAACGGCCTTTCTATGGTATTTGATATGTTTGAAATTAAACGTTCTACGATAGATTTTCCTGCTATTTTAAGCATGGGCTTTGGTACTGTTAAGGTGTGTGGTCTCAGTCTAGATCCCCATCCAGCCATTGGTACTATGATGTTCATATTTTAATTTATTCAGTTATTCCTTGTTGTTTTATAGATTTGGATGGCATGTTTTCAGATTATACCCCTGTACTTCCAAATCCACCTGTACCTCGCTCTGTAGAGTCAATATCGTCGACTTCTGTCCAGTTGATTCTTTCATATTTAGCTAAGACTATTTGGGCTATTCTATCCCCATGATTTATTTCTACTATTTCATTGGAAAGATTCGCTACTATGACTTTGATTTCTCCACGATAGTCACTATCTATTGTTCCAGGAGAGTTTGGGATAGATAATCCAGTTTTGAGAGATAGGCCACTTCTAGGTCTTATTTGAGCTTCATAGCCCTGAGGTAGTTCTATAAAAAGACCTGTAGGTATCGCGGATCTCTCAAATGGTTTCAAGATGAATGTTTCATCTAAATTGGCGCGGAGATCCATTCCTGCACTGCCAATCGTCTCGTAAGCTGGCAAATCATGACTAGATTTATTTATTATTTTAACCTCTATCTTCATTTATATATTTAAATAACTGACAAATTTAGGTTTTATGCTAAATAATGACTATTAAAAAGTATCAAATAGAAAATTAGGTCTCCAAATTAGGGTCACTTTTGGTTAAAAAATCTAATTTCACCTCTATTCTCGAACTTTTTCACAGAAGGTATGGTTTAATTAGTTTGTCATAATCACTAAAAAAAATATAAGAAATGAAAAATCTAGTTTTACTATTAGCAGCTTTGCTAAGTGTATATCAAGCACAAGCACAAGCTAAGAAATTACCTGCTCCATCTCAATCAGTATTATCTAATTTTCAAATCGATAATACTGCTACAAACGTTCGGTGGACAGGAGAGAAAGTCACGGGCAGTAAGCATTTTGGGAAAATTAAAGTTTCTAGCGGTAATCTTACTACTACTGGCACTAAGCTCAGTGCAGGTATTGTTATCATGGATATGAATTCGTTAACTTGTGATGATATCACAGATGCTGAAAGCAATGGAAACTTAGTTGGCCATTTAAAAAACGAAGACTTTTTCAATACGGCTAGTTTTCCAGAAGCCAAATTGGAATTGATAAAAGTCGTTTATAACGGCAATAATGCGGCCACCATATCGGGAAATCTTACGATCAAAGATAAAACCAACCCAGTAAGTTTCAATGTAAATATAGTCAACGCAGGCAACAAATTGACTGCAATTGGGAAGTTGATTTTTGATAGAACAAAATATGATGTCAAATATGGCTCCACACTTTTTGGTGCTGCGGCAGACAAGGCTATTGATAATAATGTATCCCTAGAAATTAACTTAGTAGCTAATAAAAAGGGCTAAGAGTCAAAAGCAAGGTTTATTAACATATTAAAACTCCTAAAGAGCGGCCCCATATTGGTCGCTCTTTTCTTTTATTGTGCTGAAATTCTGATTGTTAGTTCATTAAGCCAAATTATTATTTAAAAACATCTTGTGGATATCTGAAAAATATATATCTTTGCACACCTTTTTTAAAAAAGGGAGTTTTCAGTGAGTTGGAAACGGTAGTATTTAATTCGTTCTTTGATATTGAAATTTATAGTAAAACAATAGGCGAAAGTTGATTTCGCTAAAGTTGTGCCGAAGTAGCTCAGTTGGTAGAGCAGCTGATTTGTAATCAGCAGGTCGGGGGTTCAAGTCCCTTCTTCGGCTCTCTTTTAATTTTAAAAGGGAAAATTTACTGGGTAGTTACCAGAGTGGACAAATGGGGCAGACTGTAAATCTGCTGCGCGAGCTACGGTGGTTCGAATCCATCACTACCCACACCAATTCAATATCATTAAGAAAAACAAAGATGCGGAAGTAGCTCAGTTGGTAGAGCATCAGCCTTCCAAGCTGAGGGTCGCGGGTTCGAGTCTCGTCTTCCGCTCTACTTTTCCCTGCACTTTTCATAGACAATAATCATAGGCAGACATCTATATGAGGATGTTTTTTATGGTTGAGAGGAGTTGAGAAAAGAAAGAAGGGGGTGAGATTTAAGCCGACGTAGCTCAGGGGTAGAGCGTTTCCTTGGTAAGGAAGAGGTCGTGGGTTCAATTCCCATCGTTGGCTCTATACCAGGTGAAGAAAAGAGAGATTATTAATTCTGTATTAATATAACCATCATTAAAAAATCAATTAAAAACCAATAAAATGGCAAAAGAACAATTTATCAAAACCAAACCGCACGTTAACGTCGGTACAATCGGACACGTAGACCACGGTAAAACTACGTTGACTGCTGCTATTACTTCAGTATTAGCAGGTAAAGGATTAGCTGAGAAGAAAGATTATGATTCTATCGATGCTGCCCCAGAAGAAAAAGAAAGAGGTATCACTATCAATACGGCTCACGTAGAGTATGAAACTGAGAGTAGACACTATGCTCACGTAGATTGTCCTGGTCACGCGGATTATATCAAAAATATGATTACCGGTGCTGCTCAAATGGATGGAGCTATTTTATGTATAGCTGCTACCGATGGACCAATGCAACAAACAAGAGAGCATATCCTTCTTTCTAGACAAGTTGGTGTTCCAAAAATCGTTGTATTTTTGAACAAGTGCGACTTGGTTGATGATCCTGAGATGATAGAGCTTGTAGAAATGGAAGTAAGAGAATTGCTTTCTTCTTATAAGTATGATGGAGATAATACTCCAATTATTAAAGGTTCTGCACTGAAAGCTCTTAATGGCGACCCAGAAGGAGTGAAAGCTATCGAAGAATTGATGTCAATTGTGGATACTTATATTCCTGTACCGCCAAGACCTACTGAACTTCCATTCCTACTTCCAGTGGAAGACGTATTCTCAATAACAGGTAGAGGTACAGTAGCTACAGGTAGAATAGAGAGAGGTATTGTAAAAACAGGAGAGTCTGTTGAAATCGTTGGACTTCAAAAAGAAGGTGAAAAAGCATTGACTTCTACTGTAACAGGTGTAGAGATGTTTAGAAAAATTCTTGACATTGGAGAAGCTGGTGAGAACGTTGGTCTTCTTTTAAGAGGTATCGATAAAGAAATGATCAAGAGAGGACAAGTAATCTGTAAGCCAGGTTCTATCACTCCGCACACTGAATTCAAGTGTGAGTGCTATATCTTATCAAAAGAAGAAGGTGGACGTCACACTCCATTTTTCAATAAGTACAGACCGCAGTTCTATTTGAGAACTACAGACTGTACAGGTGAGATTACTCTTCCAGAAGGTAAGGAGATGGTTGTACCAGGTGACAACTTGACTTTAACTGTAAAATTGATATACCCAGTAGCTCTTGAGAAAGGTCTAAGATTCGCTATCCGTGAAGGTGGTAGAACAGTAGGCGCAGGCCAGGTAACTGAAATTATCAAATAATAAAAAGTGAATGAGCAGAGTTGTGGAGATTCTCCATAACTCTGTTTTTTATGCGGACTTAGCTCAGTTGGTAGAGTTGTGGTCTCCAAAACCATAGGTCGTAGGTTCGAGTCCTGCAGTCCGTGCCAATAAGAAAATAAAAGCATTGAATATGAATAAAGTAATAGATTATATAAAAGACTCCGTAGAAGAGGTAAGAACTAATGTGACATGGACTGCCATGCCAGAATTGCAAAAATTCACTACTATTGTCGTTATATCTCTCATGGTACTTACTATTTTGGTTTTTATTATGGACAAGGTAAGCGAGTTTGTATTATTGGATACTATCTATAAGAGTTTATAATTTCTGAGAATCGACATAAAAACTAAAGTATGGATAATAAAAAGTGGTTTGTTTTAAAAGTAGTTTCTGGACAAGAGAATAAAATCAAAGGATATATAGATTCTGAGATTCTTCGTTCTAAGTGGGAGAATGCTATTACAAACGTATTAGTCCCTACTGAAAAAGTATACAAAATAAAGGCAGGAAAAAAAGTTATTAAAGACAAAACTCTTTATCCTGGATATTTATACATAGAAGTGGAAGATAAGGTAGTTAAGACTGAAATGCTAGCAACTATAAGAAATATTTCCGGCGTCATGAACTTTCTAGGCGGCAATCAGCCTCAGGCATTAAGACCTGCAGAAGTTCAGAAACTTCTAGGAAAACTGGATGAGGTGCTAGGTGCGGGTGAAACGATGTCAGAGCCGTTTATCATAAACGAGTCTGTCAAGATTATTGATGGCCCTTTCAATGACTTTGTAGGAAGCATAGAGGAAATAAACGAGGAAAAGAAAAAACTAAAAGTAGTAGTTAAAATATTCGGAAGAAGACAGCCTGTAGAGGTGAGCTTCGGACAGGTAGATAAAGTGAGCTAAATAAAACAGAAAGTAATAAACTAAATAAAAATAATTAATCATCTAAGTGGGAGTCTGAACAAAAAGGGCAATTGACCACTAAAAAACTCAAAAAAATGGCAAAAGAAATAGAAACGTACGTCAAACTCCAAGTAAAAGGAGGACAAGCAAATCCAGCACCACCGATTGGCCCAGCCTTGGGTTCTAAAGGAGTCAATATCATGGAATTTTGTAAGCAGTTCAATGCAAGAACACAGGATCAGAGCGGAAAGGTTCTTCCTGTAGTACTGACAGTATACAAAGATAAGTCCTTTGACTTCGTCATTAAGACGCCTCCTACACCTATACTTTTATTGGAAACTTTAAAAGCTAAGACAGGTTCTAAAGAAAGCAACCGATTGAAAATCGGAAGCGTGACTTGGGATGAGGTAAAAACTATAGCAGAAACCAAAATGCCAGATTTGAATTGTTTTACCGTAGAGTCTGCTATGAAAATGGTCGCTGGTACAGCTAGAAGCTTGGGTATCACCGTATCTGGAAAAGCTCCATGGGAAACTGAATAATTTGAATAACTGAAATAACTGAACGTATGTCAAGAATAACGAAAAAAAGACAAGAAGTAAATAAACTAATAGATAGTTCGAAACTGTACTCTATTGATGAGGCTTCCACTCTAGTCAAAAAGGTAAATCTTACCAAATTTGACGCATCAGTAGATTTACATATAAGATTGGGAATAGATCCAAGAAAAGCTGACCAAGCATTGAGAGGAACCGTATCGCTTCCAAACGGTTCTGGTAAGTCTAAAACCGTCTTAGTATTCTGTAAGCCCGAAAAAGAAGCCGATGCGAAAGCCGCAGGAGCTGATTATGTAGGACTCGATGAGTACATCACAAAAATCGAGCAAGGATGGACAGACATAGACGTTATCATCGCAACACCTGATGTAATGGCTATTATCGCCAAACTTGGTCGTGTATTAGGTCCTCGTAATTTGATGCCTAACCCTAAATCTGGAACTGTTACTCCAGATGTAGCCAAGGCAGTAGAAGAGGTTAAGAAAGGAAAAATCGCCTTTAGAGTGGACAAATTTGGTATTGTACACTCATCTATAGGAAGAGTTTCTTTTAGCCCTGAGCAGATCAAAGAAAATGCAGAGGAATTCATTTCTACCTTAGTAAAAATGAAACCAAGTACTGCAAAAGGAACATATATGAAGTCTATTTCTATGGCGTCTACCATGAGTCCAGGTATAAACATTGACACAAAATCTGTAAGTAGTATTTAATTATGAAGAAATCACAAAAAAGCGAAGTAATAGAATCACTAAAGCAGAAGTTTGACGATGCTACTTTTTTCTATTTTATAGATGAATCTACCCTTACAGCTGCTAAGACTTCAAAACTAAGAAGGACAGCGTTTGAAAAAGGAATTAGCTATTCTGTAGTAAAAAACACATTGATAAAAAAGGCTCTAGAACAGTCCAATAAAAATGCAGATGAGGTATTCAATATCCTGCATGGACCTACGGCTGTATTTTTCTCTACCAATTCTAACGATATAGCTAAGCTAATCAAAGAATTCAGAGGAGAGGATGTTAAGCCAGAGTTGAAAGCTGCTTATATCGATTCAGACATTTATATTGGCGATGCCGAGTTGAAAAACTTAGTTGCATTGAAATCAAAGAATGAATTGATAGGAGACATTATCGGACTTCTACAATCACCAGCGACCAATCTTATCAGTGCGCTTCAAGGCAATGCAGATAAGAAAATAGGAAGCCTAGTTAAAGCACTAGAAGAAAAAGCTCAAGCATAAATTAATCATCTAACCAATTAAAATAATCATTTAAATTTAATAATCATGGCAGATTTAAAAGCAATGGCAGAAAGTTTAGTAAACTTAACTGTAAAAGAAGTAAAAGAATTAGCAGACATTCTCAAGGATGACTATGGAATAGAGCCAGCTGCTGCTGCTCCAGTAATGATGGCAGGCGGCGGAGGTGCTGCACCAGCTGCTGCCGAAAAATCGGAATTTGATGTAGTATTAGTAAGCGCTGGTGGTACAAAATTGAACGTAGTGAAAGTGGTAAAAGACGTAACTGGGTTAGGTCTTAAAGAATCTAAGGACATCGTTGATGCAAATGGTGTTGTGAAAGAAAAAGCTTCTAAAGCAGATGCTGAAAACATCAAGAAGCTTCTAGAAGAAGCAGGTGCTACAGTAGAACTTAAGTAATTTGTTCCTTGATATTCAGGGAAAATTAAATTAGTAAATCGTATAAGGCTTGTACCACAATGGTACAAGCCTATATACGTTTAGAAAATTAACATCAATTTGTGAGAAATTGCAGGCGATGTAAACCAAACTTTTGACAAAAAAAAACAACCCAATAATATGCCACAAGCTAGCAAAGCAGTAAGAGTCAATTTTGGCAAAGCAAAAGTAAAAGCGGACTATCCAAATCTTTTGGATATTCAACGTCAGTCTTTCAAAGAATTTTTTCAAGTAGACACCACACAAGATTTAAGAAATAAAGAAGAATTATATAGAGTTTTTGAGGAGAATTTTCCAATATCAGACGCTAGAAATATTTTCTTACTTGAATTTCTTGAATATCATATTGATCCACCTAGATACTCTATTCAAGAGTCTATTCAAAGAGGCCTTACCTATTCAGTGCCACTCAGAGCTAAGTTAAGATTATCATGTAATGATGAAGAGCACGTAGATTTTAAAACTATAGTACAAGATGTCTTTTTGGGTAATATCCCATATATGACTGAAAAAGGTACTTTTATTATAAACGGTGCGGAGCGTGTGGTAGTAACCCAGCTGCACAGATCACCTTCCGTATTTTTTGGTCAATCCGTTCACCCGAATGGCACTTCGATTTACTCTGCTAGAGTGATACCATTTAAAGGTGCATGGATGGAATTCGCTACAGACATCAATAATGTCATGTATGCTTATATCGATAGAAAGAAAAAATTTCCAGTAACAATGCTACTTAGAGCTATAGGATATGATACGGATAGAGATATCCTAAACCTATTCGATATAGCAGATGAAGTCAAGGTAACCAAAGCTAACGTTAAGAAATTAGTAGGTAGAAAATTGGCAGCAAGGCTTTTAAAAACATGGGTCGAAGATTTCGTAGATGAAGATACTGGAGAGGTAGTTTCGATAGAAAGAAATGAAGTGATATTTGAAAGAGATATGGTTATCTCTGATGATATGACCGATAGAATTATAGATGCTCAGATAGATATGGTCACACTTCAAAAAGAAGAAAGTGTACTAGACTATTCTATTATTTATAACACGCTTCAGAAAGATACATCAAATAGTGAGAAAGAGGCTCTAAACACTATCTATAGACAACTAAGAGGAGTAGAGGCTCCAGATGATGAAACGGCAAGAGACGTAATAGATAAGTTATTTTTCTCAGATAGAAGATACGATCTGGGAGAGGTAGGTAGATATAAAATCAACCAAAAGTTGAACTTAGATGTACCTATGGAAACTAAGATACTTACTAAAAAGGATATTGTAGCTATCGTAAGTTATATGGTAGAACTAGTAAATGGTAGGGCAGAGATAGATGATATAGATCACTTGAGCAATAGAAGGGTAAGAACAGTGGGAGAGCAGTTATTTGCGCAGTTTTCATTAGGCTTATCTAGAATGGCTCGAACGATTCGTGAGCGAATGAACGTGCGAGATAATGAAGTATTCTCTCCGATTGATCTAATAAATTCTCGTTCATTAAGTTCTGTGATTAATTCATTTTTCGGAACTTCGCAGTTATCCCAGTTTTTGGATCAGACCAATCCATTGGCAGAGATCACAAATAAGCGAAGAGTTTCTGCTTTAGGGCCAGGAGGTTTGAGTAGAGAAAGAGCAGGTTTCGAGGTTCGTGATGTTCATTATTCTCATTATGGTAGACTTTGTACTATTGAGACTCCAGAAGGTCCTAATATCGGTTTGATTTCTACACTTTGTGTGTATGCAAAGGTAAATGATAGAGGCTTTTTAGAGACTCCATACCTAAAGGTAAAAGGGGGAAATGTTAGTCTTGGCTCGAAAGCAGATTATTTATCAGCTGATGACGAAGACGACAAGATTATAGCTCAGGCTAAAATCAACATATCTGATAGTGGTAAGATACAAGATGAGACGATCGTAGCGCGCGAGCAAGGTGACTTTCCATTGGTAACACCACAAGAGTTAGATTATGTAGATGTGGCCCCTAACCAGATTGTAGGAGTTTCTGCATCCTTGATCCCTTTTTTAGAGCACGATGATGCGAACCGAGCATTGATGGGATCTAACATGCAGCGCCAAGCGGTACCATTATTGAAACCACAATCTCCGATAGTGGGCACAGGATTCGAAGCTATTGTAGCTCAGGACTCTAATAACCTTATCAATGCTGAAGGAAATGGTGAAGTCGTATTTGTTGACTCTGAAAAGATTCAGGTATTATATGAACGAACTGCAAATGAGAAAATGATCAATTTTGATGATGAAATTACGACCTATTCTCTACCTAAGTTTAAAAGAACCAATCAAGGTACTTGTATCAACCTAAAGCCAATCGTTAAGAAGGGCGAAACGGTAATCAAAGGACAGGTATTGTGTGAAGGATTCGCAACGCAGCAAGGAGAGTTGGCTTTAGGGCAAAATCTTAAAGTAGCATTCATGCCATGGAAAGGGTATAACTTTGAAGATGCTATCGTGATTTCTGAAAGAATTTTGAAAGATGATATCTTCACTTCTATTCATATTGAAGAGTATGATTTACAAGTGAGGGATACTAAGTTAGGCGAGGAAGAACTAACTGCAGATATACCAAATGTATCAGAAGAAGCCACAAAAGACTTAGGAAAAGATGGCGTAATACGCACCGGTGCTCGAGTGAAGGAAGGGGATATTCTAGTAGGCAAGGTAACTCCGAAAGGTGAGACAGATCCTACCCCTGAAGAGAAGCTATTAAGAGCTATATTCGGGGATAAGGCTGGAGATGTAAAAGATGCCTCTCTAAAAGCTCCACCGAGTGCAGAAGGTATTGTGATTGATACTAAAATCTTTACGAGAGCTAACAAAGAAACTAAGAAGAAAGGCAAAGAGAAAGTTGCTGTGGATACTCTCGATAATGAATTTGAAGCTAATTCAAAAAAGCTTAAAACAGTTTTATTCGAGAAATTAAATTCACTGTTAGCAGGCAAGACTTCTAATTCTATCAAGAATTTCTTTAAAGAGGAAATCGTAGCAAAGGGTTCTAAGTTTACAGCTAAAGTTCTATCTGATATTGAATACAAAGATATAGATGGTAGCAATTGGACTTCAGATGAAAAAACAAATGAGCTTGTAAAGCAGGTGATTCATAACTTCAATTTAAAGATGAATGAAATCACAGGATATTACAAGAGAGAGAAATACAATATTACCATCGGGGATGAACTTCCAAACGGGGTTCTTCAATTAGCTAAGGTTCACCTTGCAGTAAAAAGAAAGCTAAAAGTAGGTGATAAACTAGCCGGTAGACATGGTAACAAAGGTATCGTAGCTAAAATTGTAAGAGAAGAGGATATGCCTTTCTTAGAAAGTGGTGAGCCATTAGATATCGTGTTGAATCCTCTGGGCGTACCTTCCCGTATGAACTTAGGTCAGGTATATGAGTCGGTTCTCGGATGGGCTGGATTGAAGTTAGGTGTAAAATTTGCTACTCCAGTATTAGACGGAGCTACTGTCACTGAAATCGATGATTGGATGAAAAAGGCAGATCTTCCTTATCTAGGCTCTACTTATTTATTCGATGGAGAGACTGGAGATCGATTTGACCAGAAAACAACAGTAGGCGTTATCTATATGTTGAAATTAAGTCACATGGTAGATGACAAAATGCATGCGCGTTCTACAGGACCATACTCTCTTATTACCCAGCAGCCATTAGGTGGTAAAGCACAATTTGGTGGTCAACGTTTCGGAGAAATGGAGGTCTGGGCAGTAGAGGCTTATGGTGCAGCTAATATCTTGAGAGAATTATTGACTATCAAATCTGATGATATACCAGGTAGAGCCAAGGCATATGAAGCTATCGTTAAAGGTGATAATATTCCTCAATTTGGTCTTCCTGAATCCTTCAATGTATTGGCTCATGAATTAAGAGGTTTGGCTCTAGATTTAAGATTCGATTAATATTAAAGTACAAGCGGCTAAGATTAAATAAAAAAATAGTATTTAGAAGTGAGTAAATGAATTTGTAAAAATCAAGTAACTAACAACTAACAACTGACAACTAAAAAAAATTATGGCATATATAAATAGAGGTACCCCACAAGTTAAAACTGAATTTACTTCTTTGACTATCACATTAGCGTCTCCTGATGCTATTAAAGAAAGGTCAAGAGGTGAAGTCACTAAACCCGAGACGATTAATTACCGAACGTATAAACCAGAAAGAGACGGATTGTTTTGCGAGAAGGTATTTGGTCCAGTCAAGGATTATGAGTGCTATTGCGGGAAATACAAGAGAATTCGATACAAAGGCACCATCTGCGACCGATGTGGTGTAGAGGTGACTGAAAAGAAAGTGCGAAGAGAGCGTATGGGTCATATCGCTTTGGTTGTGCCCGTGGTTCACATTTGGTACTTTAGATCGTTACCAAATAAAATAGGTTACTTACTCGGAATGAGTTCGAAGAATATCGAAAGTATTGTTTATTATGAGAAATATGTAGTCATACAAAGTGGTGCTGCTTCGGGCGAAATTAATGTCATCAATGACAAAGGTGAACAAGAAGTGAGAAGCTATCACAGAATGGATTTATTAACTGAGGAAGAGTATATAGCTGCTATGTCTAGCCCAGAGTTGTCTAATAACTATTTATTAGAAGATAAAGATCCAAACAAATTCATCGCTAAAATGGGTGGAGAATCTATCCGTCATTTGTTGACTTCTATAAATTTAGATGATTTATCTTATGAACTAAGAAATCAAGCTCAAACAGAGTCTTCTAGACAGAGAAAGCAGGAAGCACTTAAGAGATTGAGTGTAGTAGAAGCTTTCAGAGAAGCCAATACTCGAATTGAAAATAGACCTGAGTGGACTGTGATAAGTTTATTGCCAGTAGTTCCACCTGAATTGAGACCATTGGTTCCTTTGGATGGCGGCCGCTTTGCTTCTTCAGATTTGAATGACCTATACAGAAGAGTTATTATTAGAAATAATCGTTTGAAGAGATTGATGGAGATTAAGGCCCCAGAAGTTATCTTAAGAAATGAGAAAAGAATGCTACAAGAAGCGGTGGATTCTTTATTTGATAACTCTAGAAAGTCAAATGCTGTAAAAGCAGAAGGCGGAAGAGCTCTGAAGTCTATATCTGATTCTTTGAAAGGAAAGCAAGGACGTTTCCGTCAGAATTTGTTAGGAAAAAGGGTTGACTATTCTGGTCGTTCTGTGATTGTAGTAGGACCTACACTTCAGATGCATGAATGTGGTTTGCCAAAAGATATGGCAGCAGAATTGTTTAAGCCGTTTATCATCAGAAAATTGATAGAAAGAGGTATTGTAAGAACAGTAAAATCTGCGAAGAAATTAGTAGATAGAAAAGATGCTGTTATATGGGATATACTTGAGAATATTTTAAAAGGTCATCCTGTTTTATTAAACAGAGCTCCTACACTTCACAGACTATCTATTCAGGCATTTATGCCTAAATTGGTAGAAGGTAAGGCTATTAGACTACACCCATTGGTTACCACGGCGTTTAATGCCGATTTTGATGGTGACCAGATGGCGGTGCATGTACCCCTCAGTAATGAGGCTATACTTGAAGGTCAGCTATTGATGCTTTCTTCGCACAATATCTTGAACCCACAAAATGGTACACCAGTAACACTTCCTTCACAAGACATGGTTTTGGGATTATATTATATGACCAATATTAAGGAGAATAGCCCAGAAAATCCTGTCAAAGGAGCTGGAAAAGCTTTTTATTCCATAGAAGAGGTAATCGTTGCCTATAACGAAGGAAAAGTAGATCTTCACGCACCTATCAGATGTAGAGTAAGTATAGAAGAGGAAGGTGAGCTAAGAACTAAGCTTATCGAAACCTCTGTTGGTAGAGTATTGGCTAATCAATTTGTGCCAGAAGAAGTAGGATTTATTAATCAATTGCTTTCTAAAAAAGCATTGAAAGATATTATATCTAATATCATTGAAAAAACAAGCGTTAAGCGCACGGCTCAATTTCTAGATGACATTAAGAATCTTGGATTCACTATGGCCTTTAAAGGCGGATTATCGTTCAACCTTGAAGATGTATTAACTCCAGAAATCAAGAAAAAGCAAGTAGAAATAGCTAAAGCTCAAGTGATGGAAATTAATGGACTTCACAATGAAGGTCATATCACGGAGAGAGAGCGATACAATCAGGTAGTAGATACATGGGAGAAAATGGATAGAAATATCACCGTGGATCTTATGAATAGATTAAAAAAAGATAAAGGAGGTTTTAACTCTATCTATATGATGTTAGACTCTGGTGCGAGAGGTTCTCGTGCGCAGATTAAGCAGTTGGGTGGTGTAAGAGGTCTAATGAATAAACCTAAGAAATCAGGTCTTACTGGTGAGCAGGATGTTGTAGAAAACCCTATCTTATCTTCTCTTAAAGAAGGACTTTCCGCTTGGGAATACTTTATCTCTACGCATGGTGCAAGAAAAGGTCTAGCTGATACGGCTCTTAAAACAGCTGATGCAGGTTATTTGACCAGAAGATTGGTGGATGTAGCTCAGTCAATAGTTATCTATGATGAAGACTGCGGTACGCTGAGAGGAATCGATACGACGGCGCTTATAAAAGAAGGTGTAGTCGTCGAGAAATTAGGCGAGCGAATCGTAGGAAGAACATCTCTTCATAACGTATTTCATCCTGAAACTGACGAACTAATAGTTAGTGCTGGTCAAGAAATCATGAAAGCAATTGCTGATAAAATAGAGGAAGCAGAAATAGAGAGCATAGAGATCCGCTCTGTATTGACGTGTGAGTCTTCCCATGGGGTCTGCGTAAGATGCTATGGTAGAAATCTAGCTACAAATAGAATGAGTGAGATAGGTGATGCCGTCGGTGTTATATCAGCACAGTCTATTGGTGAGCCTGGTACTCAGTTGACACTTCGTACATTCCATACGGGTGGTATCGCTTCTCTCTCCAATACAATCAATGAAATAAAAACAAGACATGAAGGTATCATAAGACTAGACAGTGTTCGTTCTATTGAATCTGAAATCAGTGGAGAGAAAAAGAATGTAGTTATTGGTCGTACAGGTGAAATGAGACTTATGAATAGTGCGGAAGATAAAGTTCTTCAAAGCGCATACATACCATATGGTGCTACATTGGAAGTAGTAGATGGTCAAAAGGTAGGTAAAGAACTCATAGTTTGTTCATGGGATCCATTTAATAACCTTATTATCTCTGAACAAGATGGTACAGTAGAATATGAAAGTATTGTCAATAATGTAACCTTTAAAGAGGAAATAGTAGAGCAGACTGGAAACGTGGAGAAATTCATAATTGAGTCGAGAAATAAGGCTATCTCCCCCGCAGTTATTATTAAAGGTAAAGAAAGCAAAGCCTATGCCCTTCCTGTAGGAGCTAATCTGATAGTAGATAATAAGCAAAAAATCAAGGCAGGAACTATCCTGGCTAAGATACCAAGATTTGTAGGAAAATCAGGTGATATCACAGGAGGTCTACCGAGAGTTACAGAATTATTCGAAGCTCGAAATCCATTGAATCCTGCTAAAGTAGCTGAGGTGGATGGTGTAGTAACTTTTGGAGGTATCAAAAGAGGTAACAGAGAAGTTATAGTAACTCCAGTGTCTGGAGAACCTAGAAAATATCTTGTACCGCTATCTAGCCAGATTCTAGTTCAGGAACAGGATTATGTGCGCTCTGGCACACCATTATCTGATGGTAATATCGCTTTAGATGATATTTTAAGAATCAAGGGTGTCTTTGCTGTGCAGTCTTATCTAGTAAATGAAGTTCAAGAGGTATACCAAAGACAGTCTGTAAAAATAAATGACAAACATGTAGAAACAATTGTTCGTCAGATGATGTCAAAAGTATTGATTGATGATCCAGGAGATTCTTCATTCCTAGAAGGTGAGTCTGTTAATAAATTTGATTTCTTAGCTGAAAACGATAATATCTTTGATAAAAAAGTAGTTGTAGAAAACGGTGATAGTACTACTTATAAAAAAGGCCAGATTCTTACTATCAGACAAGTCAGAGAGGAGAATTCATTATTGAAAAGAAGTGATAAGCAAATCATGGAAGTGAGAGATGCCGTAGCTGCTACTGCTTCTCCATTGTTAGAAGGTATTACGAAAACATCATTTGGAAGAGAGAGCTGGATCTCAGCAGCTTCATTCCAAGAGACGACAAAGGTATTATCTATGGCTTCTATATCTGCTCGTAGAGACAATCTTATAGGGTTGAAAGAAAATGTTATTGTAGGTCAGCCAATACCTGCTGGTACTGGTTTCCGTAAGTTCAATAATATTTTTGTCAATAAACGAATCAATACAGAAGCTTAATTAATCAGTTCATATTGTAAAAAATAGACTCCCAAAAAGGAGTCTATTTTTTTTTATAGCAATTTTTAAAGGACTTCTTGTGTTATTATGATATTATACAGTAATCGTTATGGATAATAAGATAAAAAAAATTGGAGTAATGACATCTGGAGGAGACTCCCCTGGCATGAATGCGGCTATTCGTGCTGTGGTAAGGACCTGTCATTATTATGAAATAGAGTGTATCGGGATTCGAGAAGGATACAATGGCATGATAGCTGGAGATTTTATAATACTAGGCCCGCGTGACGTAGCCCATATCATTAATCACGGGGGTACTATACTTCGTACATCACGTTCTACAGAATTTATGACGAAAGAAGGACGCGAAAAAGCATTTCTCAATTTAAAGCAAGCTGGCGTAGATGGATTGGTATGTATAGGAGGAGATGGAACATTTACGGGCGCACAAATTTTTTCTGAAGAATTTGACCTCCCTATTATTGGCCTACCTGGGACTATAGATAATGACATATATGGTACTGATTCTACCATTGGATTTGATACTGCGCTGAATACAGCCATGGAAGCTATAGATAAAATTCGAGATACAGCGACATCTCATAATAGAGTTTTTTTTGTAGAGGTCATGGGCAGAGATGCTGGTTTTATAGCCTTGCACAGCGGTATGGCTAGTGGCGCTTTAGATGTTTTAATCCCAGAGAAAAGAGATAGTTTAGAAGATTTATTCGCCATATTTGAAAAAGCGAAACGAATGGGTAAAAAGTCTAATATAGTGGTCGTGGCAGAAGGAGAGGAATTGGCTAGTGTGTATGATTTGGCTAAAGTGACTAAGATGAAGTTCCCTAATTATGAAACAAGAGTCGTGGTGCTAGGACATATTCAGCGCGGTGGAAGCCCCACTTGTGCAGATCGAATCCTCGCTAGTAGACTGGGATACGGCGCTGTAATAGGATTGATTGAAGGTAAAACTAAAGTTATGGCGGGTATTCAAGCGAACAAATTGGTTTATACACCCATAGAAGAAGCTATAAAAAAGCGCAATGAGGTGGATTGTGAATTACTCAAAATAGTAGAAGTGCTATCTATGTAATAGTATCGATTCAGATTAAAAATTTTAACTTGAGTTTAAAAGTAAAATTATGAAAAAAATTAAAGTAGGAATTAATGGCTTTGGAAGAATAGGTGGATTAGCCCTTGATAGCATGATAGGAAGAGATGCTATCGAAATAGTAGCCATTAACGACTTAATCGATGCAGACTATATGGCGTATGTAATTAAATACGATTCGGTGCATGGCAAATTTAAAGGAGAGGTATCCTCTAAGGATGCATCTTTAATCGTCAATGGAAAACAAATAAAAGTAACTAATCATAAGAATCCAGCAGACATTCCTTGGTTAGAATTAGGAGCTGAGTATATTATAGATTGTACAGGCATTTTTTTGGATGGGGAGTCCGCCTCAGCTCATCTAAGGAATGGGGCCAAAAAGGTCATTCTCTCTGCTCCGCCTAAGGATGACACCCCTATGTATGTCATGGGAGTAAATCACACAGAGCTGAAAGCAGAAACCAAAATATTATCCAATGCTTCTTGCACTACCAACTGTTTGGCACCTTTAGCCAAAGTCTTACATGACAACTTTGGTATTTTAGAGGGCTTGATGACAACTGTGCATGCAGCCACAGCTACACAGCGTGTGGTAGATGGCCCTTCTCTAAAGGACTGGAGAGGAGGTCGCAGTGCTTTACTCAATATTATACCTTCGAGCACAGGAGCTGCCAAGGCCGTAACTAAGGTAATACCAGCATTAAAGGATAAATTGACAGGTATGTCATTTCGGGTACCAGTAGCAGATGTTTCGGTTATAGATCTCACTGTCCGATTAGAAAAATCGACGAGCTATGAAGAAATCGCTGCATGCATAAAAAAGGCTTCTGAGAATGAAATGACGGATATCATTGGCTATATTGACGAGCAAGTTGTCTCTCAAGATTTTGTAGGTGATACTCGTACCTGTATTTTTGATAAACAAGCGGGTATTATGCTTTCGCCAAATTTTGTCAAACTCATAGCATGGTATGACAATGAATCTGGCTATGCGTGTAAATTGGTCGATTTATTGGAGTATACAGCTAGTTTAGATTAAATCTGGACCTATTTAGCATTTATCTACTAGCGGAGTCTATCATAGAGGACTTAGTATCTTTTTATTTGATACTTCAACTGGGTTCTCCTAGTATATATTAGAATTTTTTCATTCACTGCAGGACTCTAGAATGCACTAGATTCAAAACTCCTGACCTAGCCCCCCCAAAAAAAATCAGTAAGTTCAGCATGACTATACCTAAAATGAAAAAAGGTCATATATGTAAATGCCATAAGGAGCTAGATTAATGAACGTGCTTGAGAGTGGGAAGTCTTCTATCCCCATAACTTTTGCGTCTTGAGGCACTGAAGTCATTGAACATATTATAGCCTAGCTGTTACTAAATTTTCTAATAGTTTATATTTAAATAGTCCTTTTTAAATATTCTAAGAGGTCAGAAGTCCAATGATTACAGTGCAGATAGCCTATGCAATCAGATGATTATGAAAATGCCAATAATAGGAAAAATGTGATTCTTTTTTCGCAAAATAAAATAAGTTAAAATAGCATAAAAAAATACATCTTATATCAGACCAACTTATCTTGCAATTAAAAAATTGTTAAGTATGAAAAAATTTTACCAAATATTTGGTTCTACTCTTATAAACAAACTAGCCTTACTATTTTTTCTTAATATATTAATCAACTCTGCGGAGGCAGCAGTCAAGACCTGGGCTAATCCAAGTATAGGTGGTGACTGGAATGTGGGTGCGAACTGGCTTCCAGCAGGAGTGCCAGGTGCAGGGGACGATGTAGTTTTCAGTCCTATCGTCTCATCTCTTTCTATTACAAATGTACAGACAGTTAGTTTGAATTCATTTACTTTCAATCCCTTGGTCACATCAACTTTATTTCTTTCTGGTTCGACTACTACGAAA
Source organism: Chitinophagales bacterium (assembly GCA_030832185.1). Classification (GTDB taxonomy): domain Bacteria; phylum Bacteroidota; class Bacteroidia; order Chitinophagales; family JADJOU01; genus CHPMRC01. The sequence continues at coordinate 10,556 of JAURJQ010000025.1, read as the reverse complement.
ACCTTGACCATAACTGGACATACCACAGTTACGGGTGCTTCACAAAACAATACAGTTAATGCGTCATTACAAATTTCTAGTCTTCTTAATATAGTTCAAGCTGGAACCTCGGTTATGAATTTGAATGAAGGGGGAGCTATCTCTGGTAGCACAACGACAAATCTAAACTTTGTGGCAGGTACTACCCTGAATTATGCGCGCAATGGAGGAAGTATACCAAACGCTACCTATAATGCCGCTTCTACGATCAACGTGACGGGGGTTACCAATACCACTATAACTAGTTCAGCAGGTACGGTTGGAAATATCACCTGGAATTGCCGAGATCAAACTGTAGCAAATACTTTTTTTTCGGGTATTTCGATTATAAATGGTCAAGTGAATATTTTAAATACAGGTCAAGGCTCTATGTCCTTCAGTTCTTTCCCTACAGTGACAGGTGCATTCATTGTCGGTTCTGCGGGTGTATTGGCTCCTTCGGGTCATACTTATAATCTCAATGGAGGCTTCACCATGCTTCCCGGTGCTTTGCTAGCGGGAAGCGCAGGAACCTTCAATATCGGTTCAGCCACCGCACCGACAGCCAATCTCGATCTGCAGGCGGGCTCTGCGATTACGGCTACCTCCGCCAATACCTTTGTCATGAATGGGACGGGAGCTCAAAATGCCACTATAAACTCTAATAACAATGGAAATATAAGTCTTACAAGGGGAGCGAGTAGCACCACAACCTTGATAGGATCCAATATTTTATTGACCAATTTGACCACGACGAGTGGTACGGGTAATTTAATCACCTCCGCCGGTCAGACGATAACTGTATTAGGTGCAGCACAGATTGGTACTAGCTTTAGTGCTACCAATGGTAGAATGAGTGGTGATGCTAATTTAGTGATAGGTAATTCTGGAAACTTAAGCATAGCAGGCACGGGCGCTGCTATTCAGAGTGGAGGTTCTGCACTCGGTATTACAGGCACCGTCACAGTGCACTCTGGAAATATAACTATCAATGGAGCCGCTGCCCAAACTTTGGGCTCCGAATTTCCTTCGCCATTGACAGTCGGTACGGTTACTACGAGCAATACTGCTGGAGTCACAGTAGATAAAACGGTTAGTTTTTTCAATTATACTCTCAGTAGTGGAACCCTCACCATAAATGCTTCTAACATCATGACGGTAAGTGGAAATACAACAATAAGCCCCTTTACAGCAGGTGTTATTGTGAATAATGGAACCTTCGTTCAGGTAGCCCCTGGTACGATTACGTTTAATTCTGGCGCTACCATGACAGGCTCGGGAGACTTTACAATAACTTCTGGCGCAACCTTAACGACTGCAAATGTTGCGGGAATCAATGCTACGGGCGCTACAGGTTCTGTGCAGACCACTACCAGAAACTTCAATGCATCTGCTAATTATACATTTAACGGATCTACCTACAATACCGGTACAGGTATGCCAGCTGTCGTCAGCGGTGTGGTCAACTTTTCGGGTTTCGGACCCACTTTAGGAGCCTCCCATCAGTTTGATTCTACGGTGAATGTAAACACTGCATTGACTATTACCTCACCTACTACCATGACTATTGGTAGTACGGGTATTTTTACTTCTTCAAGCAACAATATCAATGGTACAGGTAGCTTTGTAACCAATTCTGGCGCCAGAATGATTATCCAGACCTTTTCAACTGCGGATAGTTTAATGCCTTCTGCTGGAGCCACCACGGGTATGTTCCGACTGTCGGGCTTGACTATTTCCTCAGGAACCATCGTGAATTATAACGGCTCTTCGACCGGAATTCAGACTGGGCTTAGATTTCCGGCTACTATCGGTCATTTGATTATCAGTAGTTTTGGATCTTTGGTATTAAATGCTCCGCTCACGGTTTCAGGACTTTTATTCTCCAGTTCCGGGCGTGTGCAAACGACAGCTACAAATTTACTCACTGTCAATGTAAGCAGTGGTAATAGTATATATAGAAACGTAGCCAATACGGCGGGCGGTTTCGTGGATGGTCCTATGGCTATTCAGTTTCCTGCCAGCTATACCGGTGGTGGTACATTTTTATACCCTTTAGGAAAAACAACTCCTTCGACGGCCTATGAGGGTTTTGAACTTATCAATCCTATAACAGGAGCAGGGGGCACTTATACCCTCATGATGGAAGCATTCAATGCTACACCTACAGGTGGCACCTTGGGTACTGGCCTTTCTGGAACCATTGGCGCCTTTTACTGGCAGGCTTCACCTTCCGGAGCGGGCAGTCTAACCTCTCTAGATAATATTCGAGTCACCCATACTAACATAACATCTACCTTGCGATTAGGTCAATCTTCTACCTTGGGAGGAGCGTACAATTCTCTGGGAGGTAGCTTTTTGGCGACGGATGGCAGTGGAGCCATGCTCATGAGTGGTATTCCACTGAGCTCTATGGTAGGCGGTAGCTTCTTCTCTACAGGTACAGGTACCACAACTGGAGTCTTTACAGGCGGTACTTATTCTGTAGGTCCTACAGGATCGTTTTTCAGTATTACAGCTGCTTTGACGGCTATGGCCGAGGATTCAGCCTTGAGTGGTCCGGTCATTCTTGAATTACAACCTACCTATTCCTCTACCGTAGAGGGTTATCCGTTGAGATTTACAGGTGCTGTTCCTACTACAGCTGCCAATACGGTCACTATTAGACCAGCAGCCGCTGTGAGTTCGGTCATTAATTTCAATCCTACACCTATACCTAATGTTACGGCATTTCCTTATCCTGTCATGTATCCGATTTTTGACTTCAACGGAGGGAAAAATTTCATCATCGATGGTCGCCCAGGTGGTAATGGTTCCAATCAATTCATTACAGTCAATAATTTAGGTAACGGATCTGCACTTCGCCTCATCAATGATGCCCAAGACAACAAGTTTCGATATATGAACTTTTTATCCAATAACTTATCCACCGCAGGTGCTACCATCTTTTTTTCAAATACGAATGTTGGTGCGGGAGCAAATAATGGAAATAGCGGCAACAGAATCGATTTCTGCGATATCAATAATCAGGGAATCAACCCAAATGGCATTCGAGCCTTAGGTTCTACAGCACCAGCAGATAATAAATTCGATACTATCACTAACTGCAAAATTTATGACTTTTACCGCCAGGCGGATTTACTTACTGGTAATATTACTAACGTAGGTATCAGCATTCAAGGGGGTAATACCAATTGGTCTATAGGTACTACCGTCAGTAATGGAAATAAATTTTACCAGACTGTCAATCGTATTCCACTGGCTCCGACATCTACATCCGTCATTTCTTCTGGGTTTACAGCTATTAATATAAACAACAGTTTAGGTCATGGATTTAATATCTACGGAAATAGAATAGGAGGCAATATACCAGGTATTACTGGCTCGGTGATGAATATAGGTTCTCCTACACAGAATAACTTGACAAATAATTTCGTCTATGCTATAAGGATAGATAACGTAGCGAATCCAACCAACCCTACCACCCTGCTTCCGACAAGTATTCAGGGTAATGTAATTTCAGATATTAATGTTACAGCATCAAATAATTCTGGCAATACATTCTATTTCTTAGGAATGCTATGCCAAACTGGTTGGATAAATATTGGTAATGAGATTGGAAATACGATAGGTTCAACTACTTCAGCCGGAAATATAAATCTGAGATTTAGAGGAACTGGTGCATCTACTGCATTAGCAACAGGAATTGTGGCTGGCAATGGCACAGGTTTTTCCGGTCATGTACGCAATAATACAGTGGCCGGATTTACCACGACGGGTGACTTGTCTAATACGACGGCAGTCAGCTTCACAGGTATTCAATTTAATAGTACTGCAATTAATCAGGCATCTAGCTGTAATAATAATATAGTGGGCAGCGGTTTAGCGAATAGCATAGAACATCTGTCAACTTCCAATATGCCTAGTACCCAAACAGGTATTTCGTTTACCGCTTCAGGTATCACTAATCTACCTCCTGCACTACCTCCTGTGGAGTGCTCTAATAATATCGTACAAAACATGACGAACTCAGCTCCTTTAGGTTTAAATGCGAATACTACCTATGGAATCAATATAGGGACTGTAGCTGCTACAAATGCTGCGTTTGTATCGAATGGCAATATCATTCGAAATCTAGCCACGGCATCGACCAATCCTAATTTATATGCGGCAAACTCTGCATTATTAGGTATGATCATGACAGGAATACAAGGTACCAACCAAATAACGATAGCAGATAATAAAATCTACAATCTGCGAAGCACTGCAGCCAGTCCCAGACCATTATCTGTTATGGGTATGTTTTATAATTCATTTCCTGCATCCTCCCTTGTGTTAGAACGAAATTTTATTCATTCGCTTTTTACCAACAATAGCAATTCGAATGCATCTCAGGTGGGTTTGTTAGTCTCTACTTCTGCGACTTCCTCTACATTTCGCAATAATATGATTCGTCTAGGCATTCAACCGGATGGAACCGCCAATACGGCTAGCACGATTCTCTACGGTATACTTAAAAACAATACGAATCCTCTTAATTTCTATAACAATTCTGTGTATATAGGAGGTTCGGGTGTAGCTTCAGCGACTTTCCCTACAGCAGCTTTTTATAAGATAGCTAATAGCGGATTTGATAATATTCAAAATAATATCTTCATGAATGCGCGTTCCAATGCCAGCGGATCTGCTAGACATTACGCCGTTCGATACAATACAACCAATTACTCATTTAATTCGAATTTTAATAACTTAGTGGCTACAGGTACTGGAGGCGCTATTGGTTCCAATAGTTTAGCGGATTTCAATGATCTGAGCGAATGGCGCTGCACCACGCAGCAAGATGCCAATAGCGTCGGGGGTAATCCTCAGTTTATCAATCCTACTGGCGATACAGCTGCACTAGATCTGCATATTCATGCTACAAATCCTTCACCGGTTGAAGCTACAGGTACAGCCATTGCTTCTGTGACACAGGATTATGATAATCAGTCCAGATCCGGGCTTACCCCGACAGATATCGGGGCGGACGCCGGAAATTTCGTCGCCATCGATCAGACACCACCTAGCATCACCTATGACCTTTTATCAAACAATAGTTGTTTGACGACGCGCACGGTGTCTTCGTTTGCTGCGGTGACGGACATGAGTGGAATCAATACCACGGCAGGGACGAAACCAAGACTTTACTTCAAAAAATCGACGGATGCTAATATCTACGCAGGAAATACAAGTGCCGACAATGGTTGGAAATTTGTAGAAGCTACGAATGCTACCTCACCTTTTAATTTTGATGTTACTTATGGCATTATAAATGGTGGATCGGTGGCAGTCAATGATATTATTCAGTATTTTGTAGTAGCACAGGACAATGCTACTACCCCTAATGTAGGTATAAACTGCGGTGGCTTTACCACGGCTCCTACTTCGGTGGCTTTAGCGGCTGCAGCTTTCCCACTGACTGGGATGATCAATAGCTATACTATAACCCCAGCGGGTACATTGAGTGGAGTAAAAACCATAGGTGTGGGACAGAATTTTACAACAATTACAGGTACTGGCGGCTTTTTTGATTCCATCAATAGGCTGGGTCTCGCAGGAGATATTACAGCCAATATTATCGATGCCTCTGTTACAGAGCTGGGAACGATTGCCTTAAATCCGATTAATGGTGGCTGCGCCACATTTAAGGTTACTATCAAACCCAATACAACGGCTACATTGACTGGAAATCTTAGCTCCAATGCGCTCATAAGATTGAATGGCGCTGACAATGTCACCATTGATGGATCGAATAGTGGGGGCTCAGATAGGAGTCTGACCATATCGAATACGAGTACATTCGGATCCGGCATTTTGTTATCTAGTCTGGGTATAGGATCCGGTGCAAGTTATAATACTATCAAAAACTGTAACATCAGCACCGGGGTAGCAGCTACCACTACTTACGGTATTGTCATAAGTGGACAGTCCATGGGTACCATAGGAGCAGATAATGATTTCGTCACTATTCAGAATAATATAATATCTAATGCAGCGATAGGCATCTATGCTAATGGCACTGTGGGTGCATCTGCAGGAGGTCTTGATTCCTTGAAAATTTTGAATAACAGAATTTTTCATAATAGTACATTTACAGGGTCAACAATGGGACTGCAGCTAGGCAATGCCGTCAATTCCTTGGTAAGTCAAGATACCATTGATCTGCAGTCAGCATCTACCGGTATGATAGGAATGTCTCTAGAGAGCGGTTTCGTTAATTCTATATTGGATAGAAATTATGTTTCCAAATGTCTTACTACTACTGCGTCGTCCTTTGGAGCTAAAGGCATCAATGTTGGAACAGGCAATATTAATAGTAATTTGACACTTTCTAATAATATTATTACCAATGTGAATGGTAATGTGAATACAAATAGTCCTACCTCTACTTCACTTGGCATAGGATTAGGGCTTATAGGAGCATCAAACTCAGTCACCGGTGGGGTAACTCTCCTTCATAATTCGGTGAGCATGACTGGTTCATTAGGAACGTTTTCTAGTAGTATAACACATGCTTTATATTTAAGCACTTCTGCTTCGAATATAAATCTTCGCAATAATATATTTTCCAATACTCAATCAGCAACGAATCCCGCTCAAAAGAATTTTGCTGTATATAATGCGGGTACTCCGGCAGCATTTAATATTATGAATCATAATAATTATTTTGTTTTCAATGCAGGGAATGCAGCATCTGCTATTCCAGGCTTCACAAACCCACCCAATGCACCCCCATCAAATTTACCTGATAGGATAGATTCTGCAGCCTTTGTGGCAGGTTTTGGCCAGAATGCGAATTCAGTATTTGGTAATCCACTCTTCCAATCCGCTTCCGATTTGAGACCGAGTTTCGGAATCCAAGCGCTAGCTGGTGGAGTTGCAGGTACGGGAGTAACTATTGATTATCTGGGTGTCACCAGGGGTTCGCCTCCTACTATGGGAGCATTTGAGAATGCAGTGGATGTAGCCGGACCTACCATGGTCTATTCTCTTCTGGGTGATGCAGCCTGTCCGGGCAATAGAACCTTTACTGCTACTGTGACCGATATTAGTGGAGTGAATTCCACTGCAGGTACTAAACCGAGAATTTATTTCAAAAAGGCAACAGATGCTAATACTTTTGCGGGAAATACAAGTGCAGACAACGGATGGAAATTCGTGGAGAGCGCAAGCTCAGCCTCGCCTTTTAGTTTCACCATCGATGTTTCTTTATTACAATCAGCCCTTGTGGTAGGGGATAGCATATACTACTTCCTCGTTTCACAAGATAACTTCACTACACCCAATATAGGTATCAATAATGGAAGCTTTGCCACAGCACCTACTTCGGTAGCTCTTAGCGCAGCGAATTTCCCATTGACGGGTACTATCAATAAATATAGAGTAGCAGGATCTATTCCTACCACTGTGACCATAGGAGCCGCTGGTACTTATACTAGTTTGACGGGTTCTACGGGCAGTTTATTCGCGGCTATCAATGCTGCGGGTCTTTCAGGCAATACGGTGGCTACAATTATAGATGCATCCGTGACGGAAACAGGAGCTGTAGCGCTCAATCAATTTCCTTTGGGCTGCTCTGGGGTAGGCACTTTGACCATCAAGCCTCAGAATACAGGAACTATTGTTACAGGAAATATCTCGGGTGGTTTAATTCGTCTGAATGGTGCAGACAATGTCATCATAGACGGATCTACCTCTGGTGGCACAGATCGAAGCTTAACTATCACCAATTCTAGTACCTCCTCACCTACATCTATACTTATCTCTAGTCTCGGTCTAGGATTAGGGGCTAACCGAAATGTGATTAAGAATTGTAATATCACCAATGGTACTGCTACTTCCAATAGCTTCGGTATCTCCATAGGAGGTGCTAGCGCCGGAACTGCCGGCACGGACAATGATTTTATAACTATTCAGAATAATAGAATCTCCAACGCAGCAGTAGGCATCTACGCCAATGGTACCGCCGCTACCTCCAATGGAGGAAATGATTCTCTACAAATTTTAAATAATTACATATTCTACAATGGAACTATAGCTGCCTATGGCATGAGACTCGGTAATTCTCTCAATAGTTTGATTAGTCAAGACACGATGTCTATTGGGACGAGTAGTACTACTCAGGCATATGGAATACAATTGGAGTCTGGATTTAATAATTCCCGACTTACTAGAAATAATATCCTTCGATCTGTTTTTACTAGTACCGGAGGTTATGGTGGAAGAGGTATTACCGTAGCTACAGGATTAACGACTAGTAATATCACCATAGATAATAATATGATTGCTGGTGTCAATGGTGATAACTGGAGTTCTTTTTCAAATGGTTCTGCACTAGGTATTGGTATTGGCGTTTTAAACACAAGCTTAACAACTGTGGCCGGTGGAATTAATATATACAATAATACGATTAATCTTGCTGGTCCATATAATAATGGGGGTTCTGGTCAGAATTGTTTAACTGCTGCCCTCTATGTAGGCTCTAATGCTAGCAATTTAGATATTCGAAATAATATATTTACCAATACCCTTCATAATCCTAATGTTTCGGGTGCGGGATCTAAAAATTATTCCATTTATAGTGTAGCACCTATCACGGCCTTCACTACCATGAACTATAACAACTTTTATGTCAATAATCCTGTCATTCCAGGGCAAGCTGTTTTAGCATTTATGGGAGGTGATAGAACAAATCTGGCTGGTATCCAATCAGGTTTCGGGCAGAATGTAAATTCACAGGTGATAGCTACAAGCTTTAAATCAGATACCAATCTACATGTGACCACACCATCCAAATGCAACTTGAATGGATTGGGAACACCACTCGCTGCCGTGACGGTAGATTTTGATAATGACACTAGAAATGCGACCAACCCAGATATGGGAGCAGATGAATTTGACATCGTGACCGTCGTAGTGACAAATCAACCATTAGCTACCCAGACGGTCTGTCAGAATGCTGTACCGACTAAGCTCGTCACTATAGCTACGGAGAACGACACTACAAAATATCAGTGGTTTACTAATACAACGAATAGCAAGGTTGGAGGCACTTTAATTGTGGGTGCTACCGATACGGGTTATATACCACCGACGACAGCTGCAGGAACTCTATATTATTTCTGCGTGGCTAGATCTTGTAACACTGATACTAGCAATGTCGCTGAGGTAATTGTAAATCCAGTGACAGTAATAGGCACGGAACCAGCTACTACTCAGACTGTTTGTCAAAATGCAACTCCGACTAATATTTCTGTCGCGGCGGCTGGTACAGGAACTCTAACCTATCAGTGGTATAGCAATACATCGAATAGCAACTCAGGTGGAACCTCCATAGGTTCAGCTACCTCAGCGAGCTATACCCCACCGACATCTACTGCAGGAACTATCTATTACTACTGTGTCGTGACAGGCACTTGTGGTTTAGATACCTCGACTACCTCCGAGGTTATTGTGAATCCTACGACGATCATCACCGCAGAACCTGCAACCACACAAACGGTATGTCAGAATGTGACACCTACGAATATCTCCGTAGTTTCCGACGGAGTTTCTATGAGCTATCAGTGGTATAGCAACACATCGAATAGCAAATCAGGTGGAACCTCCATAGGTTCAGCTACCTCATCGAGCTATACACCACCGACATCGACTGCAGGAACTACCTATTACTACTGTGTCGTGACAGGCACTTGTGGATTGGATACTAGTTCGACTTCTACTGTGACCATCAACTCAACCACTACGGCATCTATATCCCCGAGTGTGTGTTATACTTATACGACACCTAGTGGAAAGACTCGCACTGCATCAGCCACCTTCAACGATACGATACCGAATGCTAAAGGTTGTGATAGTGTTATAACGATCAATTTGACCATTAATACTTCTAGTACAGGATCTTTCTCTGCTTCTGCATGCGGGTCTTATTTATTTAATGGAATTACTCAAACGACATCGGGAACCTATCTCGATACCTTAGTGAATGCAAATGGTTGTGATAGTTTCTTGACCTTGAATTTGACAATCAACAATTCAAGTACAGGTTCCTTCGCTGTGACAGCTTGCAATAGCTATACATTCAATGGATCTGCTCGAACGACATCTGGAGCCTATTTCGATACCTTGGTTAATGCAAATGGTTGTGATAGTTTCTTGACCTTGAACTTAACAATCAATAATTCAAGTACAGGTTCCTTCGCTGTTTCTGCATGTGGGTCTTATCTATTTAATGGAATTACGCAAACGACATCTGGAGCCTATCTCGATACCTTAGTGAATGCTAATGGTTGTGATAGTTTCTTGACCTTGAATTTGACAATCAATAATTCAAGTACAGGTTCCTTCGCTGTTTCTGCATGTGGGTCTTATCTATTTAATGGAATTACGCAAACGACATCTGGAGTCTATCTGGATACCTTGGTCAATGCAAAAGGTTGTGATAGTTTCTTAACCTTAATTTGACAATCAATAATTCAAGTACAGGTTCCTTCGCTGTG
>JAURJQ010000024.1 GCA_030832185.1 Chitinophagales bacterium | reverse complement strand
TCTTGTTTATAAGGACCTTCTACAGCTACACCGATATACTCTGCCTGATCATTTCTAAGTGTTTCTAATTCCACACCAATTTTCTCAAGGTGAAGTCTAGCTACTTTCTCATCTAAATGCTTAGGAAGTACGTATACATCATTACTATATGCCGAAGCATTCGTCCACAACTCTAGTTGAGCCAAGGTTTGATTCGTGAATGAATTAGACATAACGAATGAAGGGTGACCTGTAGCACAACCTAGGTTGACCAATCTTCCTTCTGCTAAAACTAAGATTTCTTTTCCATTTAGATTGTACAAATCTACTTGTGGTTTGATTTCTATTTTAGAAGCACCATGGGTTTTATTTAACCATGCCATATCGATTTCATTATCAAAGTGGCCGATATTACAAACAATCGCTTTATCTTTCATTTTTTCAAATGAACTTTGAGTCACAATATCTTTGTTTCCAGTAGCCGTCACGATAATATCAGCATCTCCAATACAGTTTTCTAATTTCTTCACTGCAAATCCCTCCATAGCTGCTTGTAGAGCACATATAGGATCTATTTCTGTAACGGTTACTCGTACACCTGCACTTTTCAACGAAGCTGCAGATCCTTTACCTACATCACCATATCCACATACCACAGCGGTCTTACCAGCCATCATGATATCTGTTGCTCTTCTAATAGCGTCTACTAGAGATTCATTACAACCGTATTTGTTATCAAATTTAGATTTCGTCACTGAATCATTGATATTGATAGCAGGAATAGGAAGTGTACCATTTTTTACTCTTTCATGCAGTCTATGCACACCCGTCGTCGTCTCTTCTGAGATACCTCTGATATCTTTTGCCAAATCTGGATACTTATCTAAAACTAGATTGGTCAAATCCCCACCGTCATCCAATATCATGTTCAACGGCTTACCGTTTTTAAATGCATGCAAGGTCTGCTCTATACACCAGTCAAATTCTTGTTCGTTCATTCCTTTCCATGCAAATACTGGTATACCTGCAGCAGCTATGGCCGCAGCAGCATGATCCTGTGTTGAAAAAATATTACATGATGACCATGTAACATCTGCACCTAATTCTATTAATGTTTCTATAAGAACTGCTGTTTGAATAGTCATGTGAAGACAACCTGCAATGTTTGCACCAGTCAATGGTTTAGAAGCTCCAAATTCTTTTCTGAGAGACATAAGGCCCGGCATTTCTGCTTCAGCCAGCCTGATTTCTTTTCTTCCCCACTCAGCTAGGGAAATGTCCTTTACTTTGTAATTCATTGTACTAGAAGTTGATTGAGATTGACTTGTCATTGTTATTGTAATTTAAAATTTACGGCTACAAAAATATAACAAAAAAAATTAATTTGAACTATATACAAATAAACGGAGGCTAATTAATAGAGTTTAGCTAAATTTACATACTTTTTAACTAAACAACTCAATTCCGAAATTATGAAATCCGCAAAATTTTCTTTTCTTTTACTTATCGTATATTTTCTATCATGTAACGATGCCAGACAAAAAAAACTAATTCAGGGGAAGTGGATCTGCACTGATTGGAAAGTGAGAGGTGAATCCAAATCAAAGGATCAGATCAACGTAGAATTTAATTTTCAAGATGGCGGAGATTATGATTACAAGAATGCTAGTCTCCATGAAAAAGGCGTCTATAAGGTACAAGGCGGCAAGTTATACACCACCCGAGAAAATGAACTGGAAATAGCAGTGAACATTGAAAAACTGACTACCGATACCTTAATTATCAATATGAGTCGAGGAGGCACACCCGAATCAATGCTTTTAATCAGAAATTAAATTCTTCCTTCACTTATTTTTTCTATGACACTAGGGTCAATAAGGGTGGTGACGTCTCCTAAGTTGGAGATATCCCCTTCGGCTATTTTTCTTAGAATTCTGCGCATTATTTTTCCACTTCGCGTTTTTGGTAGCCCAGGCACAAATTGTATTTTATCAGGCTTTGCTATAGGTCCAATTTCCCTAACTAAAGTATCAATAATTGATTTTTTAGTATCATCATTTGGTATGGCATGACTCTCTAAAATGACAAAAGCATAAATCCCTTGCCCTTTGATATCATGCGGAAAACCGACTACCGCAGTTTCTATGACTGCAGGATTTTCATCGATCGCATTTTCTATTTCGGCAGTACCAAATCTATGACCAGATACGTTGATGACATCATCCACTCGACCTATGATTCGATAGCGACCATCTTTATCCCGATGCACACCATCTCCTGTGAAATATTTATCTTCATAGGTTGCGAAATAATTAATACGGCATCGCTCATGGTCACCATACGTGGTTCTCAAGATAGAAGGCCATGGATAATCAATACATAAATATCCTTCGACATCATTTCCTTCTATAGGTTTACCCTCTGGGGTCACTAAACTCGGTTGAATTCCAGGCATAGGATAGCCTGCAAAGCTAGCCGGAGACTCCGTTACACCCGCCATAGTAGTAATCATTATCCCACCAGTCTCAGTTTGCCACCAAGTATCGACTACGGGACATCTGTCTTTACCTACGTGATGCTCAAACCAGTGATAGGCTTCTTCATTTATCGGCTCTCCTACACTACCTAGTTTTCGAAGAGAATTTAAATTGTGCTTATCTACTGGCTCAGAACCATAAGCCATGAGAGAGCGAATAGCTGTAGGTGCAGTATAGAAAATATTGACTTTATGTTTGTCACAGACAGACCAGAATCTATCCACTTCTGGATAGGTCGGAATTCCTTCAAACATAAGAGTTGTAGCTCCATTGGCAAGTGGCCCGTAGATGATATAACTATGTCCTGTGATCCAGCCTATATCGGCAGTGCACCAATGAATTTCATTTGGCTCATATTGGAATACATTAGCAAAGGTATAGGCAGAATAAACCATATATCCACCGCATGTATGAACAACTCCTTTTGGCTTCCCCGTTGATCCAGATGTATAGAGTATAAACAATATATCTTCGCTATCCATTTCTTCTGCTGCACATTCGCTAGAGATACCTTTATTTGCCTCATGATACCAAAAATCTCTCTCTGATAACATATTCACGTTTATATTCAGCCGATTGATGACTAGAATTTTTTTGATGAAATCTACTTTATCTAATGCGCCATCTACAATTTCTTTTATATTCATGGACTTAAGACCGCGATTCATGCCATCAGAGGTTATGATAAACTCAGCTTTTGCATCGATCAATCGATCCGCTATAGCACTCGATGAAAACCCTGCAAAAACTACACTATGAACCGCACCTATTCTAGCGCAAGCCAAAACAGCGAAAGCTAATTCTGGTATCATAGGAAGATAAATACAAACTCTGTCTCCTTTCTTAACCCCCAAATTTTTCAATACATTGGCCATCACACAAACTTCGTGATAAAGTTGTCTGTAAGTAAAAGTTTTATAGGTCTCATTCACCTCGTTAGGTTCCCAAATGATAGCCACCTTATCTGGCTGACTGGATAAATGCCGATCAATGCAGTTTTCCGTAATATTCAATTTCCCATTGACAAACCATTTTACGTTCGGCTCGCTAAAGTTCCAATCAATTATCTTATCCCATTTTTTCTTCCATTGAAAATTAGACGCAATTTCATCCCAAAATAAGTCTGGGGTCTCTATGCTTTTCTTATAAGCGGTTTCATATTCTGCTATGGTTCTTATTCGCACAAAAATATATTTATTTTTTTCTCCATTGTTTCCAACCGATTAAAGCTAATACAAAGAAAACGCTATATTGAAGCGAGGTAACAGCATATCCTTTAATATAAAACAAATATGTGGCTAAGGCATTCCCTAAAATCCAGAAAAACCAATTTTCTATTCTCTTCTTGGCCATTAAAAACATAGCGGCCAAAAACAAGGAGGTGCATATGGCATCTATCCAATTGATAGCTGGAATATTTTTAACAGAATCGTACTTGAAATAATATATTCCTAGCACTAGTAAGAAACCTCCAATTAAGCAAAATGCCATTTGGATTAGAATAAAATCTTGTTTTGGGTTTTCCTCCTTAGCTTTTTCATCATATTGCAGCCATGCCCACCAACCATAAAGACTCATTATGGTGTAGTATGCATTAATAAGCATATCGCCATAAAGTCCCCACTGGAATAAAAGATACGTATATAAAACTGTGCTTACAATTCCTACAGGATAAACCCAAATACGCTTATTGATGGCAAAAATCACAGATACAATACCTGCACAGGTAGCTAATAACTCTAGCACAATCTGCAATGAAGAATACGTTTGATAAGGTATAAAAAGTTTTTGAATGAATTCCATAATTTAACCTAATAGACAAATATAGTATTTATCTAGTTAACAAGCTACTGACATAAGAAATCTATAAATAATGACCTAAATACTTGTAAATTTGTCTAATTAACAATTTAAATGAATGAAATAGTAATTATTTAGAATATATTCTAGTCAAAATCAAAGTCAGTTTAGATCATTTATAAATATAATGCACGACCATTTCAATAAAAATTATTCTAGAATGCCCAAGTATAACATTTTATTGGTGCTATTTAAACTAGTCTGCTTGGTTTTGCCTTCTCATTTTGATTAGCTGCTGCCTATCGGATATATAGATGATGCGGTTAGTAATTTACTTTCTCACTATACATTTTAATAAATAAATTAGTAAACATCAAAACTGGAAATTGAGTGACAATCTATGAAAAAATTGCTTAGCTTCTTTCTTCTCTGTATACTAATATTTCCATTCATAGGCATACTAGGGCTGCGTATGGAGATTAAAGAAATAAAGCGCATTGTAAAGAAAGAAATACTCTCTAAGTTAAGTAAGGAAGAGACTCAAGATTTATGGATCAAGATTTCCGAATTTGAAACTAACTCTGATATTATATACCATAAAATGGAAAATGAACTAGAAATAGCTGGTGAGATGTATGATATTATTTCCGTGGTAAAAAAAGGGAAATTTCTAAAATATACCTGCTATCATGACACCAAAGAAAGTAGTTTAAAGAAAAAAATTAAACAATCCTTAGCTGACTTATTTGCTCAAAATCCATTAAAATCAGATAAAACTAAAAGTCTACTCGTTTTCTTAAAGAATCTCATTTGTCAGTATCCCAGTTCATTTCAATACAATAAATGGTCAACGAAGAAGATAACTTTGTCCTATCATGTTGTTCATTTGATCGGTAGTAATTTCTCTACACTGAAGTCTCCACCTCCAGAATTCTAAATTTTTTATCTTTCTCTCCTACTATAATTTATTAGGAGTTATAAAATTGTGTCAAATGACATGATAAAATTTATCATTCATAACATTTAATTAATCAAAATGAAACTATTAATATTTAGCATACTTATAGTGTCTGCGTCCCTGGTATTTGCGCAGGAAAATAAACTTATCAAAGAAGTCGTGATCTCAGGAGCTAAAAAAGAAACCGAAAAGCAGGAGATTTCTCAGACTATTGATATTATTTCGCAAAAAGAACTTCAATTTAACTCCGCAGGCAATACAGGCGATGCCCTTCAAAATACAGGTATGATAACCGTTCAGCAAAGTCAGAATGGAGGAGGAAGTCCTATAATTAGAGGATTTGAGGCGAATAGAATAGGCATAGTGGTGGATGGGGTGCGGATGAATACCGCTATATTCAGAAGTGGTCATTTGCAAAATGTATTGCGTGTAGATAATGGACAACTAGATCGAGCTGAAGTATTTTATGGAGCTGGATCTACGCTCTATGGTAGTGATGCATTAGGTGGAGTTTTAAACTTTATGACGATAAAACCTAAACTAAACAAAGGCCTTAAAGGAGAAGTTTTCGGACGATATGCTTCGGCACAAAATGAAAAAACAGGTGGATTTACTTTAAATTATGGTAAAGAAAAATGGGCGAGTGTGACAGCATTTACCTATACGGATTTTGGAAACTTGATGGCAGGTAATATGAGAGATCCGCAATTTGGAAATTGGGGCAAAAGACTCTATACTCAGGCTCGAATTAACAACCGCGACACCATGTTGCCCAATACAAATCCTAACGAACAAAATCCTACTGGCTATATTCAATATAATATTTTACAGAAATTTTTATTTCAGCCTAATGAGAGTACCTCACATTTATTGAATTTTCAATATTCAAACTCAAGCGATGTAGCTCGCTATGACCGCCTAACGGAAAAAACAAATAACAATTTAATAGATGCAAATCCGCAGACAAATCGATTTAGTAGTGCTGAATGGTATTATGGACCCGAAGCAAGACTCATGGCAGCATATACTCTGCAGAAAAATGAAAACTTTATTTTTTCAGATAATTATAGACTGACACTAGCCTATCAAAACTATAAAGAGAGCAGGAATACTAGAAACTTTGGGAATAACAATTTTCGTTCACAGATTGAAAATGTGGATGTAGCATCTATTAACTTCGATTTATATAAAACCTATCAAAGTCATCAACTCACCTATGGATTGGAGTTGAATAATAGCTGGATAGCTAGTTCTGTGAAGCGGTTCAATATATTGACAGGTGCTCCGAGCTATGCATCCACGCGCTACCCAGATGGGGGATCTCGCACAGGCACATACTCTGCTTATGTTCAGGATATATGGCAATTATCTAAAGATTTAGCCTATTTAAATATTGGGGCAAGATACTCTTACAATACAATCTCATCCACTATCAATGATACCAACAGAAAATATAGATCATTTGATTTAAACAACCATGCATACTCACTAAATGCAGGTCTAAGTCTAATTCCCACCAAGAGCAATAAGATAACTATTAATTTTAGCACCGGATATCGTACACCAAACCTAGATGATGTAACTAAAGTATTTGACAATACTAATTGGATACAAGTGAATGATCCTAACTTAAAACCAGAGTTGGCAATGAATTATGAAATAAATTCCTGGAATAAATTAGCAGAGAATTGCACTATAGAATTCGGTGGCTATTATACTAAAGTTTTAGATTATATTATTAATGAGCCGACTAGCATCAACGGTGTTAGTTTCGATATCATTGATGGAATTCAGTATAACTATCAGCGACTAGGCAATGCGGCCTCAGCTCATCTGATCGGTTTTTATGGTGGATATCGTTTCGCTCCGCATAAAAATTGGGAGCTCATAGGTAATTTAAACTACACTTATGGTCGATATCGAGAAAATTATACAGCGGCTGAGGTGCCCTTAGATCATATTCCTCCGCTTTCAGGCAGATTTGCAATTAAATATCTTTTTCAAAAAAATCAAATAGAATTATCCATGCTCATGAATGGAGCTAAATTAAGTGATGACTATAGCAATACTGGCGAGGATAACCAAAACAAGTCTGCCAATCCAATCAATGGATATAGCCCATCCTGGCATATTCTAAATTTAAGAACTCAATATGAAATTAATAAAAACTTGTTAGTTCAGGCCGCACTTGAAAATATTTTCGATACACATTATAGAGTATTTGCATCTGGGATATCGTCTCCAGGTCGCTCACTAAGATTGACACTCAGAGCTAGCTTTTAAGCCCTGATTGTTAAATTTATGCAGGCCTCTTAAAACTACCATAGTTTTAAGAGGCTTCTTTTGTATTAATATTATAGGAAATGAAATAGTTAGAAAATGAAAACTTCTAATATTCGAATTTAATGCTTTAAATGGCAACAATGTATAATAAATCCGTAAAGGACAGTTTTGCCATATTTATATACACTATATAGAAAGTTTTGTGCAATCTTTTACTCACTAGACCCCGAGAACAAATCTTTTTTAGAAATGGGCGTTAAATTAAATGGAAGAGTATATCAGGATATCGCTCCAATGAGAATCGTGAAAATCACCTTTTGGCAGAAGGTTGTTATGATTTTAATATAAGAGCTACTGATAAATATTTATCTGAAAATTCGGTTTATTGAGATTATTCAAAAAGACTTTAGTCATTAATCTCTACAAAAAAGAACTAGATAATATCATAGAAATAGATGATATTAATAATGAAATAGGTGAGTTTGAAATACCCGCAACTGCTCTAAATCAGATTAACGAATTAGCTATTCTCTTAAAAGAAGAATAG
>JAURJQ010000023.1 GCA_030832185.1 Chitinophagales bacterium | reverse complement strand
GGTGGCTATATTGTAGGGGTCCCACCTCTTCCCATTCCGAACAGAGAAGTTAAGCCCTATAAAGCTGATGGTACTGCCGTAAAAGGTGGGAGAGTAAGTCGCCGCCACATTTTATTTTGTGGTTTCACAAATTGAAAAGCCCTGATACAATTATCAGGGCTTTTTTTTGCTCTTAACTCTCATGAAGCAGTGGTTTTTAATATACCCGAAAAGTCTATGGTACTTTCTCTGCGTATTTAGAGACTAGCTGAGGGACTTTACTCTCGGGATGGTAATACAGTAGCAGTAATCCCGGATGTGGAGGTTGGATTATTCAATTTTAAGAGGCCTAAAAACTACCTTTTCCACAAAACCCACATTTAGGATTTAAAGTATAATTGCGCTTACTAAATTTTAATTATTGATTTTTTACAGATCATAATAATTATTTAAAAATGACACCCAAATTAAATCATAAAATTGCACTAGAATGGTTTGAAGCTTTTAACCAGCATGATTTAGAGAAATTATTGAAGCTTTATCATGATAATGCTAGGCATTACAGTCCAAAACTTAAAGTTCACAAGCCAGAAACCTTGGGATTAATTCAAGGTAAAGAGGAATTAAGAGCCTGGTGGAAAAATGCCTTTGAGCGCTTGCCGAGCCTAGTTTATGAACCTACAAATTTCATTTCAAATGAATCCCAAATTTTCATGGAATATATTCGCAAAGTAGATGGAGAAGAGCATATGATGGTAGGAGAAGTGCTTGAAATTGTAAACGGACTAATAATATCTTCTAGAGTATATCATAGTTAGGATTGTATTAACTTTCAGCAATTCGCCTATAGTTCTTAAGAATATTCTCTCATAAAAATAAAGAGAGATAACCTAAACTTTCCTCTTCTCTAATTGAAAATGAGTTAGGTATAGGAAAAATAACGTTAGAGATACGAAATAAATTAAATCCCTAGTATCAAGCACACCACGAGATATACTATCATAGTGATAGCTTATACCCAAATTTTTTAGAAAATAATCAAAGCTGCCTTCTAATGAGGAAAATTTAGATACCATTTCAAAACCCCAGAAAAATAAGGCAGAGAAAACAGCAGCTAAGATAAAAGCTACAATTTGATTAGAAGTAATTGAAGAACAAAACAATCCGATGGCACAAAATGAAGATGCTAATAGTATCAACCCAAAATAACTTCCTATAACACCGCCATTATCAATGTTACCCTTTGGATATCCTAACTGATATATAGAAAAATAATAAATTAAAGTCGGTAGAAGTGACACTATAACGATAAAAAGACTAGCGAAATATTTGCCCAACAATATATCTCGATCAGAAAATGGCTTAGTTAAAACCCATTCGAGGGTTCCCATTTGTTTTTCCTCACTAAGAAGCCTCATGGTAATAGCAGGGATGATAAATAAAAATAAGATAGGCGCTAGTGTAAAAAATGATTCTAAGGTGGAATATCCATAACTGAGAATATCATACTCAGGAAAAAACCATAGCACTAAACCCGTAATAGTTATAAAAAAGCCCATGGCTAGAAAACCTATCATAGAGGAGAAAAATGAATTAATTTCTCTAAAGAATATTGCCTTCATTATTTATTAGTTAATTCTTTAAATACACCCTCTAAATCTCTTTCTTCCATCTGCATAGCAAGAATAGACCAACCATGACTTACTGCCATCTGAAATATTTCTTGTCGAATATCTAAATTGCTATCCTTCAAAAATAATTTATAATCGTTAGTGTTACCTTGCTCTATTCTCTGCACATTGGATATTTTCTTCAACTCATCCAAGTTAATTTTATCAGAAAATTCAACTGCTACAATGGCTTCTTTGACACCCATTTTTCGCATATTAGATGTTAAATTGTCAGCTACTATCCCCCCTTTATTAATAATGATGACACGATCACACATTGCCTCTACCTCCTGCATAATATGCGTAGAAAGTAGTACGGTCTTTTCCTTACCAATTTTTAAAATTAATTTTCTTATTTCATCGAGTTGATTCGGATCAAGACCGGATGTAGGCTCATCCAATATTAGTACCTCAGGATTATGTATGATAGCCTGAGCTATGCCTACGCGTTGCTTGTACCCTTTAGATAATTGATGAATTTTTTTATCTTGTTCTTTAGTCAATCCTGTCATTGCTATCATTTCATTTACCTTGGCTATAGGATTAGGAAGTTGAAAAATGGTGGCTACATAATGAAGATATTCTTTAACATACATATCTTTATACAACGGATTACTCTCTGGCAGATAGCCTACTCGTCTTTTGACCTCTATAGGATCCTCGACGGCATCAAAACCTGCCACCTTTGCTATACCACCTGTTTGGGGGATAAATCCCGTCAGGATTTTCATAGTAGTCGACTTCCCTGCCCCATTGGGACCAAGAAAACCAACAATGGCCCCTTTGGATATCTGAAAAGAAATCTTATTTAATGCTAACTGCTCCCCGTAGCGCTTAGTCAAATCTCGAACCTCAATAGACATTTATAAGAATTTTTCTAGTTTATCACGTTTTAAATCTGAGGTAAAATTCTTGACCTCCTGCTCTTTATTTAGATCCATTATCATAAGTGCGTCTTTAGTATCAACTACGCATTTTCCCTCAAGCCCTTGTATGATGACTAACTTCCCTTTCGGTGCTACTATTAGATTATTACTCGCATCATATATTTTTACCATATTATTGGTCGTAGCATTGCCTAGATAGTCCTTATCTAATCCATCATAGATGGAAGACCATGATCCAAGATCAGACCATTCGAAGTCAGCCGGAATCACAAATACCTCATCTGATTTCTCCATTAAACCATAATCTATAGAGATATTACTAAACTGACTATAAACGCTATTCATAATAGCTGATTCCTTAACCGTATTTAAGTCTTCCCATACAGTTTTGAGTAGTTCTCCTATTTCCGGCAGATACTTTTCAAATTTTTTCATAAAAACTTGTACATTCCATACAAATATTCCGGCATTCCATAGAAAATCTCCAGATTGAATGAAGGTCATGGCCAATTCTATATTAGGCTTTTCTGTAAAGGTCTTAACTTTCTTGAAAAGATTGGCCTCATCTTCTAAGTATTGAATATAACCATAGCCAGTAGCAGGCTTTGTCGGCTTAATTCCTATAGTGACAAGTGCTTGTTGTCTATCCACAAATTTGAATGCATTCTCGACTATGACTTCAAATTTCTTCTCTCCCAATATGATATGATCAGATGGAGTTATCAAAATATTAGCCTTAGAATTGATTTTTCCTATTTTATAACATGCGTATCCAATACATGGAGCTGTATTTTTTCTTTCAGGCTCTAAGATTAGATTTTCAGGCTTTAACTGGTCTAACTGATCTATTACTAGACCATAATATTCCGTTGTAGTCACCACATAAATATTATCTAT
>JAURJQ010000022.1 GCA_030832185.1 Chitinophagales bacterium | reverse complement strand
TTTGAGTCTTCTACAAGGTGCTGTTAGCAATAGTTGTTCGTTCTGTCAATTGTCGATATACACCGTTCCACAATTCAATTCTTTGTTTCAATGAATTTATAACTGCTTCTTCTGCTTCTTTCCAATATAGTTCGTTGTTTCGGCATAAATTGGAAGTCATTTGTATAGCAAGATGGCTATGATGGTCGCCATCAATTTCAATATGTCTTTCGATATAATATTTAAAAATTGAAATATCGTCAGGAAAGTTCTTGTGCATTTCATTTATTATTGAGATAAACATACCTGGGATGAGATCTTCACGTCCAAAAGTGAAAATAGCAGATTGTAAATAGTCTTTCCCGCTTTCAATAACTTTGAATGTAAAGTCTACAAAATCTTTTGCTTCCTTTGGAGTTTCTGAAGACAAATAAGCGGTGTTAAAGTCGCCAGTATTTTTTAATACATCCGTAAACGCTTCAATTTTAGAAGTATCTGCTCCACATTGTTTCATAGCGTCCAAATACAATTCAAAATGACTTTTCCTAATACCATTTGGATCCACGTCCGATTCTTCACCCACTACAATTTCATTAATAAGATATCTAGTGTCTGCGGTTCCTTTAGGAAACCAAGGCACAGATGTGCAAGTCAAATTACCTTGTAGCGTTTTCAATAAAGACATGAAGTCCCAAACAGCATAAACATGAAATTGCATAAATACCTTCAAGTCGTCTATATCTTTAATGGCTGAATAAACTTTATGATTTATAATTTCTTGCCTTAAGGGTTCAATTGTCCGTTTAATTTTTTCAATTTGAGTTGTCATAATTACTATTTATAATTTATAGATTAATCTTTTAAATTAATGAATATTTGAATTTCTGGGCTTTTGTTCAGGTCAGCGAAAAATATTGCTAACGCCATGAAGCCTATTGAAGGAGGATCTTTATTATATTTAATTTGTACAAAATTACAATCTTTCGATAGCCATCTGCAGTTTATTTTAACACCGCACTTTTTTAGAAGACTGTTAGATATATATGTCAAATTATTTAATTTGTTTAAGAATCTTGTTTTTTATTTTATCATTTACTTTTTGTTTACTCCATGTAATAAAAATATAATCACCCTTATAAATTTGCTTTTCTTTTTCGTTTAGTCGCAATAATTCTATAGCAGGTTCTTTATACTCAAAAGTATTTTTATACCAATTACTTTTTGTTGTAGTTTGTTGATTTATTCACCAACAATCCAAGTGTCTTCGCATTGAATCATTACAGTGATCTAGAAAATTAAAATCTATCTAAGAATTAGTATTGAATCGGTAGTTTGTATCGTTATTATTTTTTTGAAAATTGACATTTTACATGTTTTTACTGGATTATATTGAATAAAGTCTGGATTTTGAATTAGAATCAGTTCGCAAGGTAATTCGCTAAACCAATCTAATTATTTTTGAATTACAAGGTATTTGTTGTTAGATAACGTTAACAACAAATACCTGATAGAGAGCACATCCCTATACCTTCGCCAGAGGTTTAATAAGTTGATTGCAGGTGATCAACCTAAATGAACCTTTTATATTTAGAAGCTGTTAAACTCTGCGTAAAATGACTCCTCCATTCCTGTAAATTAGAGAAGAATGGATTAAGTACAAGCGCATCAGCAGGATAGTTTTTTAAGTTATGGATATTGGTGACTTGGATAATACCATTTATAAGCACTAAGACGAGATTTCTATCAAAAAAATCTAATTCATACTCTTTACCCAGATTAGTCATAAACCGAACAGAGTTGTCCGTAGAGCAGCCGCTGACCTCACCTAGACTTGTATCTGCTACTAACAAGATGATGTGATTACTCAAAACGAATCCAGCTGCGGTAACTTTAGATCCATGCGAAGTCCAGTTTTCAGTGTAGGCAGTGACTTGTTCTTGAATCACATTCTCATGCGGTGCAAACGGTTTTTCGCTATAATAAATCCAGACTTTTGATCTAGGAGAGAAATTTGCTAATCTATCCTGAATAGCTGTTAGTTCTTGACTGAACATAGGTTAAGCTTTTTTCTCAGCTAAGACCTCCGCATTAATCTTTTTTATCATACCTGTTAAGGCACTTCCTGGGCCTACTTCATAGAAGGTTAGAGCACCATCTTGAATCATATTAAAGACACTCCTCGTCCACTGCACGGATCCTGTCAATTGATCAATGAGATTCTGTTTAATCACATCTGCATTCTGCGAAGCATGACTTGTATAGTTCTGATATATAGGGCATATTGGATTGGAGAAATTCGTTTCCATTATGGCTTGAGCTAATTCTTCTTTGGCGGGTGCCATAAAAGGTGAATGAAAAGCCCCTCCGACTTTGAGCGGCAGCACACGCTTAGCGCCAGCCTCTTTCAGTTTTTCGCTAGCTAATTCTATCCCTCTGGGAGAGCCCGATATAACTAATTGTCCTGGACAGTTATAGTTCGCAGCCACTACGATTTCATCCGTGATAGATTTACATATATTATCTACTGTACTATCATCTAGACCTAAAACTGCGGCCATTGTGGAAGGTTGGGTATCGCATGCTTTCTGCATGGCATTCGCACGAATGGATACTAATTTCAATCCATCCTCAAAGGATAAACCTCCTGCCGCTACCAAAGCTGAAAATTCACCTAAACTATGGCCAGCGACCATCGCGGGTTGAAAATCTTGAAGAGACTTTGCCATAAGGACGCTATGTATGAAGATAGCAGGCTGGGTCACCTCCGTGCGTGTCAATTCTTCTATAGTCCCTTCTTTCATGATGCGCTCTATGTCGAAGCCCAGGATATTATTAGCTTTTTGAAAATAAAAAGAAGCGTCAGGAAATTTATCAAAAATTTCATTTCCCATACCTACAAATTGGGCTCCCTGCCCTGGAAATACATATGCTATGCTCATTATTATAGTATTGAATTATAAGTTTTAAATTTTAAGTTATCTTGAATGAGCTTTAAAGAAATAAAGAAAGAAGCTATGTTCTACCTAAGAAAATGAATCTAGTAATCTAATAGTTATTCAAACAATGTGGTACTAAGATAATCTTTAGATGCTTCTTCCGCTTTTTCCTTAGAAAGAAATGGCACGACCACACGGTAAGAGCCATCGACTAGGATTACATCTGTTTCAATACCTGCGTGTTTCTTCATGTCCGTTTTAAGTTTAACGGCGGCAGAGGCTATTTTAAATTTTCCAAAAGATAGATAGTGATTTCCCTTGGTATAATTAGCAGTAGCATAAGGTTTTCCTATGATGTTTACTTTTCCTACTTTAGCTTTGGCTAGTTTAGCGCTGGTATCCTTTTCTTTTTTCTGTATCAATTTTGGTTCAGAAATAGAGGCTGCTTCCTTTCCACTTGTTACCAAATCCGATTTTTTTGTTTTTTCAGTAGCAACAGCGACTGATTTCTTACTAACTGGGTCAGTAGAATTAGGTGTTTTGGGTGTAGTTGTATTTTTGGTGTTTGCTTGAGTATGTTGAGTACTCGGTGTTTTGGAAGAGGCAGCAGGCGCTTTGGCAGCAGCCTTTATTGGTGAAGTCTGCGCTACTTGGGTAGGTACAGGGGTAGATACTTTTTTCAGTGAATCGTTTCTCAGACTATCAGTCAAGGCAGATAAAGCTATAAGGTTTAAGCTGTCTGCAGTCGTACTGTCTATTTTTAGAGCTAACTTAGGTTCTAACTTCTCTCCTTCTTTATGAGAATTCCATAGCGGACTAAGTCCTAAAAATTTATTCCCATTGGAGGAGGCTATCAACCAAGGAATCATAAAACCAAGAGCCAATATACCAAGGGTCAACCCCGCTACAAGCGGCCATTTACTTTTAAGCTCTGGTTCTTGGGTTAATTCAAAATT
Source organism: Chitinophagales bacterium (assembly GCA_030832185.1). Classification (GTDB taxonomy): domain Bacteria; phylum Bacteroidota; class Bacteroidia; order Chitinophagales; family JADJOU01; genus CHPMRC01. The sequence goes on along the minus strand of JAURJQ010000022.1, from coordinate 190,740 downwards.
ATAGTAACCATCATCGTATCGGGCATTTCCGATGTTTCTTCTTGGTTCATCTATGATTATTTTCTTAGGAGGCTCTATTATAGCTGTTTCCTCGATGATTTCTTCTTCTATGTTATCTTCATCTAAATCGTCTAAATTCTCATCTTCATCCTCTTGGCTGATTTCGTTCAGTAATCTTGTTGTGAAATCTTCTTCTTCTGTCACGTTAGTTTCCTCGACTGGCTTTTCTTCTGCTATCGGTTCAATAACATTTTCGACAGTTTCTTTTATTTCTGGAGTTTCGATTTCTGGACTTGAAAATTTAGCTGCTTCGAATAAATCTTTTGGCAGTGATTCTTCTAATGGTTTTGTGGGCTCTATGATCACCGACTCTTCTATATTGGGAGGTGTTATCGGCGTTTCTTGCACGGGTACTATTTTTGGTTCCTCTTTTTTCGGAGGATCTACTTTTATGAAGGTATTTTCAAATACTTTGGATTCTTCCTTAGGAGCATTGTCTTTAAAGGCTGCTGGATTGAAATGCCCACCACCGAAAAAGTCAGTAGGGAAGAGCGCTTTCTTGGCTTCAAATTGGTATGACCCGTTGGAAAATAAAAGGTCACCCATACCTTCTATCGTGAATTTGCCTTCACTCTGGAGCTTCGCTTTTAAGGACTCCACCTCTTGAATTAAAATACCTTTGGCTTCGCCGGCACTCACCTGCATTACATCTGTTATGAGTTTTATGAGCTCAGCATCCGAGCCTGATCCATAGACATCTATACCTAATTTAGAGGTAGCTTTGTCATAACCTAGGAGACCTATGGTAGGGATCCATACAGCTTGATTTTTATCTAATACATTTTTTAAAATCTGACTAAAAACCATTCTTTTTTTGTTTTAACTTTCTAATAAGTGATTCGGAGCCCGCCTTGACCATTGATGCCTATACTAGGAAACCCTATTTGATGAGCAATTTTGGAGTTTAGCATATTGTTCCCATTGGCAAATATATAAAAGTTTTTTGAAATATGGTACTCCCCACCTATATTTAAGTCAAATAATAAAGGATTAGAAACTTCTATCCCTGAAATTAAGGTTTTGACGCCCCCTAAAGCATAGGCATTAAAATTTATATTTAACTTTTTACTGGCCTTGAAATGAGAGCCTAGCGTAAGACGCTGGCCGGGCAGATTGTTTGGTAATGCACCTGTTCTATCAAGTTCGTATAGAAATACATCACCTTTGATAAAAGCTGACCATTTTTCTTCGCGTATATAGCTCAATTCTAACGAAACATTATTTACTGTCATATTCCGCTCTGTTTCAGCTTGAAGAAATCTAGGATTGGCAGCATCATTTTGAAATAACAAGGTGTTTTTCATTATTTTCTGATTGAAAAAAGCCTGATAACTTACCCCTTTATATCCTCCTTTGAGACCTGCTGTTCTATTTTCAGTGAGCGTATTTGGTAGTAGTTGATTGGTGAATATGATAAATGGATTGACCGCCAAATGGCTTTGGAGGCGGTTTAATTCCAGGTTTCTATTCCATACAGTATAGAAATTTAGATAATTGGGTACAAGCTGCACCTCGGATATAAAATGTGGGAAAACATAAAATATAGGTCTTGAGTTGATCAAGCTTTGAGTGAAATTTAATCCACCAGTGAGTTTGAGCGCTTTCGTGCGAAACTCCGCGTTAGGCATTGCATTAATGAGCCATTTGTCAGAAAAAGTATCGGCAGTTAAATTATAATATTGAACACCTGCGTTTAATTTTATTAGAATATTTTCCTTAAGTCTATAGCTCAAATCTGATTTCATAAGTCCATAGGCTTCATGATTTTTTTTAGTAGTATCTAGTATGCCTAAATTATCCATTCCATAGTTAAATTCTCCCGTGTTAATTACAGAAAGTGATTTCAGTTCAGATTTTTCTTTTTGCATTGTAACCACCATACCTCCATTAAAATAGTTCCGGATGGATTCTTTTTGGAAACCGGATTCTACGATATTGCCATAAAAATTATAATATTTATGTTGCGCTTGAATTCTAGGTTTGAATACCCAGTTCTTAAATGATTTAGTGATTTCGGCCTCGCCTTTAGTCTCACTGTATTTCTGAAAGGAATCTGGCGATAACCATGCAGAATGGTGGAATACGTGCAAACGGGTAGGCGTTTTAGCCTTTTCATTTAGATGCGACCATTCGAAGATGGGATTAAATGCACTACCAAATCCCATGCGAACAAAATTGTTATTTTGGAAGAAAACATTGCGTTGCTTATAAGCAATGGGTTCTATAGCCGAAGGTTCAAATTTAAACTGTTCTATTCTATCAGGAAGTAAATAACTGAGTTTCTTTTGCGTAGTCTTGTCCTTGAATAGCGGATAATAACTAATAGGCTCATGAATTTTGAAAGCCTCTTCTATGAAGACATTATAATCCTTGACTATCTTTATTTCTACAGGGTCTATATTGCTTTCGTTCTGCGCGGTAAGCTTCACTAGAAGCAGAATGAATATTGATGTTAAAACTAATTTTTGCATCGGTAAATTTCTTAAAATGAAGTGAATTATTTATACTTGACTTTCGATTGTGATTTTATGCTGGCATTGATTTCCGCCAGTCTCTCTCGGGCTTCTTTGAGGATGTCCTCATCGCCTTGATAGTTATTTATAATACTTTCCAATGTTGCTTTTGCTTGAAAGTCATCTTTTAGTTTATGATGATTATAACCTATTAGAATAAAGTACCGCACGACCCATGACTCGTAAGAACCATATTCATCCTTAGATTTTAATAGTATTTCATTTGATTTTTTATAGTCTTTTAGATGATGATATGAAGAAGCTAAATAATAGGTGCATTCTGCGCCCTTACTGCTGCTTTTATCTTTACTGAGTGTCTCCAGGATAGGAATAGCCGTCTTATAGTTTTGTGTATGGTAGAGCGAGATGGCTTTAAAGTATATCGCCTCAGACTTTATATCTTGGCTTATGTTCTCATCTCCTTCGATGAGTTTTGCTATTTCAATGACTTCGAGGTGGTTCTTCAACCGATAGCTAGATTTTAGAATACCTATTTTAGCTAGCTGCTTGTTTTGAAAAGTGGAAGCGATAGCCTGCAGTTTTTGGTAGAGCGTTTTTGCTTTGCTATAGTCCTTGCTATTATTGTAATGAAAATAGGCAGTCTTCACTACAGCTCTTTCATAGTAAGGATGATTATTTTCTTTCGTCAAATTTTCATATTCATCGATAGCTTCGGCATACATTTTCTTAGCAGAAAAACACTCAGCTTTGAGATAGTGCGCCTTAATACTAAAAATACCTTGTGGGAATTTTTCTAAATATTTATTTAAAATAACAATAGCATTATCGTAGTTCTGATTGGCATAGAGTTCTTCACCAGATTCGAAAAGAAGGCTATCCTGTTCGGTAACCCCTAGATGTTTAGAACTAGGAAGGGAAGAGGTAAATGTCAAATATTCATCTGGTTTCCCTTGGCTTATATATATTTCTTTGATAGCTTTTAGTGCAGGGTCGACCTCAGGGGAGTTAATATGAGACTTGACAATAGTGGTATATTTATTGAGAGCTTCATTTAGATTTTGGTTATTGTAATATATAGTCGCCAGACGCATGAGTGATTTTGGTATATATTCCAGTGATTTAGATTTATTGATAATATCAGAGTATGTCTGCACAGCCATATCGAAATTTCGATCGTCTTCATAGGCCAAACCTAACTGATACTGAGCATCATTGAAATAGATAGAATTGGGAACTTCCCGCATTAATTTGCTCAGTGTTGTGATTTTATCTTTAAAATTTTTCTTTATCCCATCTATATTAGCTTTCTGAAGGGTAGCATAATCATAGCCTTGCCCTCTTCTTAGGGATATTTTTGAATATTGCTTATAGGCCTCGTCATATTTTTTATTCATAAAATAAATATCGGCCATCCGTAGATCTACATCCTGCATGGTATTAGATATAGGCGCATTTTGAGAGTATATATAGTTTTTAGAGCAGTTGATAAATTGAGTCAATGCGGCATCAAAATCTCGCTTGGAATACTCACAATACCCAAGACCATAATGCACATTAAAAAGAGTGGCGTTCTGGGCAAAAAGTATTTTTTCTTTTATCAGAATTCGATAGACTTCATTGTATTCTTTTGTGGCATCCTCTATTTGCCCTCCTTTGTAAAAGATTTCGGCTCGTAGGTATCTTGATTCTGCTTCTAGCGCTTTATCAAAAGGATTCAAAATCGCCTTTTTCAAGTATTTTAATGCAGTAGCGGTATCGCCATTGTTATTAGCATTGACTGCATGGGTAAAGCATACCTCTTGATATAAGACCTCATTACCTTCTTGTATCTTTGGATTTTTTTCTATAATTCCTATCACTTGAGGATAGTTATTTGTATTGAGAAGAGAGAGTGTCAATAAATCCCAGGCTTCTTTATCATGTTTCGAATTGGGATAGTTAGTGGTAAAATCAAAGAAGTTGTCTGTCGATTGATTGTAATTTTTAAGATCGTAGTTTAACTTTCCTACATGAAATTTACTTTCTTCAGTTATTATTGGGTCTTGATTCTGCTGACTAGCCTGCTGGAAGGCCGCCAAGGCATTTTGTTTATTATTCGCTTTGAGATAGCAGTCTGCGAGAGCATACATTGCGTATTGTCCGAAGCTATTGCTGAGTTGAAGCTCTTTAAAATGATCTACTGCTACTGAGTAATTACCATTTTTATACTCAGAAAAAGCCAATTGATACATATCTTCTGGGCTTACTTTATTTGATTCAACCAGGTGTCTAGCTAAGTATATCTCAGCGTCTTTAAAGTTATTAAGTTCAAAATGACTTTTCCCCATCAACTGATTTTTCCCTTGACTTTCAGTGTTATCATTTTTGAGAAGTTTGATGACTTCGAGATAATTTTTCTTGAGAAATTGTATTTGTGCTAGGATGAAATTGGCTCCTTTGGTTTGGTCTTGACTTTTTATGGATTGTAAATAGCCTTCAGCCTTGGCATAATCCTTTTTATTAAAATAGATAACACCAAGATAATAAGCTGCCTCTGATTTGTATTTTGATTGCTTGAGTTCTAGATTTTTTTCTAACAGCTTTATTGCCTTATCCTCTTTATTGCCTTCCATGAGTGAATAGCCCGATTTAAAATAGTAATCGTCCTTCCATTCTTCATTAAGTGCGTCTTCACTTGTGATTTCATACCATTTTTCTGCTTGATCATAACTTTCTTTACTAAAATAAAAATCCGCTAAATGATAGGCTAGTTGACTTTTTCTAGAGTCATGCGTTCTATCATAGAGTTGAAGTAGATTCTGCTCAGCTTCAGGTAGTTGAAGTTTGCCTGCGAGATAAGCTTTGTAATAAGTCGCTTCCTGCTTAAAAAATGCCAACTGACCAACTTGATTTTCAGGTATCGGCAGATTGCTCAAGAGCTCAAAAAACTGATATGCTTGCCTATAATCTTGATTTTGAGTGAATTGAATGGCTTGTTGGTAATTTCTTAACACATCATTATGTATAGAATTGGACTGAGCGGAACTATAATAGGAGAGCAGTATACATGATATTCCTACTATTAATATGGAAGAAAAACGCATAGATGATTTTTAGTATAGAAATAATATCTTTAACGCAAAGTAAAGCATTTTTAATATGCTAATTCACTAAGATTATTCACAATTTGCATAGTATGTAGTAAATTATAGAATAGCTTATTAGGAATAAAAAAATGAATAAATAAAATTGCATTCCACTAAATTTGTCCTTTGTTTAAAATTTAACTTTAAAAGAATGAATAAAAGAACGCTCTATAGCTTATTGTTTTCTATTGTGATTTTGTCTACAGCTCTTCTATCCTGCAAAGGCAAAGCAAAAGGAGGCGGAACATTGAATATAAGAATATCCGCAGACCCTGATAAGCTAAATCCAATTACTTTAACTACTAATGATGCAAGGAAAGTTGCTGATTTGATGTTTGCAGCGCTAAATGGCTCTAATCCTGTACCAGATTACAGTTTGACACCATATATAATCAAAGAAAATGCTAAAATAACCGAGATAACGGAAGGTGAATATAAAGGAGGAATAAAGTTAGATTATGAAATACGTGAAGACGCTAAGTGGGATAATGGAACACCTATCACCTCTAATGATTATGTGTTTACCATAAAATGTATTCTTAATCCAAAAGTAAATTGCGAACCTTTGAGAGGATATTATAGTTGGTTGGCCGATATAGTTGTCGATTCTGCTAACCCGCTTAAATTTAGCGTAATAGCCAATAAAAAATATTATATGATAGAAGATTTTGCTGGTGGCTATGTTATGCCTGAGTATAATTACGACCCAGAGAAAATCATGCGAAAGTTTGCAATAAAAGATATGAATACAGACGCTAAACGATCAGCATTAAGGGAAAATGCAGACATAAATAAGTTTGCAATGGATTTCAATAGTGAAAAGTTTCAGCGTGATCCAGCCTTTATTACTGGTGCTGGTCCATATAGATTAGAATCTTGGACTACAGGACAAGAGTTAGTTTTAGTGAAGAAGGATAGCTGGTGGGGCAATGCGCATTCAGAGGATAGAACATTCTGGGCATTTCCAAAAAGGATAAAGGTGAAAATCATTAATGATGATAATACCGCAATGACAGCAATGAAAGATGGATCTATTGATAATTATGTAGCCATTAAAGCTAAAGACTTTAAAGAATTGGAAAAAAATGAAACATTTAAAGATAAATTCAATCTTTCAAGAATAGGAAGATTGGGGTATAGTTTCTTAGGTATAAATCTTCGAAATGAAAAATTTCAAGATGTACGTGTAAGAAAAGCCATGGCTCATGCAGTTGATCGTGATAAAATAAATGAAATTATTTCATTTGGGGAAAGTACCAAAACGGAAAGTTTTGCTCATAGTACTCAGCCTCATTATAATAAAAATTTAAAGGCATACGAATTCAGTCCTGAAAAAGCAGCTCAGCTTTTAGATGAAGCTGGCTGGAAAGACACGGATGGCGATGGTTTCAGAGATAAAGTCTTAAATGGTAAAAAGACTCAATTAGTTGTTGAATACAAAATTCCTAAAGATGAAACTGCCAAAAATCAAGGACTCATTATTCAAGAAGGGTTTAAAAAAGTAGGTATAGATCTGAAAATAGTGGAAAAAGAATGGACCATTATGGTGGCAGAACTAGATAAACACCAATTTGAAATGTATAACATGGGCTTTACAATAAGTCCAAAAATGTCAGATCCTAAACAACAGTGGCATACATCAAGCGCAGTGCCAGGAGGTAGTAACAATGTAGGTTGGGGAGACGCCGCATCGGATAAACTAATTGAAGATATCGGCGCTGAATTGAATCTAGAAAAAAGACAGGAAATGAATAAGCAGCTACAACAGAGAGTTCACGATGAAGTTCCTGTTATTTTCCTGTTCAATCCAACGAATAGAATAGCTAGTAGCAAGAAATTTGAAATAGAAAATATTATGATAGCTCCAGGAGTTCTCTATAATGAATTCAAGACAATTAAATAGTTTTTTTAAATCAACTTTGAAAATGCCACTGATATTCAGTGGCATTTTTTTTGCACATAGGCTAGTAATTACAAAATGCAGGCTCTTTTAAAATAAAATGATAAATTTGCCATAGCTTAATCTGATTTATAATAAATGAATAGTAAGAATATCGACCATTTAACCAGCAGTTTAAACTTAGTCTGTTCTAAAATATTCGGCCAGTGTGAAGATGGGAAAGAATGTTTAGTAAATGAATTTAAAATAGCACAATAATCGTATATGTTTAAATATGTAGCCAAGCGTATAGCTTATTTTATCCCCACATTATTGATAATATCTTTAATCACTTTTGGGCTCAGTAAGATAACCCCTGGTGATCCCGTGAAGTTAGCTCTAGGAAATAGAGATAGCGGAGGAGATGCAGGTCAAGCACTGGAGAAAATGGCTAGCGAAAAAGCCTATTATGAAAAGGCAGAGAATCTAGGTTTAAATCTACCTACTTTTTATCTTGCAGTTACTTCTTCGGCTCTTCCGGATACTATGTATAAATTTGTGAAAAAAGCTGATAAAGAAACCTTAACGGATTTGACATCTCAGTATGGAAATTGGAAGGAAATTTCAGCCTATCACAGTCAGATTAAAGACCTAGAGTTGAGTCTTTTCGATGTAGTGGTAGATAATACCATCTTTGAGAATATGAAGGAGATCAAGCAGAAGGTGCAACTTCTCTATATGACTAGTGAAGATATTGATATCAATAATCACATCAAATCATTACTTAAGAATACTGAAGGTCAGCCGCTTTTAAATAATGTCTACATCAAAACACAGAAATTACAGGCTCTTTATGAAGAAATGAAGGTAAAGAAGAGCGTATTCCAAAACTATATTCCTTCAATAAATTGGTATGGTACAAATAACCAATATCATAGGTGGCTATTTGGGAATGCCCCATGGTTTTTCGGCGAGGCAGAACCAGGACAAACCAAAGGATTTCTCCGAGGTGATTTTGGTCAATCTTATTTAGATAGCCGTCCAATAGCTAGTAAGCTCAAAGATGCTATCCCTTGGACTTTGCTTATGAATATTTTGAGTTTAATTATATTTTACTCTATTTCTATACCAGTAGGTGTATTTAGCGCAACCAATAAGGGTACCAAAACAGATCGATTCACTACGGTTCTTCTTTTTCTAATGTATTCTTTGCCTAGTTTTTGGATAGCCACTCTATTAGTTACATTTATTACTACCGATGAGTATGGTCTGAATTTATTTCCTACTTATGGTCTCGGTGAAGTAGATGATGATATGTCGTTTATAGAAGTAGTAGGCACTAGAGCTTATCATTTGGTTTTACCTATTTTCTGCTTAGTATACGGTGGTATAGCCTATGTATCTAGACAAATGCGCACCGGCATGCTCAATACTTTAGGTCAGGACTATATTCGCACAGCTAGAGCTAAGGGTAATGATGAAAAAACTGTTGTATGGAAGCACGCTTTTCGAAATTCCTTGATTCCAATTATCACCATTTTTTCTGGAATATTTCCAGGGCTTATTGCAGGTAGTTTTGTTATTGAATATATCTTTAGTATACCAGGTATGGGAAAATTGGCACTAGAAGCACTTACTGCTCGAGATTTTCCTATGATTTTTACCGTCATGATGCTTGGTGCTATTCTGACTCTGATTGGAAATCTTGTAGCTGATATTATGTATAGTGTGGTAGATCCTAGAATTTCATTTGAAAAATAAATTGAATAAAAATGAGTAAGACGCTTCAAAAATTAGACCAGAGTTATTGGGGAATTGTCAAAAGACAGTTCAATAAAAATAGGTTGGCCGTATGGTCATTGCGCATGGTTTATGTCATATTCTTTATAGGAATCATGGCCGATTTTATAGCTAATGATAAGCCGATCTTTTGTAGAATCAATGGAAATAGCTATTTCCCTATATTTAAAAGTTATGGCGTGGGATTAGGGATAGCTAAATATCCTCAAGAGTTGGCGAATGTGAACTGGAATGAGGTGAAGTATGATTTTGTAGTGCGAACACCAATTCCTTATTCACCCCAAAATTTAGATCTTAATAATAAAGATTATAAAAGTCCATTAGATGATCAGGATGTAGAGAGTTCTGGCTGGAGACATCATTTAGGTACGGACAATTTAGGTAGAGATGTCTTAGCGGGTATGGTGCATGGCACCAGGACAGCTATGTTAGTAGGTATTATATCTATGTCTATTTCTGTTCTTATAGGTATATTCTTCGGAGCCTTAGCTGGTTATTTCGGCGATAAAGGATTGCAAATGAGTCGAGGTAGATTCTGGCTGAGTTTATTTGGGTTGTTTTTAGGGATGTATTACGCCTTTAGTGTGCGCAGTTACTACCTTTCTAAATCACTTGCAGAAGGTATGGGTGGATTTTTAGTTCAGCTCCTATTTAGTCTGTTTTTATTGATTGGTATTTTAGCTCTTTGTAATGTTCTAGCAGTTTTACTTAAACGAATTCCATTTTTCGGTAAAAAAGTCAATGTACCAGTAGATATTATGGTATCTAGATTAATAGAAGTCAAAGTTTCTATTCCTACTTTGCTCCTTATTTTGTCTATTGTAGCTGTTATGAGTCGTCCCAATATTCTCATGGTGATGGTCATTATAGGATTTACAAGTTGGACGGGTATTGCTAAATATACAAGAGCAGAATTGCTAAAAGTACGAAGCCTAGAATTTATTCAAGCAGCTCAATCATTGGGTTATAGTGAGTTGAGAACTATATTTAAGCATGCGTTGCCCAATTCACTTTCATCGGTGCTCGTAGCAATTGCTTTCGGCGTAGCCAGTGCTATACTATTAGAGTCTAGTTTATCATTTCTAGGTATAGGTATGCGTCCAGAAGATGTGACCTGGGGCAGCATGCTGTCAGCGGCTAGAGGATATTTTAAAGCATGGTGGTTAGCTATCATTCCAGGGTTTGCTATCTTCGTGACAGTAACAGTTTTCAATCTTCTGGGAGAAGGTCTTACAGATGCCATGGATCCTCGATTAAAACAATAATAAATGCGTTTTTTCTCTTTTCTTTTTCATCGCTATTTTTGGTTAAATCTGCTCGTGTTCATCGGGATATTTCTCATGTTCTCTATCGCCATTCTTTTTAGTCTTAAGAAGATTACAAAATGGGGGCAGAGTTCTGTCATTCCTAATATAGTCAATATGACGATAGAGAATGCAGAGGATAAAATAGATAATGCTAATCTAGATTATGAAATCAAGGATACCGTATACCGAAGAGATTTAAAAGATGGAACAATAGTAGAAGTGCAGCCTGCACAAGGACTTGAAATTAAATCAGGAAGAACTATTTTTCTTGTCATATCATCTAAACGACCACCTATGGTAGAAATGCCCAGTTTGGTTGGCCGCAGCTCCTTGCGATTTGCTAAAATAGACTTAGAGGCCAGAGGGCTCATCGTCGGGAATTTATCTTATATTCCTTCTACAGAGAAAGATGCAGTATTATCTCAGATGATAGGTAATACAGAAATTAAAGCGGGTACATTGATTCCGAAAGGAACTACAATTAATTTGACGCTGGGTGATGGATTATCAAATATTGTAGTCACCCCACCTTTTGTCATAGGCAAGAAATATGAAGAGGTTCAGGCTGCCTTAGCTAGTTCTGGTATTACTGCCAATTATTATTTTGATAAAGATGTCCAAGATGCGGCAACTGCAGTGGTCTATCGTCAGTATCCGTCTGCCCTCAACGATGAAAAAATAAACATGGGGGAATCTATGGATATATTCTTGGGAACTAAGATTCCACAAAATATTTTGAAAGATTCTGCGTTAAAAGCTAGATTAAACTTGAAATAAAAACCTTAACTGTTCTTATCATTTTGAGAATTTCTATTGCTTTAATATGTTTAGCATTGAATGCCAATATCCGTGCTCAGGACGTTTTATACCCACTAAACTTTAATCCGCTTCTAACGAAGCCTTCACAGAAATTAGAACTCAAACCCAGAGGAGGTCAAGATTCCGTTAATTATACTATCACCTATGAAGAAATTGATCTTCCATTCGTAGATGAGTTCTCAACTAATAAGCAGCGTCCAGCGAATAAAAATCTACCCAGTCCAATAAGCCAGTATTATGTTATCGGAAAATGCCCTGGTCTGCTAAACTATAAAATGGGTAATTATAGGTTTTCTAAACTTCCCTCTACAGAAGATACCTACAATCCAGCCTTCCCGCCAGATTATATTTCCACAACACCTCTTAGCCCTATTTTATTTTCGCTGAACGACTCTCCGAATTGCAATACCTTGGTTTCGGAAAATATTTACCCACCTACGATCAAACGAAAATTTTCAGCAACAGGTGCGCTGCTATCCGATAGTCTCATCTATGATACCTTGATTTATTCTGCCTACAAAAAAGATTTTTTTTTAAAAGGCTATTTATGGACGGATAGACATGCATATTTCAATTCGCACCTGCCATATATGCCTCCTAGTAAAGGCGTCGCCACATTAGATGGACTTAATGAATATGGAGTACCTTATAATAAATTGGCTACGAATGCCTATGGTTTAGCAGATTACCTCACATCTGCACCTATACTTTTGGCTTCATATAATGGTTCTGATTCAGCATATTTGAGTTTTTTATATCAACCACAGGGACTAGGTGATAATCCTAATGTAGAAGACTCTCTCCTAGTTGAATTTCTTGACGATAGAGGTAGATGGTTTCCGGTATGGACAGTCAAAGGAACTAAAAATGATGAACGATCCCTTGATTCCATCGGATTTCAGTTTGCATCTATTCATATACCAGACCCTATCGTAGCTTCAGATCCAAATTATTTTCATAATAAATTTCAGTTTCGATTTAAAAACTATGCCACAATATCTGGCAATAATGACCATTGGCATATAGACTATGTGCGACTAGATACGGGTAGAACCTTTCAGGATACTAGCTTGAGAGATGCTAACTTCGTCTATGAATTGCCCTCTATTCTCAAGCGTTTCACCCTACTTCCTACCCAGCAATATAGAGGAGGTATAGACCTAGAAGATACTATCTTCGGTATCAATAGAAACATATATCCTGCACCTATATTTAATGCCTATAAGTATAATTGTATCAATGAGAATACAGGTTTGATCTTTGCCAATAATACAGCTGGAAAGACCTTTTCAGCCGATCCTTTAGTTTATCATCCGCTAGAGTCTAATGCAGATTTAAATTTCCCTGTTTTCATTGAGGATAGCACTTATGTGACTACCAAAATCTACCTAGATCAGTCCGACGGTTTTGTAACCAATGACACAGCTACCACACGCCAGTTTTTCTTTAATGAAATGGCTTATGACGATGGAACTGCCGAATGGGCTTATGGACTGCAGGGCTTAGGTACTAAAAAAGTGGCCTATCGATTCTTCATTCCTAATAAAGATACGTTAGCTGCCGTCAAGATTTTATTTACTAGTATCAATGGACCGGTCTCTAGTTTATTATTTAACCTTACGATATGGAAGACTATCGGTATGAATGGTGCTAAAGAAGAAGTAATAAAGACCCTTACCAATATGAAGCCTAAATATATAGATTCTATGAATAGTTTTGTGACCTTCGGACTCGAAGAGCCTCTAGAAGTGCAGGATACGATTTATGTAGGCTGGATTCAATCCGATGAACGGAATCTACAGATAGGCTATGATCGAAATAGCACCAAAGGCTTTGAAAATATTTTTGTGGAGTTAAATAATATATGGTCCAAATCAAATATTGCTCCGAGCAGATTAGGTTCTCCTATGATGCGCCTTATACTCGATGGTCAGCGCAAATATTCTACTGCAGGAGTCAAACCTCAGCAGGCTGCAGCAGGAAAAAAGAACTTAATTCTCTATCCTAATCCAGCAGATCATAGCTTGACACTGCAGCTAGAGACTAGATCTAAATCAATGGAAATCATAGTCTATGATTTATTGGGCAAATTAGTTCTAGAAAAGTCTCTACATGAGACGAATTCACTGGACGTATCTTCACTGAATCCGGGCTTGTATATTCTGCGTTTAGTAGATGATGGCGAAATTTTACAAACGGAAAAGCTACAAATAACCAGATGGTAAAGAAGCTTGGCATATTCACACTTCTGGTTACTGTCGTTTTTTTTCTTTTGTTTATTTACAAAGGAAATGTAGCGAATGAGTATAGTTTAAAATTAAGAGAGCCCACGACGATTAAAGCCGTTATGGATAGTTTGTCAGCGCATTCGGTTATCAAAAATACATATATTTTCGATTTGGTTCATTTGATTTATGAAGTAAAATCCGTGCCTGCTGGGCATTATCGGCTTAAAAAATCAATGACAAGTTTTGATATTCTACGGAAACTTAAATTCGGTAGGCAAGATCCCATTCGATGGACGATTTCTACGGCTACCTTTGTCGAAGAACTGGCAGGGAAGGCAGCTGAGAAGTTAGAAATGGACTCATTGGATTTTATGAGGGTACTTTATGATAGTATTCAGCTGCGCCAGCGGGTTTATTCTAAGGAGAATGCCTTGGCTCTTTTTCTGCCCAATACCTATGAATTCTACTGGGATATTAGTCCTGAAGATCTACTAACTAAGATACATAAGGAGACGGAAAAATTCTGGAATGCGGAACGACGAGCAAAAGCGCAAAAACTAAATCTCCAGCCTTCAGAAGTGTACATTTTAGCTAGTCTAGTGCAGAAAGAATACACCCGAAAAGATGAGCGCTCTAAAATAGCAGGTGTGCTGGTCAATCGAATGAAAATCAATATGCCACTCCAGGTGGATGCCACCTGTAAATATGCCACTCGAGACTTTGCTGCCAAAAGGGTCAACTATTATCATACTCAGTATAATTCCCCCTACAATACATATAAAATCATAGGATTACCCCCAGGGCCTATCTGCATGCCAGAGCTAAGTACCCTCGATGCGGTCTTGATGCCAGAAGCTCATGATTACATATACTACTGCGCAGACTCTAGCCTCAATGGCTATCATCTTTTTAGCCGCTCTCTAGCCGAGCACGAATCCATTGCCTCTAGCTATCATCGAAAGATGAATGAAATGAAGATTCAGAGGTAGGTTGAGTTTTTATTTTTATCCAAGGCCAAGGAAGTGGAAAGGAAAACATTATTTCTTCACCCCCAATTGACGGCAAATAGGACAATTTTCTATTATATGCCCTCTAGCAGGGCAATATTCACGGCCGTAGAAAATGATTTGAAGGTGGAGTTTATTCCATAGATGTTCTGGAAAGAGTCGTTTGAGGTCCTTTTCTGTCTGTTCTACCGATTTTCCATTCGTTAGTTTCCAGCGTGTAGCTAGTCTATGAATATGGGTATCTACCGGAAAAGCAGCGATTCCGAACGCTTGACTCATGACTACACTAGCCGTTTTATGTCCAACTCCTGGGAGAAATTCTAAATCTTCAAAGTTTTGTGGTACTTTCCCTTGATGCTTGTCTATCAGGATATGGGATAGATTGTATATGGCATTCGATTTGGCCTTGGATAGTCCACAAGGTCGAATGATTTCTTCTATTTGATCCACGCTAAGTTTAATCATTGCATGAGGAGTTTTAGCTTTTTCAAAAAGAAAGGGAGTGGTTTTATTTACGCGTTCATCCGTGCATTGAGCAGAAAGCAATACGCTTATAAGTAGGGTGTAATCATCTGTATGATTAAGTGGGATTGGGGTTTCAGGATAGAGTTCTTCTAATTTATCTGATATATAAGCTGTTTTTTCCGCTTTTTTCATTTTAACGCCTATTTATTAATGAAGAGAGCGCTTTCTTACGAGACCGCCTTTTAAATCTTTTATGGATTGTTGAGTTATAAAAGCATGTGGGTCAATTTTTTCAATTTCAAATATTAAATCAGTCACTTCCAGTCTAGTGACTACACAATAAAGTATATATCTCTGTTCTTTATGCCCCTTAGTCCCATATCCTTTCTCAGAGTTGAATACAGTGACTCCTTTCCCTAAATCATTTGATATGAAATTTTTAATTCGCTCACTTTCCTCAGATACGATCAATACAGCCGTATATTCTTCTATTCCATTGATTATAAAGTCTATAGTTTTAGAAGCAGAAAAATAAATAAGCATAGAATACATAGCGGTCTCAATGCCAATAAGCACTATAGCTATAATAAATAAACTTACATTGAAGATAGCTATAAAATCACCCACAGAGAGGACAGTTCGTCTACTTATGTATATAGCTATAACCTCTGTCCCATCAATTACTGCCCCACCTCTGATAGTCAGACCTATACCTGCACCAAGAAAAAATCCTCCAAAAACAGCTATAAGTAGCTTGTCTTCGGTTATACTAGGTAAGGTCACATAATGCAGAAGGACAGCTAATATAGATATAGCGAGTATGCTTTTGATGGTGAATTGGAGTGAGATTTGTTTAATTCCAAATATGAGAAAGGGCAGGTTCACGAGAATGACAAAAATGGCTAATTCAATATTGGTTAACTGCTGCAATAAAAGTGATACCCCCATAGCTCCGCCATCTATATAACCATTAGGGATTAGGAAACATTTTAACCCAATACAAGCCATAAAAATGCCGAGTATAATAAATATGGCATCTTTTAAATTTCGGATAAATTCAATTCGTTTCATAACAAGAAATTCAAAACTTTTAGTAGGACATCATTTGATTTCAGGCTATGTCCTAGTCCGTTCGTAAGCATCAAGTGGCTACCTTGCCATGCTCTATGTAGTTTCTCAGAATATTGATATTGGGTATCTAGATCGTTTCTGTCATGCACTATGAGGGCAGGTTGAATTAAATCCTTTGCTAATAGGGGAGAGGAGAAGTCTTGCGGTGTTTTACCTGCGCGATGCTTGAATTCTAGATGAAGGTGGTGTTGCATCTTCAGAGAAAGATTAAGCTGCTTCATGCCTTGGTCCATAAAGTCGGAAACTTCACCTGGTGCAGCCATGATAACTGCTTTAGCATCTTTGCTAGGCTTAAATGCATATAGCCAATATAGAATAGCGTATCCTCCGAAAGAATGCCCTACAATGGCACCTATTCCTCCGATTTGTGAAGTAAACTGCTCTATAACTGCACTATAGTTTGGCAGCGTCAGGTAGTGTCCATCACTGAGTCCATGACCCGGAGCATCAAAGGCATATACGGTGTAATTTAACTTAACTAAAGCATCGATATAAGTTCTCCACCGATAGCTATGGCTAGCCCAGCCATGAACAAGGAGGACGGATTTAGGACCATTCCCCCATTTATAGGTTTGTATTTTAATTTGAGCGAATTCAAGTTTAGAAAATTTAGCATCTTTGAGATATTGTTTTTGGTGTGGTTTTAGTTTTTTTGCAAAGGGTCTACAAAATAGATTTAATCCCATAGCGGCAGCCTGCCTAGGTCGAATATGAGCATGTAGATTGAGATATTGACCTACCGTTTTTAGTGCTATGTTTTTAAGATTCATTTTGGTATAAGAAAATGAGATTTTATGGGTAAAATTAAACCAATTTCACTAGTAAAATCTTAATAAAACCTAAATGCTCAATTGTGCACAAAATATGGATAATTTGACTAAAATTAGGTTCTAAATTTAGTATATTTGTTGGCTAGATTAAAATTGAAATAAATAGAATTACATGAGTGAATTTGATGATAAGGATAAGAAGGGAATTATTAATGTAGATATTAGTGATTCTATGAAAGACAGTTACATAGATTATGCTATGTCTGTCATTGTAGCTCGAGCTATTCCGGATGTGAGAGATGGGTTCAAACCTGTGCATAGAAGAGTTATTTTCGGTATGCATGAGTTGGGCGTCACAGCCTCTAGTGCATACAAAAAGTCTGCTAGAATAGTGGGAGAGGTCATGGGTAAATTTCACCCGCATGGAGACTCATCTGTATATGATACGATGGTGCGTATGGCCCAAGATTGGAGTCTACGTTATAAGCTAGTAGATGGTCAGGGTAATTTTGGTTCAGTAGATGGGGATAGTCCAGCGGCTATGCGTTATACGGAAGCTCGTATGAGTAAGATAGCTATGGAATTCGTCAATGACTTAGAAAAAGAGACCGTCGATTTTCAGAAAAACTTTGACGATACACTTGATGAGCCTAAAGTCATGCCTACTAAGATTCCTAATCTATTGGTGAATGGATCTAGTGGTATAGCTGTAGGTATGGCTACCAATATGCTACCACACAATCTTAGTGAATCTATTGATGGTTGTATCGCATATATTGAAAATAATGATGTGACAATTGATGAATTGATGCAGCATATTAAAGCGCCAGACTTTCCAACTGGCGGTGTTATATACGGTATAGATGGTGTGAAAGAAGCATTTGAGACAGGAAGAGGTAAAGTTGTGGTGCGAGGTAGAGCTGAAATAGAGGTAGAGAATAATCGCGAAAGTATCATTATTACTGAGATTCCTTATCAGGTCAATAAAGCGAAATTGCATGTGCAGATTTCTGAATTAGTCAATGAAGGTCGAATAGAGGGAATATCAGATGTGCGAGATGAATCAGATCGAAATGGTATGCGATTGGTCATCGAACTGAGAAGAGACGCTATCACCAACGTAGTATTGAATAGACTTTTTCAGATGTCTCAATTGCAGACTTCATACGGTGTCAATAATATAGCCTTGGTAAATGGTAGGCCAGAATTATTGAATCTAAAACAATTAATTCATCACTTTATCGATTTTAGACATGATGTCATTACACGTCGAACTGAATTCGAACTGCGAAAAGCTGAGGCGAGAGCGCACATAGTCGAAGGTCTTATTATAGCCGTAGACAATATAGATGAGGTAATTGAAATAATCAAAAAATCACCTAGTCAGTCAGAAGCGCAGCGAAACTTGGAGTCTAGATTTACGCTATCAGAATTGCAGTCTAAAGCCATTATTGATATGCGACTAGGAGCATTAACAGGTCTAGAAATTGACAAACTGAAGGATGAGTTCAAGCGATTGATGGATTTGATAAACAAACTAAAAGAAATTCTTTCGGATGTCAACCTTCGCATGCAGATTATCAAAGATGAACTGATAGAGATGAAAGAAAAATTTGGCGATGCCAGAAAAACTGATATTATAGCCACTTCTGGCGATATTGATATTCTGGATATAATAGCTAATGAGCAAGTCGTGGTGACTATTTCACACCTAGGTTATATCAAAAGAACGTCTTTAGAAGAGTACAGAGAGCAAAATAGAGGAGGACGCGGAGCTAAGGGTTCTAAATCTCGAACAGAAGATTTCACCGAGCACTTATTTATAGCCAATACCCACAATGTGCTTCTATTATTTACAAGTAAAGGACGATGTTATTGGATCAATGTATATGAAATACCTGAGGGGAATAAAACGAGCATGGGGCGTGCTATTCAGAATCTTATGAATATAGCAGGCGATGAAAAAATACTAGCCTATCTACCTATCGAAAACATAAAAGATGAGGAATATATCAATTCTCATTATGTCTTCTTCTGTACTAAAAATGGTGTGATAAAAAAGACACTTTTAGAAGAATTTTCTAGGCCAAGACAGAATGGAGTTATTGCTATTACTATTCGCGAAGAAGATGAATTACTTGATGCATTATTGACAAATGGTAATATGGAAATGATCATAGCCTCTAAAGATGGAAGAGCAATTCGATTTAATGAAAATAAAGTGCGTTCGATGGGCAGAACGGCTGCTGGAGTCACTGGTATGGATCTAGGAGATAACCCGGGTAATGAAATAATAGGTATAGTCAGTGTAGACAAATCGAGTGAGATACCTCAAACTGTATTGGTAGTCAGTGAAAAAGGATTTGGGAAACGAACTTATATAGACGATCCCGAAGATGGAGAAGCTATTTACAGAGTGACTAATAGAGGAGGAAAAGGTGTCAAAACCCTCAATATTACAGAAAAAACAGGAAATCTAATTTCTATACTAAATGTGGTAGATGGAAATCATCTAATGATTATTAATAAATCTGGTATTGCTATACGCCTTGGCGTAGATAAAATGCGCGTAGTAGGTAGAGCAACGCAAGGAGTGACTTTGATAAAATTGGATAAGAAAGATAGCATAGCAGCCGTAGCCAAAGTAGTGGTAGATGAGGATGATGATTTTGAAGATGAGGATAATCCGCTCATCGATGACGGGACAGTTATGGATACAGAAGATGATGCTATGGAAAATAATACTCCTGAAGAAGGAGATGCGGAATAGTTTGTGATATATAAAAATATAGAGATGAGAATAGTTTTTTTCTTTATACTGTTTTTGAGTTTAGGCTCTATAGTTTATAGTCAGACCAAGGAGGTCTCTAAGGCCGGCTCATACTATACTAGCTTTATGAAAGAGTCTAAGCTATCAGACTTGGAGAAGGCCTATGAGTTAATCACTGAGGCTATGAAAGATTCTAAGAATCTAGAAAGTGAGGATGCTCAATACTATTTGGGTTTGATCACCAAGCAATATTATGAATCTAAGAAGCCTATAGAAAAAACGAATTATATCTTATCTGCGTCCAAAGGACTCATTAATGTTTACAGAATTAATAAAAACTTTAAGAATAAAGAACAACTATTCAGATTGATGCAAATATTAGGTTATGATTTATATTCTGAAGGTATACAAATGCACAAAGAGAATAAAAATAGTTTAGCCTATGATTTGTACAAAAATTTGTTTGAAATTCAGTCTGTATTAGTAGAGAATAAACTGGACTTTACTTTGGTTTCTAATACAGGAGAGAAAACTACGCTTTCCTCCAATGACATCACCAATAATATGGTCGTCTTTTGCATCAATAGTGATAAAAAAGACGAAGCAAAAGCCTTATTTGAAAAAGAAGTATCATCGGGAGGTTCTGCAGTTTCTTATGCTAGACTTATCCAACTTTGTTTTCAGCTGGATGATAAATCAGCAGCTTATAAATATATCGAGGAAGGTATAGCCAAGTATCCTGCGGATCCAGATTTACTTATTTTTTCTATTAATCGTAGTTTGGATGCTAAAGAATATAGCGCAGCCTTGAAGCAATTAGATGAAGCTATTCGTCAGGCACCAACTACTGCTCTCTATTTGGTGAAATCTCAGACCTTAGAAAGTCAAGATAAATATGAAGAGTCTATTGAAAATTATCGTAAAGGACTTAAGTTGTATCCTAATGATTTTGATTTAAATTATGGTCTGGGTTATGCTCTATTTAATTCTTCGCTTGGTATTCTAAATGAACAAAATGATGCTACGCGACCTAAGGCATTATCGAACATCAAGGAGGCCAAAGAGTATTTCGCAAAGGCCAAAATTATAGATGAGAAGAAAGTAGATTTTGAGAAAATATTTGAACAAATTAATCGAGTAAAATAAATACTGAAAATGAAAAGATTTTTATTGCTATGTACCATACCTATTTTATCGATAGCTCAAAATAACCCTCCCACTAATTATACAGTTAAGAGCATTATCGTAGAAGACACGGATCATGTATTTTTAAATTTAAACTCAAATACCACTTCCGTAAAGACCCAAACAGGTTGGGATATTGCTTTGTACAATGAAGTCCATGAAATAGGTGGAAAAATCAATGAAACTAGAGGTGTGAAAGTGTGGCGCGTTTATAAAGATACAACTCAGTTTTCAGCCATAACTTTCACCGATACCTTGAATTCTGTGGTTAATAGCTCTAGTATCTTTTACTATGGGGCCTTAGATACCTTTTATAGAGGTAGTTTTAATACTTCATTTAATATTGGTATTGGTACGTTTTATACAGACCCTAGCTTCGTCAATGTAGCCACTAAGATATACATTGTAAAGCGTGAGGATAATGTCTATGGCAAATTTTATATCTCGTATAAGTCTTCTCCAGGTCGCGAGTTCACCATAAGATATGCAGATCTCGACAATTCGAATCCGAGAACTATTGTAGTATCTAAAGTATCGCCTATTGCCAGACATTATAGATATATTAATCTTAGTACTGGAGCAGTGACCAATGACTTTGAGCCACTCTATAATGATTGGGATCTGTTGTTTAGAAAATATAATGTGGGCTTAGAGACTTTTCCTATAGGAGTCTTAACTAATAACGCGCACAATTTAATACGAATGTCTTCTATAGCTGGCTATCCTGAAGAATATTTAAAACCAGGAGTAGTGAAAACAGAAGCCTATGAGGCTATTGGTGATCCAGCTACGGTACTCTATAATAATTCACTAAATTCTCCCGATCCTATTTCTAGAGAATTTAATCAAATAGGCGAGAAGTGGCTTAATAAAACATCTGGTCAGCCAGCTTCTGGAAGAAGCTATTTTCTAAAAGATAGAAATAATAAGTTATGGCATATCGTTTTCACTACCTATGATGCAGCTAGTAAATCTATCAATATTGCATTTATAAATAAGGGAAGTATATCTTCTATATCGTCGGGCTATCCTGAAGAAAATGAAATAAAAGTTTATCAAGATGGATCTGATTTGAAAATGGTCAGTAAAACTCAAGGTGTGCAAAAAAAATTAGTAACCTTATTTGATATCACAGGTAAAGTACTTTATAAATCAACTATGGGAGCTGATTTAAAGATAGATGTGAATGCGTTTAAAAACAAGTTGATCTTCTTACAAATAGAGAATGATTCTCAAATTTATTCTCATAAATTATTTGTACATTAAGGTCAATCGTGAGGCATTCCCTTGTTTTTTTATTTTTGGTTTTCGTTTCTTCAACTCCGCTATTTAGCCAAGAATTTATAGTTCAGCATTCTATCACTAATGAGCCTTTAGAAGGAGTTACCTCAATTCTTTTTTTCCAGAATAGATCTCTTGACGTCACAAGATCTAATTTTAAGGGAGAAGTTTATTTTAAGTATTTCGCAGAATGGGATTCGGTCATTATGTTTAAATTAGGAATGACTCGCATTGTCATAAACAGGTCTCTTTATACTAAGTCGGTTTTTATGAAGCCGATAAAAAATTTATTGGAAGAGGTATTGGTTACCGGTCAGATTGTACCAGGAAATAAGTATCAATCTCCATTCAAAATAAAATTTTATACTGCAGAAGAAATTAAGAATAAAAATGCGGTGACTCTAGCTGATTTTTTATTGACAGAAAATAACTTTACGATAACCCAAGATCCCATATTAGGCACTAAAGTTTCGATAAATGGTATGAGTGGCTCTGACTTAAAGCTAATGATTGACGGCATACCTGTGGCAGGAAGATTAAATGGTAATATAGATTATTCTCAAATATTACTAGGCAATATTGAAAAAATTGAAGTAGTCGATGGACCACTTTCTACGATCTACGGAACTAATGCTACAGGTGGTGTTATAAATTTAATTACGAAAACTGGAACAGCCTATGAGTCTAATATTAAAGCGAACCTATATGCAGAATCTGTAGGTGTGGTGAATGCCAATGTATATTATAATACCTCTGTCAAAGGCCATAGGTTAAGTCTAGGCGTTCATAGAAATGTTTTCTTTGGCTGGGATCAGAATGAAGATTCTCTAAAAAGATTCGTCAAACCTATTTGGCGAGATCTAGCATGGAACCCTAAGGAGCAATTTATGGTTAATACATCCTACTATGCCCCATTGTCTAAAAAGACGAGTCTGCATATGAAAATAAATGGATTTTGGGAAAGTATTATGAATAAATTAAATCCTGCATCTTCTCAGCAAATCCTGGTGAATGATGAATACTACAAGACTACTAAGTTTAACGTAGGCGGCAATACCAATACTATATTCTCAAAGTATGTAGAGTGGCAAAATTATTCTAACTTTAATTATTTTTCGCGAAATATTGAATACTATAATCAAGATTTAATAGCAGGAAGTCGAACATATTTAAGAGATGTCAATGAAAAAATTTATAACATCTTTGGACGTTCTCAAATCAAGCATGAAATACCAAGTAAAAGGCTTAATTTGCTCTATGGTGCAGACTTCAATATGGATATCGGTAATTCTCAGAAGTTGGATTCTAGTGCCAAGGCAATAACTGATTTAAGTTTATTTGTAATGGCTAACTACAAGTTCTCTGAAAAACTACTTATGCAGCCAGGTTTAAGATATAGTATTAATAATGTAGCGCCCACTCCCATATCTACTACTGTCAACTTTAGATATGAACTCAGTAAACATTTTAGTTCCAGATTTGCATTTAGCCGAGGCTATCGCATACCTGAGTTAAAGGAGCTTTACTTTACGTTTATTGACATTAATCATAATATTACTGGAAACCCTAATTTGACGACAGAAACCAATGATAATTTCCAATTTGGCATAGATGTCAAACCAGAGAAGGTAAAAGCTTCTAGCAGTTTGGTATCATATTCATCCTCACTAAACTTTACTTATTTCAATAAATCAAACGCCATAGATATAGTCAATGTTAATCCAAATACAAATGAATTTAAGTATCTGAACATAGGCAATGTGAGAGGGCTTATAACTAATATAGATAATCGTGTAAAATATAAAGATTACATTTTCGTGCTTGGCACTTCGTTTAATGGTTTCCAGCGTTTATTCAGCAACTCAACGAATCAACTAGATTATTTTTTATTTAACTGGACGATTAACGCCAATCTAACTTATTATTATAAAAAGTGGGATATGAAATTTACATCTGTCAATAAGTTTAATTCATACAATCCTTTCGTAGTTTATAATTTACAGACCAATAGTGTAGAAGAGTCTGCTATACCAGCCTTTATGTATTCTGATCTTAGTGCTTCTAAAAATATATGGAATGATAAATTGAATATTACAATAGGTGTTAAGAATATTTTAAACATTAGAAATCTGCGAGTATCTGGCTTCTCGGGAAATGTGCATAGTGCGCCGAATAGTGAAGTCAATAATCTATGGGGAAGAACCATTTTTACAAGTATCACCTTAAATCTAGACAATGTTAAGTAAACTAATTTTTGGGATCATTGTTTTTTCAACTGTATTCTTAACCTCTTGCCTAAAAGAAATAGACGGGCCTATAAATGTTGAGTTATCTCCCTTTCCTAAGGTAGAACTTAATCTGGACCAAGCGAATGAGTATAAGGCTAAGATTTATTATCAACTAGCATCAAGATCTATTGTCAAAACATCGGATAACCTCAGTTGGCATATAGCTTTTGCGAATGATCCTACAAATATGAATAAAGTCATTATGAATTATGCCTTTGGGAAAAGCTGCTGGGGAACATCAAAAAATGATACGATTTGGTCTAGATCTATCGAACAAGCATTTTTTGATACTGTAAGAAAACCTATCTATGCAAACTATTATGATAGCGCTGCAGATTTATTTTCAAGAGGTTTGTTCAATGTATATTATCTAAGTTATCCTGGTGTTTACTTTCCTAGTATCAAGTTTCAAATACTTACCTATACCCCGACTGAAGTTAGTTTCCGCTATGCCAATATAGATGGTAGCAATGAAAAAACATTGACCATTCCGTTAAATTTTTCTACCCATTATACCTACGTCTCTCTAGTTACGGGCACTGTTCAGGATATAGAGCCTACGGACAAAATGAGTTGGGATTTTGAAGTGACCAGATATACCACCTTTGTCACAGATTTTAGTCAACCACAAATGTATGGTGTAGCCGGACTTATCTCCAATCCTTCTAAAAATGTTAAAATAGCAAAGCTAGAAAATGTCAATCTTGAGAATATAAGTGAATCTAGTTTGTCTTCTTATAACTATTTGTCAAGTTTGTCGGCTGTAGGCCATGATTGGAAAAAATTTAGTAATGGGGGTCCGGATGGTTTTTATTCTATTCTACCTCGCAGCTATGTAGTAAGTGTAGCGGGCAAAAAACACGGATTGCAATTTGTTTCATTCACGAAAACGGTAGATAAGAAGCCAGTAAATGGGTTCATTACTTTTTTGCAAAGAGATTTTTAATTACTTTATAAACTCTCCTTTCATAAACATATAGGATTCCTGAACAACACCATAGCGGTCGTAGATATGCAGCACACCGGTTCCATTGCTTAATGAGCCAGGAAAGAGGGGCCTTCCATTTTCAAGATACGCTCCTAGGGCTGTCCATGTTTTACCATTTCTATATTCTACCTCTGTCCAGCGCGCTCCAGAAGGATAGAAGTGTCGGCGCGTGCCATTTAGCTTATCATCAATATAAAATTCCTCCATTTCCACCTGCCCATTTGCGTAGAAATCTCTTGATATGCCATTTAATGTATAATTTGAGTAGTTTTCTTCTCGCATTAATTTGCCACTAGTATCATTATAGGTCCGTTTTACATACTTACCTCTTTCTAGATCATAACTAATTTCTTCTATAATAGTATGGCCATCAGCACCATAGAGCTTTGATTTACCTACTAGGCTGTCGTCTTGGTAGTTATATTCAGCAGCTACCTTTCCCTGAATAGTGTATGCTTTACTCATACCATTCAATTTTCCTTTTCTAAAGGACTGTTCCCATATCTTAAAGCGCTTTTGAGGGTTAAGGCTATCAAGGATAGAATATACAAATGTTCCAGACTTTAGCTTATCTATATAATAACCTTCTATACAAACTAAAACTGGCTGCTGTATCCTGACAAGGCTAGTCTTTCTATCGTCCAGATCGAAAAAATCCATATCCATTGTTTCGTAATTTCTAGTTAGTCCGCTATCTCGGGAAGCAGTCGTTTGATATTTTCCATCTATGTCATATACTAAGTAGGATTTCTTGGTATACTTAAAATCAGGAATATCTTCTGAATTTATCACCTGACTATTAATAAGATTAATACAGAGGCAGAGAAATAAGGCAAGTAATAGTTTGCGCATTGTTTACTGTTTAGTTAATCTAAAATACACTTAAAAACTTTATTTGGTTTTTTTATTTATCACTGCCTATAGCCAGGGCAGGCAGGAGAGAAAAATGTCCAAGAAATTGTCAAAAATAGATTAGCGAAATCGTCATTTCCATTCATAGAGCCTCGCTGCTTGCCTTCTTGACCGATAGCAGGAGCAGTTAAGAGTTCTTTACTGCGATCGTAAAGCTGAAAGGCTATGCCCTTATCGGCTTCAGGTAGACTGATAACCGGAACATACTTCCCACTTACATCATCTAGGTAGTCTGTCATAGCCCTATGTATCTGAAAGTCGAGTCCTAGACTTATATTGCGCTTGAGGTGAAACTTAAACCCACAGCCGTAATTTATGGATAAGGCGAAGAGATTGTAACGCCCAAGTTGTGTATAGCTTTGGTCTGTCTGTCCTTCCGTGCCCAATGGTTGTAGTGAATACTCTATTCCTTTATGGTAGGTTTGTGGATTGAAAAAAAAGACACCAGCACCTAATGAAAGATATGGAGTGAAGCGAGAACCCATTTCATTGAAATATACATTTTTTACATATTTGAGGAAATTGAATTCTATCTGCGCATTGATATCTGTGACGCTACTATGAAACGACAAATTGCGCTGACGTTGAAAATTAGAACTAGAATTCGCATCTGCCCCTGCTAATTGCATATGAGAAAGCGATGTCTTTAATGAAAATCGATAGCCATAATTTCCTCTCCAGAATAAAGTGGCGGCAGGTCGTATAGCATCAATACCAAAGTGATTGTTTAAATCTCCATAGTAATTAGCCAAACCAACACCAATACCTAACTCATGTTCTAATTTGGGAGCTTGACTTTTTAACTCTAGTGAGATTAATATGAAAAATACTATTCCGAGCTTATACATCGTTACAAATATAACGTAGAATTCATCTATAAAGTATGAATCAAAAGACGCTAAATAGTTATATCTGAACTAATCCTAGCTTATAACGGAAAACCTCATCTAAATAGTCTCTGATTCCTTGATTTTTAATGAAACCAAAAACTTCGGCAACAAAAGCATATTGAATAAAGGAAAGTGCAGTATCCTCTTTCAGACCTCTGGACATGAGATAGTATTTAGCATTTTCATCTATCTGCCCATTCGTTGCGCCATGGCTACATTTTACATCATCCGCATATATTTCTAGCTGAGGTCTAGAATTCATAGTGGCACTTTCCGAGAGCAAAAGGTTGTTGTTTTTCTGATAGGCATTAGTCTTGTTAGCTCCGGGATGGACATATATTTTACCAGTGAATATACCATTGGATTCGTCCTTTAAGATACCTTTGACTAGCTGATTACTAACACAATTTTCTGCATTATGCTCTACTAAAAAATTATTGTCTATCGTGTCATGATCCTTACCATAGTAAAGACCACGAATATTGCACTCTATATTCTCTTCACTGAGAATTGAACGGAGATTATTTCGAATCAATTTTCCTGAAAGAGAAATATTCGTAAAGTTAAATACTGAATTTTTCTTTTGCGATATTTCCTTGGTACTGACATAATGAAGTCCATGCGAGGTTTCATTCTGAATACTGGTCATATCCAAGGTTGTATCTTCAGAAAGAATGATTTCAGTTACGGCGTTTATGAAATAATCACCCTCGGTCAATCCTTGATGGTCTTTTATTATTTCAGCTCTAGCTCCCTTGTCTAAAATTATCAAATTCCTAGGGTTAATTATACAATCGGAGTTGTCTTTAGAAATAAAGTACCAGATAATTGGATACTGACATTGCACATTCTTCTTGACATGGATTAGGATGCCATCACCAAACATAGAAGTATTGAGTGCAGTGAAATGATCTTGACTATTCTGTGCTAACGAATTGAAATGTCTGGCAAAACAAGGGTCACCTCCTGTGATAGCCTCAGATACAGACATAATAGAAACATCATCTGGATTCTCGTGAATTTCGGATAAGTGTTTTTGGAAACTACCATTTACCACGACTAGTTTATTGGCTTTGATATGGTCGTAGTATCTAAAGTCACTTTTCTTAATATCTAAGTGAACTTGAGGAAAAAATAAAGGATTGAGGGAGGCTCTCGTAAAAGCAGCTACGTTGGTATATTTCCACGCCTCATGTCTTCTTGTAGGGAATCCTAATCTATAGAAATCATCAAATGCATCAAGCTTAGCATTGTGAATATAGGAGTTTTGAAACTGTTCGAGATTTTTCTCTTGCTCCTTAAATATATCTTTATAACTATATGTGCTGGTATTCATGGGTTTCAAATCTACACAAAAAAACTCTGCTAGTATAGTTAGCAGAGTTTTTTATATCTTTTTAAACTAAATTGAATCTCAATTAAGCTTTTGGAAGAACACTTATAAATGTTCTTTCATCTGCTTTCCTTTTGAAATCTACTACGCCTTCTACCATAGCAAATATGGTATGGTCTTTGCCTATTCCTACACCGTTACCTGGGTGAAATTGTGTGCCTCTCTGACGAACTATAATATTACCAGGAATAGCTTCTTGTCCTCCGAATAATTTTATGCCTAATCTTTTGCTATGTGATTCTCTTCCGTTTTTCGAACTACCGACACCTTTCTTATGAGCCATTTCTTACTATTTTATATGTTGAAAATATTAAATACTATCTATTTGAATCTGGGTGAAAGCCTGTCTGTGACCATTTTTCACCTTATATCCTTTTCTTCTTTTCTTTTTGAATACAATTACCTTATCTGCTCTTTTATGCT
The DNA here is from genome assembly GCA_030832185.1 of Chitinophagales bacterium. Classification (GTDB taxonomy): domain Bacteria; phylum Bacteroidota; class Bacteroidia; order Chitinophagales; family JADJOU01; genus CHPMRC01. Next base: position 161,545 of record JAURJQ010000022.1, on the reverse strand, counting down.
TTAAGATTGTAGCAGATACAGAAGTACCGGTGGTAGGCGCTCCTACATTTACGTTCCCACCATTATCCGTTAGTAAGACACGGTCAAAGGTCACTTTGTCTCCTTCTTTACCATTTAATAAATCTACATAAAGAAATCTTCCTTTCTCTGCTTTGTATTGCTTCCCAGCTATTTCTACGATTGCGTACATATCTCTCCTTCGTTTTTTTTGAGTGTGCAAAGATAGTCATTTGTTTTTTAATTTCAAGTCTATTTTTAGTTTTTCCTTATTTTATGACTACTTCTTAGCACATTTTTTATATTTTCTCAATTTATATGATTTCTTTTAACTACTCAAATATAAGATAATCAATAATTTAATTAATTATTGATTTAGGACTTTTTTGGAGACTTCTAAGTCTTTTTAAAGACCTCACCTTGTCCTTTTTCTATTTGATTTAATTCCAATAGTCTATCTAAGACTTTTCGAACTGCCATTTCTGGATATTTCCTGTTTAATAAGAGCAGTTTATGAATTGGGGTATAAATTTTTGATTCTAAGTTTATTAATATGGTATCTCTTATATCTAGATAGTCCTGTGGTATTATTTTATTGGTTCTAGAAAGGCAGCAGTCGCATATACCACAAGGAGCACTATTTTTCTCGCCTAGATAGTCTAGAAGCTGAATACTTCGGCAGATACTTCTCTCTTCCAAATAGTTCAGGCAGGCTTTTAGTTGATCCTGGAGACTCGTTTTCCTATTTGTATATTGTGTTTGGTCTACTGGAAAATCTTTTGTAGCTAACTTATTAATTAAAAATTCGATTGTAGGTTTATTGGTAGAAGCTTCGTAGTCCACTATGCCTATTTTAGCTAATTTTTGAAGACTCGTTTTTAATTCAAGAATATGGTAGTGGTAGGTTTTAGCCAATTTAAATAGATTTACTCGTCTTTTAAAATGAATTCCTTCATATGTTCTAATCATTTGGCTAATAAGCTGCCCATAATCTGGATAAGTTTCTGCTAGGTCTTTTAGTTGCCTATCGTTAGCCAGGAGCTGAAGCTCATCTGGCTTGTAAAATGCATCCTGAATATAAATGAGTGCATTATCTTGCAGAATTTGCAAACTTTTATGAGTAGCATGGTAGTCTAGTTTGAATTTGCTTAAAAATTCTTCTACAGACCAGTCATATCTTCTTCCTTGTCCCATTTCATAGGGGATATCAAAGTGATTAAAGAGGGTCAAAAGGCAATTTCGCACCTCGTTTATACTTGGATAATTATTTAAAATGTCAGCTTTCTCTTTTAGGTCTGCATCGGAAATGAGCGCAATAGCATGACATTTCTGCCCTGCTCGCCCTGCTCTCCCACACTCTTGGAAATAGGCCTCTATACTGTTAGGAAAATGGTAGTGAATGACATAGTTTACATTCGGATTGTCAATCCCCATTCCAAAAGCATTGGTTGCTACCATAACAGAATTTGGATATTTAAGCCATTGATCCTGCTTTTCATTTCTTTGTTCTGGAGAAAGGCCGGCATGATAATAGTCTGCGTTGATATTAAAATGGTCTTTGAGTTGTTTTACAAGTTCTTCAGCGGCGCTCCTTCGGTTTACATAGACTAGTCCTGAGCCTGAGAGTTTTTTTATCCAGCGAACGAGGTCTTCTACTTTGCGCTCTGATTTTAATACCTGATAACTCAGATTAGATTTAAAATAACTACTAGTAAATACTTTTCCATTTTTAAAATCCAATTTATCCTGAATATCCTCAATAACTTGAGGTGTCGCTGTGGCAGTCAAGGCTAGCTTGGGCGCATTAGGCAAATAAGCATAGATATTTGGAATTTTCAAATATGCAGGTCTGAAATCATAGCCCCATTGAGAAATACAGTGCGCCTCGTCTATGACTAGAAGCCCTACCTTGATTTCCCTAAGTCTCGTTTGAAAGTCTTTAGTGATCAATCTCTCAGGGGATATATAGAGAAATTTTAATTTCCCTTCCATGAGGTAGTCTATTATTTTCTGCTGTTTTTCCTTTGACTGGGCGGAGTAGTAAGCCGCAGCAGGTATTTTACGCTGATTTAGTTGCACTACTTGGTCTTTCATTAAGGCTATAAGTGGACTAATTACCAGGCAGATACCTTCTCTCATCATAGCAGGGACTTGGAAACAGATTGATTTTCCGCCCCCTGTTGTCAGAAGGCCCAAGGTGTCATAATTCGCTAATATAGAATCTATTATTGGAATCTGAGCAGGTCTAAATTGATCGTAGTTCCAGTATTTTTTGAGAATAGAAAGCGCACTATACATGTCGAGGTAAAGATAAAAAAAATCCCCGCATTAGCGGGGATTTGAAAAAGGTTCATGTTTATCGTTCGAGCAGAAGACTAGCTAGCACCCGTCAGATTCACAGCAGTATTTAATCTTTAAAGAATTATTATACTCTTTTTCCCATTATAATTCATTTCTGCCTGATTATCACAGCTAGTGACACCACCGTAGCCATAATCAAGACTAACACTGCGAGTAGCTCTGGTATAAGTAATCGTTCCATCTAATATGTATTTACACAAGCTAGGAGCAGAAAAACTCATTTTTATGAAAAGAGGCTTTCCTATAACTAAGCTGTAGGTATCGCCATTGGATGTAATTCCATTGGCATATCCAGTTATAGTATACTCATCGTCATACCAGTTAAGAGGAGTCGCAGAACCTGCAGTCATAATTCTAATTCTGGTGCTAGACCACGTTACTTTTTTGCCATCCGTTTTGGTGATGGTAAGGTCAGATTGAATGGCCCATTTTGGCATTCCACTTGTATCGCCTTTATAGGTGATAGATCGCGTGCCTTCTATTTTCTTACCATTGACAGAATAGTTGTCAAAGGTCTGCGAAATAGACGAATTGACTATTTTGTAGCCTCCATTAAATTTAATGACAATTTTCCCTTTACGAATTTTACCATTTTTTCCAGCGATACCATTTTTACCGAAGTCGATGGTAATCGTACTATCCATTTGAGATCGAATGATTTTCACGGTGTCTCCCATGACTCCTGATCCACCACTGCCACCTCTTGATCTTAATTCACCATAATTATAAGCTTCATCAGACATGACACTGATATCATCTGCTTCGTCCTCCGCAGCATGGTTATCTTCGGCCATGATTTTATCTTTTTGAATTTCTTCGATGAGCTCAGCTGCTTTTTTACATGAGCCAAGAAGCAAAATGGCCACTATGGGCAATAATAATTTTTTCATAAGCTAAAATTTAATTTATTCTTTGATGTAAAAGTACTAAAAAAGGTTTAAATTAAAAACTAGTTTTTTCTAGGGTAGACTTCAAGTGATTGATGACATCTATTTCCATAGCCTCAAAACCTCTTTTTTCTGCTAGATAAATGGATAATAAATCGCCAAAAAACATGTGATAAAACGACTGCTCTATAAAGTTTCGGCCTTTAGACTGAATATGGTGAATATTTGGAGTATACTTCCTTATAGTCTCTTCATTGATTTCTCTTCGCTGAACGTTACGTTTAAAATCTAGATTGTTATCGATAAATATAACGGCTAGATTAGGGTTTTCCTCTCTCCAACCTACCATTTCATTATGATTCATTTCTGGAATCACATGATGCCAGCAAAGTATTTTGGCATTTTCATTGATTTGCTGTCTATATCGAACGACCACTCCTTCAAATCTTTCATCACCATAGATGATAGGCATTTTGTCGAAAATTTTATCACACAGTTTGGAGGATAGTTTTTGTATGGAGGCTTCTTCTTTTTTGAGGAAGTCTGGAATCCTTATTAATTGTTTAAATAATTTCCCTGGTATAAATTTATTAAATGTCAATACCTGCATCAACTGCACAATAGAATAGCCAATACAAGTTCTAGGGGGCATTCCACCTGGCACTTGAATATAGTCTATGTTATGGGCCTTGCAAAATTCTATCATTTTTCCTCCACTCGATATGCATACTATTTTAGCTCCTGACTTATATGCCTGATCCAAAACATGCATAGTCTCTTCTGTATTGCCACTATAGGAGCTACAGATGACTAGGGTGTTTTTCTTGACGAAGTTTGGTAAAAAGTAACCTTTATTGATGGTAATGGGTAACTTGCAACTATCGTATATCCAATTTGATACAATACTTGCACCAATGCCAGAGCCACCTAATCCAGAAATAACTATATTTTTTATTCCTTTCGCTGCAGTCAGCATAGACTTATCAGCTATTTCAATCGATTCGCGGACTTGATTTGGAAAATTTTCGGTTAATTCTCTCATTTTTTCATTCATGACTTCTTATTTTTGCTTTGATTAAAATAAAGGAAAACAAAAATAAGATAAATCTATAAATAGATGGCAGAACATAATGATGTCGGTAAATTAGGAGAGAATATAGCTGCCGAGTATCTCCTAGGTTTGGGCTACAAAGTTTTACGGAAAAATTATAGATTTAGAAAAGGGGAGATTGATATCATAGCAATAAATCCCAATGGGAAATTTACGTTCTTTGAAGTGAAGAGCAGAAAAGGGGGAGGAGAGCCAGAGCAGGCAGTAAATAAGAAAAAGATTAAACTTCTCCTCGAAACAATTGATCAGTATAAATATGAAAATAAAATAGAGGACGAAACTTTCCTAGATATCATAGCTATAATTATATATGACAGTAAAGTTCCTGAGATTGAACATTTTGAAGATGTATGGTTGTATTAAAATAGTTGAAAATACCTTTTTTGGCTCTATTCTGACCTCTAGTGATATTGTTATTTCATTTAAAATATTCCTAAAAACTTTTTCTTAGGCTTTTCATAGAGTTCGTACTCTATTTTGAGTTTACGGATATCTTGAACTAACTTTAAAATATCTTTACCACTCGTACCATCGTAGTAGCCTCTAATATGCAGGTGGGGATCTATGAGGCAGATGAGTTGACTATGTACGAAATCTTCGCCAAAGGAGCTATCCTTAGGGGTAGCAGAAAAATAGGACGTTCTCGCTAGGTCATAGATGACATTGGCCTCACCTGTGACGAAGTACCATCTATTTTTTAAAGCTCTGTGCTTTTCTGCATAAGCCTTTAGTTTAGGTACATCGTCCGTCTCAGGATCTACGGTATGGGATAGAAATAGCACATGGGTGTCTAAAGCGAAACTATCTTGAACAGCCGCCAAGTTCATATTCATGATAGGGCAGATACCTTCGCAGGTAGAGAAGAAAAAATCTGTGAGCCATATTTTATTTTCAAATCGTTGCCTCGTAATAATTTGTGAATCCTGATCCATAAATTGAAAATCCTTCACGAGGTACTGCTCCGCTCGGGTAGAATCTTGGGCATAATAGCCTAGACCGCTCGATAATGGTTGATTTTCTTGGATTGTCTTCGCTCCAATCCACCATGCAGCTATGATAAATACAAGAGTGAGAAGGTAGCCAAGGCGAATGAAATTTTTTTTCATGATAGATTATAGTTTAATTTTTCGAAAGTCAATGCGGGAAAATAAAGTAGCAAAAATAATTAAAAAGAAAAGGATACCAAAAGCACCAAATCGAATAGAGATCAGAAGTAAAATAAAGAAAGAGCTAAGACTTAAAGCGGTGAAGATAAAGTATTTTAGATTTGTTTTCAAATCGTCAAATGATTCTGTTTTTGGCGGTGTTTTGGCTCTTCGACGTCTTGTAGTGTAATGTACTTTTTCTTTATAGGCCTGCTCAGCTTGTCTGCGCTGCTGATAGACCTCATTCGCATGTTTATAGTGGGGTGATTGCTTCGTATGTTGGTAGTATAGGGTGCTATTTTCTTTATGAGCCGTGAGCAATTCAAAGGCGCGCTGCACTATAATGAATTTACTATCATCGCCTCCATTTCTGTCTGGGTGGGCTATCAGTACTTTTTTTCTGTACTGTGATTTGAGGTCGGCAAGAGTGAAGTTTTCTGGCATTCCCAGTACCGTTCTGGCTTGACTTATGGTCATATTGCTGCCAGTTTTGCTTTCTCTCTGAGAAATTCACTCCATAGCTCTTCTACAATGTCTGCCGCAGATTTCAACTCGTCAAAATTCGCACTGACCTGTCCTATCTCCAATTCACCCTCAATCATGTCACCTTCAAACATCCCTTTCTTAGCACGACCTCTTCCTAGGAGGGCTTCCAATTCGTCTTTGCTGGCACATGCATTTTCTGCCAGTAACACTCTCCGCGCAAAGTCGTTTTCTAACAATCTCACAGGAGTTAATGCTTTTAGACTCAGCCTAGTTTCACCTTCTGTGGCAGCGAGAACTCGTTCTTTAAAAATGCTATGCGCACTAGATTCTATACTACCAACAAAGCGACTACCTACCTGCACAGCATCTGCACCTAAGGCAAAAGCCGCCAGCATACTGCGTCCGCAGCCTATGCCACCAGCAGCTATCAGGGGTATATCTATTGTATTTTTTACTTTGGGAATGAGGCATAGTGTGGTTGTTTCTTCACGGCCATTGTGACCACCAGCTTCGAAGCCTTCGGCTACCACAGCGTCCACACCCGCATCTTGACTTTTTAGAGCAAATTTGCTAGAACTAACTACATGCACTACTTTGACACCTTCTTTCTTGAGGACTTCTGTCCAGGTCTTTGGATTACCAGCAGAGGTAAAGACGATAGGAACCTTAAACTCTATACAAGACTCTATATGCTTGTCTATATCAGGATAGAGTAGGGGTAGATTGACAGCAAACGGCTTATCAGTCGCCTTTTTACATTTAGTTAAATGCTCCTTTAGGATATCGGGATACATAGATCCTGCACCTATGATGCCTAGGCCACCAGCGTTCGATACGGCGGAGGCTAATTTCCAGCCACTGCACCAAATCATACCTGCCTGTATGATCGGTTTTTCTATCCCGAAAAGCTGGCAAATGCGATTGGTTGACTTCATAATATTTATCCTATAAATTTACTTATATCAAAGGTATAGTTGATTTTTAATGAAATTATTAAACTGTTTAGTGAAAATCAGATTGATAATTTCATTTACATTTGCAAAATTAAGAAATCAATCATTGTCCATCCCAAAATAGTTTCACATGCATATTACCCATCCCGATATTCAATCCTATATTTCGCAGAAAATGGATCATTTATGTCCGGAGTTAGAAGAGCTTGAGAAAGAAACCTTCGCTTCTATTCCGATGCCCAATATGCTATCGGGTAAGGAGCAAGGCATGTTTTTATATCATTTTATCAGCGCTTTAAAGCCTCAAAAAGTACTAGAATTAGGTACTTATACTGGCTACAGTGCTATTTGTATGGCATTGGGCATGCATTCAACATCGCAGCTAGTAACCTTAGATGTCAATGAAGATATAGCGTATCTAGCTCGAAAATATTTTCAATTACTTAAATTAGAACATATCATAGATTATAGGCTAGAGGAAGCTTTGCCCTTTTGTCATGCATTGGAAAACGACAGTTTAGATTTAGTCTTTATCGATGCAGATAAAAGTAATTATCCGAACTATTTTGAAGTTCTGAAACATAAGGTGCGCCCTAAAGGCTACATTCTCGTGGATAACATCTTATGGAGCGGACAAGTACTCAATGAGAAGCCTGATAATAGAACTAAAGCCATCCTCAAAACCACTGAGATCATGTTCGATGACATCGACTGGCATTGTAATATCTTACCTATCCGTGATGGGATATTGATGGGGAGGAAGAAGTAATTTTTTTTTCGAAAATACTAATAGTTACAGCATGGTTAGTTTTCCTTTACTATATCTTTAGTATCACTTCTCCATGCTCCACTTCGGCATTTCACTATGATTCTATTCGTTAAAGGTTTCAGTCTTTTCATGCTTGGCTAATTTTTCTGCATGCGAATTAGCTCCTATAAGTTTCCTCAGCACCATTTTCGTTTTAAGTGTTTAAAATATACAAGTATCAATATTATATAGAATTCAAAGCAAACATGAAAAGAGCTTATTTTATGACTATTTTTGGTACTTTATTTTTACCTGCGCTCTTCGTATCCTTTTCTAGATTGGCAATAAACTGCTTTGAATAAAATTTTATTCATTTTGAGGGCCAAGTTTTTTTATAATAAAATACCAACTTAAGGCTCCAATAATATATAGCACAATGGTAATATTGAATATAGTGGCGTAGCTAAGATCTACTTTTCTCAATTCAGCAAAGATGATAGAGCTAAACCAAAAAGACCCCGACCAAATAGTGGCTTCAATACTTCCTATTAGTGCTTGATTTTTTTTACCAATGACATTCATTTTATAATTAGTAATTATCGGCTGCGCACTATTCATGAGTGGCTGTCGCAATATAAAAAATGTTACGGAAAGGATATACGCTATGGATAAAGGGAAAAATTTATTAGCCCATACCATAATAATAAGGCAGAGAATTCCAAGAGATTGTATACCTACTATTCCTTTCTGATATCCGAGTCTCGATTGAATCCAAGGAGTAAACATCATGAATACGATAACTATGAGATGAGAGAGACCAAGGATAATCGAATAGCTATCAGAATTCATCTGGTAAGTATAGAAAAAGAAGAGATTAAAAAATGGTATACTAAATCCAGCCCCTATAGCTATAATTAGAGTAGGTAGAAGTAAATAGAAAATATTTTTTGTTTCACTTTTATCGGGCTTTATATCGACGACATCTTCCATTTCCTTCGCCTTGATTTCTATATCTTTTGGTATTTTGAATAATAGAATTATAGCGATACTCGCGAGAAGGAATATCGTTAGAATGATAGTTTTTTCAGAACTGTAATTCGTAAATATTTTATTATATAGAAAAGAAACTATTCCAACTGTCATAACGGATGCACCCCAAGTCTGGAAGAATAGCGATAATGATATACTTAAGTTATCTTTGCTGGTGATTTTTAATAAAAAGGGAAGTGATACGACATGAGACATTAGTAAAAATACCCCAAAAAAGAACATGAGAACAGTCATTAATAATTGTGAATGATAAGGTGCTACTAAGATAATAGCGATAGCATTCGCCACAAAGAGTAAAGCGCCAATTTTAATCATCGGAAGCAGGTTTATTCGCTTGTATAAAAGACCGAAAGGAACACCCAGTATGAGTACGGAGATATAGCGATAGGAAACAAATTCAGCTATTTCATAGTCTTTATATCCTAGTTTTATTAAATAATAATTGACCAAAACTAAAAAAGTAGCATTGATGCATTGGAGCAGAAACTCTGCAAGTATGAGATAATATATCGGCCGCTCTAATTTTTTATAAGACTCAAGTATGGACATAGTCTAAAATTTTTTGGACGACATTTTCCTGTAGAGAATTGACCCATAGTGCATGAGCTAGGTATTTTTTATTCCATGTGATCTGACGCTTGGCATAGTTTCGACTATGTTGCTTGATTTTATCTATGGCTTCCTCTAGTGTCAAAACTCTATCAAAATAGGAAAACAACTCTTTATAGCCTACTGTATTCAGAGCATTCAACTCTCGATTAGGCAAATAATGTTTAGCCTCTTCGACCAAGCCATATTTTATCATCCTATCGACTCGTTGATTAATTCTATCATATAAGATTTCTCTGGGAATATCTAACACAATATTTTTAATTTCTAATTGTCTTAGTTTTTCACCGTCATTCCCTCGCAAACGGGAATCTCCGGAAACCAAATCACTATAGATATCTCCCGTCTCTTCCCATATCTCCACTATACGCTGTAGTCTCCGAGGATTGGTTATTTCCATTTGAGAATAAGAAATAGGGTCAATTTCCTTCACCCTTTCTTGCATGTACACTAAACCGTATCGATCAAATTCTTGTTGAACTTTAAGCCTTGTAGTCTCTGAAATGTCAGGCAATTCATCTAATCCTTTCTCTAATGCATAGAGAAAAAATCCTGTTCCTCCTACAAGCACCAAGTCGTTCCCGTGTATACGGGAATCTAGTAACTCATGCACCTCCTTCACAAAATCCTGCGCCGAGTACTTATCATGTATAGATTTATGTCCTATCAAGTGATGCTTTACTTCTGACAATTCCTCTTCACTCGGTCTAGCAACGCCGATATTCAGTTCACTATATATCTGCCGAGAATCAAATGAGATAATTTCTGCATTCAATTTCTTAGCTAATTCAATAGCGAGTTTAGTTTTACCGATGCCTGTGGGGCCGGAGATAGCTACTAAATTAGGCGGGTTCATTGGATATATAATTTGCTGCAATCTCTTGCATTAGCGCATAGGCCTCTTCATAATTATTTCTAATAATACCATCTAGTATAGCCTCTTTAATATGATTCTTTATATCGCCAATTACTTTTGAAGGCTTTAAATCATAGGTCTTCATAATTATTTCTCCTGTAATTGGTGGCTGAAAATTCTTAATATGATCCCTTTCTTCTACTTCTTTTATTTTGAGTTTGAGTTTCTCTAGATTGTTTATATATCGAGCAACTTTGGCCTCATTTTTGCTCGTGATATCACTATGGCAGAGGATAAGAAGGTCATCGATATCGTCTCCGGCTTCGAATAGTAATCTTCGAACTGCACTATCCGTTATCTCTTCCTTAGTCAAGGCGATTGGTCTCAAATGGAGAAAAATTAATTTGCGAACATATTGCAAAGGTTGATCTAAGGGCAATTTTAGTGTTTTGAAAATATTGACAGCCATTTTACCTCCCAGAACTTCATGTCCGTGGAATGACCAGCCGTTTTCTTCACTAAAAGCCTTGGTTTGAGGTTTAGCTATATCGTGCAATAGCGCGCTCCAGCGCAGCCAAAGATTATGCGATTTCTCAGCTACATTATCGACGACTTGCAGTGTATGATAGAAATTATCTTTATGTCCTTTTCCTTTGTAGAGCTCCACACCATGCAGTAGAAGCAGTTCAGGCATTACATGAGGCAATAATCCTGCTTTAAACATCAAATTCAATCCAATCGATGGCTTTGGACTTAGCAGTATTTTATTTAACTCAACATGAATTCGTTCCTTAGAAATGATCTCCAATCGTGCAGCATTTCGCTGAATAGCTTCAAACGATTTATCTTCGATCATAAATCCCAACTGACTGGCAAATCGAATGGCGCGCATCATGCGCAAAGGATCGTCAGAAAATGTGATATCTGGGTCTAGTGGCGTTCGAATAATCTTAGCTTTAAGATCACTCATTCCCTGGTAGAAATCTATTAGCTCTCCATAATTCTCCTCGTTGAGCGAAATAGCTAGAGCGTTGATGGTGAAATCGCGACGTGCTATGTCATCTTCAAATGTTCCATCTTCTACGATAGGTTTTCTGGAGTCTCGAAGGTAAGATTCCTTGCGTGCACCTACGAACTCATAGTCGATTCCTTCATATATAAACTGAGCAGTACCAAAGTTTTCGAAATAATTGACTTTAATCTTTGGATTTAATTTTTTAGCTACTTGCCTTGCAAACTCAATTCCAGATCCAATGACAACAATATCGACATCTTTGCATGATTTTTGAAGCTGAATATCTCGCACATAGCCACCTACTAAGTAGCATTTTATTCCTAATTCTATAGAAATAGTTTTGCACGCACTAAAAAATATAGACTCAGGTAATCTCTGTTCTTCAAGCTTCATGTCTGCAAAAATAAGCCTACTAAGTCTAAAGGCATTAGATTTATTGTTTAAGCACCTATGAATTCTATTTTATATTTGCTTGTAATAAATACATATCACCTTTTTGAAAAGAATCAATTACTTATTAGGAGTATTGAGCCTTCTAGTATGGCTTTACTTCTTTTCTAGCTATGGAGTTCATAATGAAATATTTGGGGGAGATTCTTTAGGATATTATTCCTATTTGCCATCTACCTTTATATACAATAATCTGACTCACATGGAAACTTCGGGAAACGATAGAGTGATTCCAGATAGAATAAAAGACTATGTGATAAATGGGCCATACAATAATCCTAAAACTCCTTTGGATAAGCATTTAGTTCAATACACTATAGGTATAGCTCTAATGGAACTTCCATTTTTTTTAATAGCTCATTTTCAGTCTATGCTAATGGGTTCCAGCCAAGATGGCTTTGGAAATGTTTATTGCCAATGGATTAAAATTTCAGACATAGTTTATTTTTTGTTAGGATTTTGGTTGACTTTTCTATCATTAAGGCGATTTTATAATTCAGATTTAGCAAGATTTGTTTGCTTTATTATCTTTTTAGGAAGTAATATGCTTTTCTTTACCTCCTATCACTATGGTATGTCGCACGTTCCACTTTTTTTTCTATATGCACTTGTGATTTATTGGAGCCTGGCGTTTCATGAGCACCCAACATTTAAAAGATCCATATTAATTGGATTAGCGATAGGAATGGTTATACTCATTAGAGCTACAGATATCATCATACTACTCATCCCTCTATTGTATGATGTTTATGATAAAAAGTCATTAATAGAAAAATGGCAATTTATAAAATGTCAACGCTGGAAATTACTAGTTGGAATTTTGATAGCATTTTTGCCAATAGTTCCGCAATTGATCTACTGGAAGATAATGTCTGGGAGCTACTTTTACTATAGTTACGGAAGTCAAAAGTTGGATTTATCGAATCCACATATTCTTGATGGTTGGTTTGGCTCAGACAATGGTTGGTTGCATTATTCTCCCATGATGCTTTTATCAGTATTTGGATTGATAATGTATAGAATGAATAAAAAATGGGCTTTGGTATCTATAATTATAATTTCTGGTTATAGTTATCTTATTTATTCTTGGTTTTGTTATCAGTATGTCAACGGATTTGGCTCTCGACCTATGATCAATATCTATGCTATTCTCGCCTTTCCTATGGCGGCTTGCATTCAATATGTTCTCAGTAAAAAGGCAGTTTTTAAATTTGGACTATTCTTGTTTATCATTGCTACTGTCTATATAAATTTAGCATTCACATATAAACAATTAAATGGTCAGTTGTGGTCAGAACATTCCAGCCTTGCATATAATGCCTCTACTTTGTTTAAATCCAAATTAGACAAATTGGATTTGGTGACAATGGATATTCCTTATATACAGCCGCGAGACCTAAGAAATTTCAGTAAAAGAACGATAGTATCTAATTCATTTGAAAGTGATAGTATTGCATTTTTTGATTCTTTATCTTCTTCCAAAGTCTTTTATCTTTCTGACTTGGAATACTCTCCCGTACTCCTACATCATGTTCTAAGTAAAAAAGAATTAGACAATCTTCAATATATTAAAATATCAGGAAAGTTTTTATTAAAGAACTCTCCATACTACTACTATCACTTGTCGGAATTGGCATTTAATGTCAAGCGTCAGGGTGTGACTATTTTCAATAAATCTTGTAAAATTGATAATAAATTGGGAAATTGTTCAGGAGACACCATTCCTGTCAATATTTTTGAAGTAAAATTAAATCAATGGTCTGCGATAGAATATTTTATTCCATACCCTATCCATAAAGATTTGTATGAAGGAGACGTATTTGAAGTATATATCAATAATCAAGCGAAATCTAAAATATTAGTAGATGATGTATCTATAAGTTTCATCTATAAATAATAGATTTTTTTACCCCTTTTTCACTATCAATACCATATTTTCTTCTAGTAGCATAATGCCATATTCAAAACTATATCTATACTGACTACCTGTTTTTGTATTGTAAAGATAGGTCATGTAATCAAGAAGGAAACCTTTATCTGTTAGTTTTTTAAGCGAGGTTTTGAGTTTTTCATTTTCACCTAAAACTTCGACCAGTATGCGCCTATTTTTTCTTAAAATATTCTGAATCGAACGCATTTCTGCACTCGTATCGCTATTGAGATTATTGTTATACTGATTTCTACAGCCCTCATCGCAGAATTTTTTATCTGCTCGACCTTTTAAGACTTTGGAGCATTCGAGGCATAGTTTTTCATTCATAATCAACTGTTTAATCCGTGAATTTATGGCTATCTTCAAACAAATATATCCATTTTTAATCATTTGCAAATGTTTTTATTCGACTACAATTACTTAGACTCTTGCTATCCGTTACCCCATGCCCCCATCTTTGCACTGTCAATTGCAATTAGACATAAACAAATTTTAAAAAATTAATCATTTTACAAACCATTTAAATTACACTCAACATGAACACAATTAAAAATTCAGTAAGACTTATAGGTAATTTAGGCGCAGCTCCTACGATCATCAATACAGACAAAGGTTCTAAAATAGCCCGCGTATCTATCGCTACCTCTGATTATTATTATAATGATAAGAAAGAGAAGGTAACAGATACTTATTGGCACAATTTGGTTTTCTTTGGTAAGTCAGCCGAAAACGCAGAAAAACTTTTGAAAAAAGGAAGTGAACTAGCTATTGAGGGCAAACTCGTAAGTCGCAGCTATGAAAAAGAAGGCACTAAAAAATATGTCACTGAAATCGTAGTCAACGAGTTCAATCTATTTAGCAGCAAAGAGTCAGCATAGTTTTTGCAGTTTAATTAGCCACTAAGGCGTGAAGGCAGGAAATACTCTAATTTGTATTGATCGCTGGAGCGCCTTTTTTTTTAATATAGTATATATGGATATAGAAATAATCAAATCTAAAATATTTGAATTTAAAGGGAGTAAAGTAATGTTGGATTATGACTAAGCAGAATTATATGGCATAGAAACCAAATACCTTAAGCGAGCCGTCAATAGAAATAAAGAAAGATTTCCATCTGACTTCCTAATTGAAGTAAAAAAAGAAGAATGGTCAGACTTGAGGTGCCAAACTGGCACCTCAAGTCTACATGGCGGTAATAGATACTCACCGTATTTATTCACTGAACAAGGTGCGGCGATGTTAGCATCAGTGTTACAAAGCCCTAAAGCCATAGAAGTGAATATTTTTATCGTACGCGCCTTTGTATACATACGAAACTTAGTTTTATCGCATCATGATTTATCGGATAAAGTAAAAGAACTAGAATTGACTTATAATAAAAAATTCAAGGATGTATTCGATGCACTCAATTATCTGCTCAATAAAGATAAGCAAACAGAAGATATCAAAGAAAGAACTAGAATAGGGTATAGAAAGCCTTAGTATGAATTTTTAATTTGGTCTAAATATGAATGTATATCTTAGCTGATATTTCTAAAAATGGATATCAAAGAATTAATTAGTAAAATCCCTAAAGCGGAGCTTCATCTGCACATTGAAGGCACACTTGAACCTGAGTTGTTTTTCAAATTGGCGAGTAGAAATGGTATTGAGATTCCTTATTCTTCGGTTGACGAGCTGCGCAATGCATATCAATTCAACTGCTTGCAGGATTTTCTAGATATATACTACCAAGGCACACATGTGCTGATAAACGAAGAAGATTTTTATGATTTGACATGGGAGTATCTGACCAAATGCAAAGAGCAGAATATCGTGCATACCGAAATTATGTTTGACCCGCAAAGTCATACAGAAAGGGGAATAGCATTTAAAACAGTCATTCAAGGAATATCCAAAGCTTGTCAGCAGGCAGAAAAAGAATATGAGATATCTAGTTTTCTAATTATGTCTTATCTCCGCCACCTATCGGAAAAGTCTGCATTTGAAATATTAGAACTATCGAAACCATTTAAACATCTGATAAAAGCCGTAGGTCTAGATTCATCAGAATTAGGGCACCCACCTTCGAAATTTCAACGAGTTTTTGAGGCATCCGTAGCCGAAGGCTATATCCCTCTGGCTCATGCTGGCGAGGAAGGACCACCAGACTATATATGGCAAGCGATAGACGTATTGAAGATAAAGCGCATCGATCATGGAAATCGTTGTCTGGAAGATGAAAAATTAGTGCAAGAAATCATTCGCAGAGATCTGGCCCTGACCGTTTGTCCCCTATCTAATACTGCCCTGCAGGTGGTAGAAGATATCAAAGACCATCCTCTTAAAAAAATGTTGGACTTAGGGTTGAGAGTCACGATTAACTCTGATGATCCCGCTTATTTTGGAGGACAATTAATGGCTAATTTCGAGGCTATTATTAGGGCTTTAGATTTAGAACAAAAAGAAATAATTCAGCTGGTGAAGAATTCATTTCAGTATTCACTATTAGATGATGAAGTAAAAAGTATGAAAATAGCTGATGTAGAAAATTTTATAGAACAATGAATGACACTATAATTGCCCTTGCCACCCCCCAAGGTTCTGGAGCTATAGCCGTCATTCGATTGAGCGGAGCGCAAGCTATAGAGGTGGTCGATAAGATTTTTTTTAGTAAGAAAAAACTAGAAAATATTACAAGCCAATCTGTTGTGTTGGGTACAATTAAGAAAGAAGATGAAATAGTCGACGAAGTTTTAATTTCGGTTTTCCGAAATCCAAAGTCCTATACTGGAGAAGATACTGTAGAGATTTCCTGTCATGGGTCTCCTTATATTATCAAGACTATTTTAGAATTATTGATTCAGAACAATGTGCGTATGGCGCAGCCAGGAGAATTTACCCAACGAGCTTTTATGAATGGCAAGCTAGACCTTGCTCAGGCAGAAGCTGTGGCAGATTTGATCGCTTCAGAATCTAAGGCATCGCACAGCATAGCGCTGCATCAAATGAGAGGAGGTGTATCGAATGAACTCGCTGCCTTGAGAGAATCATTGATCAATTTTACGGCCTTAATCGAATTGGAATTGGATTTTGGAGAAGAAGATGTTGAATTTGCAAACAGGGAAGAGCTATCCAGCCTCGTTCAGAATCTAGAAGTCAAAATTCAGAATTTAATCGAGAGTTTCAATTATGGAAATGCGATTAAAAATGGTGTCCCAGTAGCCATAGTAGGTTATCCGAATGCCGGCAAGTCCAGTCTGCTCAATCTGCTGCTCAATGAAGAGCGCGCCATAGTGAGCGACATAGCTGGAACTACTCGTGATACGATAGAAGAGGTCATGACCATCGAGGGCATTCAATATCGCTTTATAGACACCGCAGGTCTGCGGCAGTCAGATGATACAATAGAAAATATAGGAATAGAGCGAACCAAACTGGCTATCAAGAAAGCAGATATCATTATTCATATATACGATATAAGAGATGAAGAACATGGTCAAAATGCCATCAGTCCATTTCTGAATGAGATAGCGCGCGAAGGGAAAAAACTAATACAAGTAGCCAATAAAATAGATCTGAAAGAGGAGCTCTTTACAAGTGATACAATTATTTTTCTATCTACCAAGACTAAACAAGGGCTAGATGATTTGAAAAGAAAAATGGCTCATATCCTAGAAGTGTCAAAATTTGAAAATTCTGTCATTATATCCAATCTTCGTCACCTCGAATCCCTCAAAATGGCTATGATTTCTCTGCAAGAAGTCAAACAAAGTATGATCCAAAACCTATCAGGTGATTTGCTTTCTTCTCACCTCCGAAATACCCTCCGCCATATCGGTGATATTACGGGTAATATAGATATAGATAAAGACATATTGGGAACAATTTTTGGAAAATTCTGTATCGGGAAGTAATTTCTTTCTATATTACAATCGTATGCATCTCATTTCTGTGTGTCTATCTAGACATTGAATTTAATTTTTGAAGAGCTCATAGCTTCTTATCTGGATAGTGGAGTAGGGCAGAGCTGTGATTTTCTATCATCGGAGCTATCTGATGGACTTGTTCTAAATCTGGCGGGACATGAAATGAAGAATGACATGAAATCAGCTGGTATAGGTCAAAACGAAGACTTCCATAAAGATTTAACTTATCGAAAAGATAAAATTCACTGGCTAGAGACTACCACATCGAATAGTTCTGAGCGTTTGTTTTTTGAATTAATTGATTTATGGATTTCCTATCTCAATCAAACCTGCTATGCTGGTATAATGAAGTCTGAATTTCACTATGCGCTCTATGAGCAGGGTAGTTTTTATAAAAAACATCTAGATCAATTTTCTAAAAATGATAGCCGTGTATTCTCCATGATCATGTATCTCAATGCGAATTGGAAGGAAGGTGACGGAGGAGAGCTAGTCATCTATAAGGAAAATGAAACCATCAAAATAGCTCCTAGTCTAGGAAGAATGGTTTTTTTTGATAGTGGGAAATACGAACATGAGGTCCTGCCAACGAGTGTTACTCGGATGAGTATCACAGGATGGCTAAAGCGTTCTTAAACTATTCCAATCCCCAGAATCGCCTTCTGCACTTACGCTCATTGATGACAATTTTTCGATTTTGCTCATGAGTGAGCCAAGGCTGTTTTTGATTCAGATTATATATTGACATGGGATTTAGAACCATAGGGTTATAGTAGTCCCCATTCGGATCTTTTCTATTGGTATATACATAAGAAATACTTGGCGGGGCCTGGGGCATTGTAAAGGTATCTGGCGAAGGGAAGCTTATAGTGCCTGGGTCTGCGGGGGTGTCCCAAAGAGAATCTGCAGTAATTAGGCTATTCGATCTATTTACAAATTCTACAGAACTAGGATTGGAGGCCGTATAATCTAATCCAAAATACCGATATACTTGCACACAAATATTCGTTTTATTCGGTGGCTGGAAATTGGTCGGATTTATAAAAATATATGGCTTTTTATCCTTCTCTTCACAAAGCCCAAAAAATGATTCCGTCGCACCTCCAGATCTGAGCCAATAAATGTTGATAGCCTTTGGATTGTAATACATAGAGCGAATATCATTGCGTTCAATGGTGTTCGGATCATCATCAAGAACAAAATAGTTATAATCATGTATGGTATCAATTTTACATATTTGAAATTGAATACACATGGGCTCAAAATATTTGTTTAATGTATCTTTTATCTCTGTGAGAAAACTACCGTCTCTCTGGATAAGCAGAGGATGATTGTGAATATAGTAGAATTGAATAGGATACACAACAGGTTCGCATGGGATTTTGTTTTTAGTATAATCCTGCGCAAAAATGTGCGAGGAAACGAATAGAAAAGATATAGCTATAAAAGTCTTCATGTTTCTCTCACAAAACTAATATAATAAACTGAAATTACATGATTTTTCATCAATTCTTATCCTATTTTTTCTATATTTGTTTCTGTGGAAATAGAAATAGTATATCAGTTCATCTGAAATAAATAAAAAGCCTTGAAAGGTATTGGGTTAAGTTTTTTCATATCATTTTGTTTTATTATTTTGGGTTTAGAAGCCCAGATTAATACAACGTCTAATAGATATGTAGGCTGTGCCCCAGATACATTTAAATTCTATACGGTAGGTAATACGCATTCTGGTCAGCAGTGGAATAGCGGAAATGGAAGCACCCCTACCATTGATTCACCCATATTTAGTTATAACCTACCAGGAACCTATACCGTCACTATAGGCAGCTTGACTAGAACTATTACTATACACCCTAAATTGAACTTTAACTTCACCACAGATTCTTCTAATACGGGTTGTTTTCCTTTTAGGTTTAATCTAAAAGATATTACGAGCTATCCTACTGGGGTCACGCCAACGGTTGTTCGATGGATATATCAAAATGGAGGATCAAAACTAGGTAGTCCCGCAATAGATGTCATTCCTAGTTATTATTTACACTACTGCTACGTGACTATGCAGGTCAATACTAGCATTCCTAGCTGCTATGGTGAGTTAAAGAAAGATTCTTTTTTTAGAATTTTAGATGTCCCTCGGGCTAAGATTGATTTGACACCTGTTACGGCTTGTAAGGTGCCCTTTACCCCTAATATTACTAACAAATCTAAAGACACACTCAATACCACCCTGACCTACCTATGGAAATGGGATCAGCCGACTGTCGGAAGCTCTACCAATATCAATCCTCCTAACTTAATTTTTACAACCAATACCTTAGCTACAATTACTTTAGCCGCCCGAAATCAATATGGCTGTCTAGGCTATGATACCGTGAGATTAAAAGTAGACACTCCTTTCCTAGACTACACAGCTAGCAGTAGAGTGTGTCGTTCGCCATATTACGGTAAAATAAAAATAAAGGATTTAGATACGTCAAAATTTATCTATGAATTTTCATCTCAATTGAGATTGTCGGGAGCGAATATTTTCAATAAAGAAACTATTTTAGTGGGGGATAGCTTTTTTTTCTCAGGGTTCTACGCGGATAATCCTAATATAGATACCTGGGCCTACCTGTATATCACTAAAATAAACAAAGCAGACACGTCTTGTAAAACTACAGTTGCTAAAAAGGTCAATATTTGTCAAAGCTATCCATTGCCAGAATTTAGATTTAGTAGAAACTGCGGAACCCCATTTAGAGATACTATTGTGGCTAGGCGATGGACGCCTTGCTGGGATGTTATTGATTTTAAAATGTTTTATACAGACAAGTATGGGATCATGATTAGAACCGATAGCTTCAATATTCGCAGAAATGATAGTGATTCAAGAGCTGGACCTGATACTATTTTACCTTATGGTCTGGATCGATTATTAAAAACAGATGAGTACTATCGCAGAGGACCATTGACGCTTCACACGAAAATAGCTTTTAGAAATTTAGAGACCAATTGCGTCCATACGTTCACCGATTGGTATAGGGGATTTCAGGAGTCTTTATTTAGACCACATCTCGTAAATCATTACACTAAAGGTTGTAAAGGAAGAAAAGATTCTTTTGTTGTACACCACTTTGGAGAGGGAAGTATCGATTCTGTTATATGGTATTTAGGCGATGGAAGTGTGAAGCGCACCAAGACAAATAAGCTGGATCATGTATTCGTAAATCCAGGCACCTATAAAACATATGCTATAGTGAAAAACACCTTGGGTTGCATCGATACAGTGAATCCTGTTTACACGTATAGAGCAGATTCTATTTTGCCGGCGTTGATTATATCTAATAAAAACTTTTGTATATCAGACAGTACTTCAGTAGCTGTGGCAAATTCCAGCAACTTTGATCGGTGGTATTTTGTGACAGATAAGGAAAAGAGTTTTAACTGCTTCGAACAGATTAATTTTACGCATAAAAATTTTTATAATGTAGGCAAACAGTATATCTATTTGATAGCGGAAAAATTGGGTTGCACCACGAGCACTATGGATAGTTTGACTATTTCTGGACCGAAATTTAATCTCAATTATGATTTCAAATGCAGTCGAAGAGATAGTATTCAATTTTTCGTAACCGATACGGCAGATATCTATACCAAGATCAACTGGAATTTTGGAGATGGAAATATTTTTGATACCTTGAGAGATACGGTATGGCATAAATTTATAGGAGATAGTATAGACTATATGGTCAAACTGTCTTCTGAAAATCCTAATGGATGCCGATATGAAGATTCTACCCTCATCAAAATAAGAAAGGTCAAGGCCATTTTTACCGATACCCTTTTCTGTCGTCGAATAAATCCAACGCTCTTCCTTAATGGCACTCCATATACATTTAACCCTAGCCAAAGTAGAAATGCAGATATGGATCAAGGGTATAGATATACCTGGCAGCTGGAGAGTATAGCTAAGCCGGGCAACCCCAGTAAGAAATATCCTCCGTATACATCTAGTGACTCTATACCCGTCTATATCTGGGAGGATACCATGAATCTGGCCCTTATAGCACGTGATATCAATGGGTGTGATGATAAGATAACGAAAAGAATCATAGTCACCGATAATCATATCGATTTTAAGGTAGACTATACAGATAGCTGTCCACCGGCTCAATGGATTAATTTACAAAATCTTTCTACCAGTCCTTTTGGCATATCTAATGTTTTTTGGAGTGTCTCCTTCGTGAAAAATAATAACGATACACAGTTTTTTGTATCTACGGATTTCAATACCTTGTTTTATGCAGAAACAAGATTTGCCGATACGTTTAAAATTAGACTGGAGATACAAGATACTAAAAACTGTCAAGATAAGGTATTGGAGAAGTTTTTTTATTTCACGTCCGATACTTCAGATCTAATCGTGCCAGATACCACTTGTCAGGAACTTACTCACAATATTCGAAGTACGGAAAATGATATTCTTAAGTATCAATATCGCTGGTATGTCAATAATGTTTTGAT
The DNA here is from genome assembly GCA_030832185.1 of Chitinophagales bacterium. Lineage (GTDB taxonomy): Bacteria > Bacteroidota > Bacteroidia > Chitinophagales > JADJOU01 > CHPMRC01. The sequence continues at coordinate 139,527 of JAURJQ010000022.1, read as the reverse complement.
TCCAAATGACACTACTTACCAGTTGAATTATAAATTTAGTAATCTTGGGATCCATAACATAAAATTAGAAAAGACAAGACGCCAAACAGGATGTACCAGAACATTTACTGACGTGACTATCGTATATCCTAGACCTCGACTTCAGATAGATAATTCATTTGATTTAGCTGCCAATAAGTGTTTTCCCGGAGTCACCACAGTCAAGTTTTATGATAGCGCCTTTATTCCTTCTCTGGAATTTAAATATCTATTCAAAGGAAGTCCTAGGACGGTGAATCCTGCTACTATAGATTTGGATAAAGGACCGAATCTCATCGAGGCAATTTTTTGGACAAGTTATGGGTGTTTTTTGACAATACCTATACATGATACCGTCTATGGACCAGAAGCGACTCTTTCACTTGATAAACCAGCTATCTGCAAGAATGATAGTATCACCTTTACATTAATTAATGCTGTAGATGTAGATACTGTTTTATGGTCTTTCGGAGATGGAACCATCCGAAGTGGAATAGAAAGAGTCGTCACACATCGTTATACTACAGCAAATGCTTTTTCTGATTCGGTACCTATTAGTTTTATAGTATTCGCACCGGGCAAATCTTGTCCTCTGGCTAAAGTGGATACGGTCTTAGTTTATGAAGCACTTTCTAGACATCATTTGAATAATAAAACGGATACAGCATACTGTCTAGGACCTGTCAGTATTCATAATACGGCTCCTAGAGCGGATTATTTCAAGTGGAATTTCGGCAATGGTGATACAAGTCTATCGAGCGATAAGTTAATGCTATATAATTATCAGCAGCCTGGTACCTATAGAATCAAACAATACGCCTATCGCAGTCCACTGGGATGTGTCGATAGCTCGGCTTCTACGATCATACTATTTCCAAAACCTAAAGTTTCGGCCCAAGTGGATTCTGTCTGTCTAGGCAAGCGACTGGATATAAAGTATCAGGTAGATATACCGAATTCAAAGTTGTTTTTGTCCCCAGATAGTTTTAATGCCTCACCATATAGTAGTTCGCCGATATCTACCCAGATTTCAGAAACCACTAGATTTAATTTAAAGGCTACATCGCCCAATGGGTGCAGTGATTCTGTATCATTAAACGCTGTAGTGATTCAACCTCGTAAAGAAAGATCCTGGGATACTATCATAGAAATGGGAAAAGAGATTACCCTCCCAGTAGGTTATGATACTTATTGGAGCTATACTTGGACGCCTAAATGGAAAAATCCATCGTGTGAAAATTGTGCCAATCCAATGATGAGAATCTTTGATTCAGTAACGTATAATCTAACAATAGAGGATTTTAGAAAATGTTTTAAATCTTCCTATAAATACGTGATTCGTTTATATCCTGATATAGTGGTGCGAGTTCCTACAGCCTTCTCTCCGAATGGAGATGGGAATAACGATATACTCTATGCTCGTGGATTTGGTATCAAAAAACTTGTAAGTTTTAAAATATTTAATAGACAGGGTCAACTTATATTCTTTACGAATGATGAAAAAACTGGGTGGGATGGAAATTATAAAGATTTACCTCAGAATTCAGACGTATTCTATTATACTTACGAAGCAGAATCTTTTATACCAGGAAAAATAGTTGCTGGAGAAGGAAATTTTATGCTGCTGAGGTAGGGTTTTCAATAGTAAGCGGAAAATAATATGTCCTATACCCCTTTATCAAAATAAGCCAGAAAAGCGATCAATTGGCCCATGAAGCCACAGAACAACCCATAGTATACCTCCCGCGATGTGTGCGCACGTAGATAGATTCTTGCACTGCCTGTAACCCCAATGGCTATGAGCGTGATAAGGAGTAAGAAGAAGGTGACTTGATGGGTATTTCCAGAAAGTAGACATACCACCATAAATAAATTGGTAACCCCCATGGTGTGTACACTTACTTTTAGGAAATTATTGAGAAAAAAGGCGAGGCAGAGGGATATGGTAGCGCCAAGCATGACGGAGGCTAGCAAGGCATCTTCTAAAAACACCAAAGAGCTATTGAGCTTAGGCCGAATGGTAAGAAAGGTCATTAGATAGAAGAAAAAGAAGATGAGATAGGGAAAAATACGCTGCTTCTGAAGACTGATATCATAGTCTTCAACAATTTCCAGTTTTTTTAATATTAAAATGACAATTGCCGGTATGAGCATAGTCATTGCTAGAATGACACCTATGGTCACATTCCACGTCTTGTCTGGCACATGCACATATCGATAGGGGAACATATATAAAATAATCAATATGCTATATAAGGGTATTAAGATAGGATGAAAAATGACAGAAAAGAATCGAGCAAAACTTAGGTTCATATTAGGAATTTAATTTTCGTGCATGTTTGGGTGGAATCTTAAGGTTTTCTCTATATTTAGCCACTGTACGACGAGCTATTTTGTAGCCCATTTTTTCTAATTCTATAGTGATATCATCATCCGAAAAGGGATTTGATTTATTTTCATCTTCTATGAGATCTTCTATACTCTTCATTATTTTTCGATTGCTCACTTCTTCTCCATCAGCATTCATGATGCCCTCTGTAAATAACTTTTTGAGGCTGAAAATACCAAACTCTGTTTGCACATATTTCGTACTGGTGACTCTAGAGATGGTAGATACATCAAAAAATACGACATCCGCTATATTTTTTAGCGTCATGGGTTTTAGATTGGATTCTTCTCCCGTGAGGAAGAATTCTCTCTGCTTAGTGAGAATAGTCTCCATGATAATAACCATGGTCTCTTGACGCTCTTTTATGAGTGATAGAAATTGATTAGCTTTATTGATCTTATCTGCTACATAATCCTGGGCATCCTGCTCTGCTTTTGATTTTTTCTTCTCAGCTTTTATTTTTTTGAGCATATCTACAAATTCCTTATTGATGACCAGATTGGGTTTATTATAGGAATGTAGTTCTAGTTCTAGCTTATTTTCATTTCTATAGACAAAGAAATCAGGGATGATAAATTTGCCAAGCGTATTATCCTTATCCTGACCGGGCAGAGGGTTTAGGTTTTGTATTATCGTTTTAACTGATTGAAATTCTCTTTCAGTTAGTTTGAGTTTTTTGAATATTCTATCGTAGTTTTTCTTCGTATAGTCTTCGAAATAATCGCTGACTATAGTTAATGCGTGATCTACTAGTACTGTGTATTTTTTCTTGCGAAGCTGAATAGAAAGACATTCCTGAAGATTTCTAGCGGCGATCCCTGGAGGATCCAGATCCTGGACGAACTCTAGGACCTCGGCTACGGCTTCCTTGGAGGTATAAAAGTTCTGTCTGAAACTAAGGTCATCTATGATACTCTCCATAGAACGTCTCAGATAGCCATCATCATCTAAGCTGCCTATAATAAACTCTCCTATAATCATTTGATCAGATGATAGATTGAGATAGGTCAGTTGGTTATTGAGATTCGCCATCAGGGTTTCGCTATCTTCGGCAGGGATATACCATTCCGAATCATCTATCTCAGAATGGCTCTGACCATAGTGGTCTGCTGATTCTCTTGAACTAGATGTATTGGAATAATTTCCTTCCAGTGATAAGCTCTCTATGGATTTAGTTTGAGGTGAAAATTCTCTATCGAAACTATCTATATTTTCAGCCGATACGGAGTTATCAATATCCTCTAGAGCAGGATTTAAGTCCAATTCTTCCTTTACTTTTTCATCAAATTGCAATAAGTTCAACTCCATCATTTTGAATAATTGAATATTCTGTTGGGAGAGCTTCTGCTGCTGGGTCTGAACCTGCTTTAATGAATTTTTGGCCATATAGATTTTGGGTATCAAAAATTATACCATTACGCTTAAAAGCAAATATAGCTTAATTTTTAAGAAACCGCAGCGCAATTTCTAAAAATTGAGTAGGTTTGTATAAATTAAGGATTCGAGTTCAAGTAAACGCTAAAAACTAACCACTATCGTGTCATTAAAAGTGAGTGTTAAAAGACCATTGCTTTGGGTTATTATATTTTTATTAGCCTATCAGATTCTGGTACTAGCCCTTATTCATGCAGGTGATATCGAGCCGCAAGACTATTCTCAAAAGGCCCTTTGTATTATTGATTATTGGAAAACGCATGCATGGAGTCAACATCACTTCGTGCCAATCTTTGTGCACGATTCTAGCGCTATAGCTTATTTATCCCATCCACCATTATCATACTACAGCTTATTTGGTTTCAATTCTGTGTTTGGTTTTAAAAGTTATTATGTTTTTAATAGCACTCTAGTAGCTGTTTCCGCCTTTTTTATTTATTTGACTATATGTCTTCTTACGCTCAAGCATGCTAAAACGGAAACGAGTCCATATGCATGGATAGGTATGATTCTTTATCTCACCGCTTACCCTATTCTGAGCTATCAATTTTTTAATTATCACCCTGACATTTTTGTTTTACCTTTCCTCATTATTTCGCAATATATCTTCCTAAAACTCCTCATAAAGGAGCGATACAGGAGTGTGAAGTATATCTTTTTGATTGGCTTATTTTTAGCTATCATGTCTTATTCTTCTTGGTTTGGAGTCGTATTTAATTTTATGATTATTCTTATCGCTTTTGTCAATCTGAGGAAAGGCTATAAATTATTCCCTTACATTATCATAGCTGCTGTGGTTGCGGGATCTATAACAATGCTGATTTATGGGCAATATGGGTTAGCAGGTGGTTGGAAGACAGTAATCTATTATTTTAAGGATACCTTTCTGCGGGAATCACCATTTTATGGTCATCTCAAGCAGTCTGGGTTTGAGATTGTGACTCAAATGATCAAGCGACTTGGCGTCTTGTTTGTTGCCTTAGCAGTATTGGTTTTTTATTCTTTTATGGCTAAGAAAAGAAAGTTTATTTTTACTAAAAATGGATACAAGTATTTGATATTAAGCCTCATTCCAATTCTGATTTATAGTATTTTACTCGTTCATTATTTTCAAAATCCATTTGCTAGCTTATATTTTGTGCCGCCTTTGGTGATCTGCATTAGTGTATGGTTAGAGAAATTGTTTAAGGCCTCTGACGCCAGACCAGCTTTAGTAAAAATTGTTGGGCTTATTGTATTAACTAACTTATCTTTGTTTCTATTCTTTTAAAAATCTATCATAAATATATGAACTTTATACCCAACCTCGATCCAATGGACTATTTGAGTCCTGATCCGGCAGTAAAGAAAAAATTTATTAATGATTTAGGAGGCACATTTTCTAATATTGGATTCGCTTGTGTAAAGAATCACTTTACTCCAGAGGAAGAGATTAAAAAGTTTTACGGAAGTGTAGAATCATTTTTCAAATTGCCAGTAGAAACTAAGGTTAAATATGAAGTTCCTGAACTAGGTGGTCAGAGAGGATACACTTCATTCGGAAGAGAGCATGCTAAAGGATCTGATGCACCAGATTTAAAAGAATTTTGGCAGATAGGACAGGAAGTAGAAGGAGACTATGTAAGTAATGAACACTATCCTGCCAATGTGCAGGTCAGTGAAATTCATGATTTCAATCGGCAGAGTATGGCGCTTTATCGTGGATTCGAAAAGAGCGGAAGTATATTACTCAAAGCTATAGCTTCTTATCTAGGACTAGCAGATCATTATTTCGAACCATTTATTAAAAATGGTAATTCAATTTTACGAGCGATACATTACCCTCCTATTTTACATGAGCCTAAAAACTCCATCAGAGCAGAAGCGCACGAAGATATTAATCTGATAACTCTTCTTGTAGGAGCCAGTGCTGAGGGACTGGAAGTGAAGACTGCCGATGGAAGCTGGCTAAAAGTCAATGCCCCCGAAAATCATTTTGTAGTCAATGTAGGTGATATGCTGCAGCGACTGACCAATAATAGGTTGAAATCTACGACTCATAGAGTAGTGAATCCACCTCGTGATAAATGGCATACCAGCCGATTCTCCATGCCATTTTTTCTACATCCAGTATCTGAAATGGATTTGACGTGTTTGCCTTCCTGTATTAATGATACGCACCCAAGCGCTTATCAACCTATTACAGCAGGAGATTATCTCACAGAGCGTTTGCTAGAAATAGGACTCATAAAAAAATAAAATTTAAATTTACGTTAAACTAGTAATGCGGAGTAATTGAGGATAGATGTCGGTTTCAGAAGATTATAATTATACAGAAATAGGTAGTGGACCTACGGTGCTAATTTTGCATGGGCTTTTTGGTTCCTTGAGCAATTTTGAAACTATGATGCAATTAGCTGGTCATAAATATCGGTTTGTCATGCCATATCTTCCGCTATATGATTGCGAACTTAAGCAGGCCAATCTGGATGGTATGGTGACTTATATCAAAGGTTTTGTAGATTTTATGGGATTGAAAGAATTTTCTATACTCGGCAATTCCTTAGGCGGGCATTTGGCTTTGCTATACGCTATTCAATACCCTTCAAAGGTTAAGTCATTAATATTGACTGCAAGCAGTGGGTTGTTTGAAAGTTCTCTGGGAAATGAATATCCTAAACGAGATAAAGATTTTCTGCGATCTAAAATATTAGAGACTTTTGGTAATAAATCTATCGTAACAGAAGAATTAGTGTCTGAAATAGAGGCTATAGTGAATTCTAAATCTAATGCTATTCGTATAATTAAAATGGCAAAGAGTGCTACGCGTCAGAATCTGCTTCATAGCATTCATACAATTACAAATAAAACCTTGCTGATATGGGGCAGAGAAGATTCTATAACACCGCCTTTCGTGGCAGAAAAATTTCATCAATTAATGCCCAATTCTGAACTATCATGGATAGAGGGTTGTGGTCATGCTCCTATGATGGAGTATCCGAAAGAATTTACAGAGGCTATGTTGCCATTTTTAGATAAAGTATACACACCTTAGACTATGAATGAGTATATCGATACAGAGGTTAAGCCTATTTTGGAAAATATTCCTTCTACTTTGGAAGCCACAATACATTCCCATCTACCCCTAATAAACGGAGCAGGGGAGTGGCTAGGTGCGCTAGAACAGGATGTCATAGCTAATTATTCTAAGGAAGACATCATCCTAGAGCCTTTATTTATAGTGCCGAGCCATGTCCACCCGCTCACTTGTCTGCAGCGAATGAAGGAATTAGGCGCTAATGTGGTATTCATAGTAGATAAAGGGGTCTATCAAGGAGCCTTCAGTTATCAATCTCTTATACATTATTTCCAAGATCATATGAGCTTGTCTTTAGATTCGGCTATTTTGGTTTTAGAAATCTCAAGTTATCAATTTTCATTGGCAGAGTTAGCTAGAGTGGTGGAGTCTGAGGGAAATAAAATATTAACCTTTCATTCTCGATATTTGAATTTAAATATCATCGAACTGACCCTTTCGTTTCAATACAACGACCTCAAAAGAATCATTGGCATACTTGAGAATAAGGGCTATCAAGTGACCAATTATTTCAACGAAACGGGAGTCTATGATTATCTGAAAACTAGATATGAAAATCTTCTCACTTATCTAAATGTTTAACCTCCGTTGAAAATAGCATTATATAGCAGAAAACTAAAAGAGCAGCATAAAGACTATGCGCTAACTCTTCTTGAATTTATTAAAAAGAATCACATGGATCTCTATCTATGTGAAGAACTGCAAGAGTTGGATTTAGCTAATCAATCTATATCTAGTTTTAAGAATTGTATAGATATCAAAGAAATTAAGCCAGACTTGATGATAAGCCTAGGTGGTGATGGCACTATACTGGATACTGTGGTATTGACTAAACTTACGCAGACTCCAGTGTTGGGAGTGAATTTAGGCAGACTGGGTTTTCTGGCGGGTGTAAATAAAGAAGAGTCCTATGGAGCTATTCTCAAATTTCAAGAAGGAATTAAAAATATAGAAGAGCGCATGCTTCTGGAGGTTAATGCCAACATCCCTATATTTATAAATGAAAATATAGCCCTCAATGACCTTACATTTCTCCGTGCGAATACCTCTTCTATGATAGAGGTCACCGCCTATGCCAATGGAGAATTTCTCAATGAATATATAGCCGACGGTTTGATAATCTCCACATCTACCGGATCTACTGGTTATTCCCTGAGTTGCGGTGGACCTATTCTACACCCGAGTACCAATAGCTTTATTATTACCCCTATAGCGCCACATAATTTGAATATACGACCTATTGTGCTGCCAGATGATACAGTTCTTAGCTTTGAGATCAAAGGGCGGACCCCAGAGTTTTTATGCACTCTTGACTCGCGGCTGACTCATATCACCTCACAGCACATCATTTCGGTGCGAAAGGCGCCAAATTCTTTTTATATATATCAGCCAAATGAAAGTAATTTTTGGAATGCGCTCAAAGAAAAATTATACTGGGGAAAGAAGTCGCTTGCATAGATTAGGATAACTGAACGTATTAAGTTATGACTATTAATAAAGTCTGTAATTTAGACTGCCTAGCGGGTTTTAAAAAAAATGAAGAATGAAAGTGAAAATTGATATTTACAGATCCTCCGTATTTCCAATACCTTGTCAAGTGCGTCTGAGGGCTTAAAAATCAGAAATATGTAGTCCCCGAATTCGAATCTGATCTCTACAATACGGAGGAGTACTTAGTTTTCTTAGAAGATGTTCTGGCAGAATGCTTTCGCTTAGCCAAGCTAGGCGCAGCGGTCTATCTTTTTGTGGATTAGCAAGGCCTTAGCAGCTCAGAAGCTAGGCAAAAATCATATTGGTTTCGAAAGATCTTAAGAGTATTGTGGTATTATAAAGGATCAGTCGAGGAAAATAGAGGGCAAATAATTTGCTATTTCTTCATTGGTAAACGAAATGTGGTAAATTCTTTCGAATAAAATAGACTTTTGCTTATGTTGGGTTTGGATATAGGTATTTACAAATTTGCTTTGCTCTTGTATGTTTTTTTCTAAATCTGCTACACTAGCTGTTAGTCCTGCTGGATTTATCCCTAGTTTTTTATCTGGATTTTTGATTGCTTGGAGTTTGATTCTTAATTTTGATTAAAGTTAAATACAAAATTATAAATCACTCCAGCCAATTAATTATTAATCATCTTCCACAGCTTCTCTTTAAGCAATTCTATATTACGCATAGTAAGTGAAGATATGAAAATGACGTCTAGATTTTTTGGGAGTTCTTTGCGAATCCAACCTTCAATCTCATCATCGACTAAGTCGCATTTAGTTATCGCTACGAGTCTTTTCTTATCGAGTAATTCGGGATTGTATTTTTTTAGTTCCTTAAGGAGGATATTGTATTCTTTTTTGATACTCTCTGATTCAGCAGATATCATAAAAAGTAGTGCGGCATTGCGCTCGATATGTCTTAGAAATCGGTGTCCAAGACCTCTGCCTTCTGAAGCACCTTCTATGATACCCGGTATATCCGCCATACAAAAAGATAAGTTTTCTTTAAAACTCACAATGCCTAGCTGCGGTACAAGAGTTGTAAATGGATAATTCGCTATTTCTGGCTTGGCTGCGGATACTACGGAGAGCAGGGTAGACTTTCCCGCATTCGGAAACCCTACGAGGCCCACGTCTGCAAGCACCTTTAATTCAAATATCGTCCAGTTTTCGTCACCCATTTCTCCAGGTTGGGAATAGGTGGGTGCTTGATTGGTAGCTGTTTTGAAGTAGGTATTTCCTAGTCCTCCACGACCGCCTTTTCTTAGTATGACTTCTTGGTCATGGTCTGTGATTTCGAATAGGATTTCTTTTGTTTCTGTATCTTTTATAACTGTACCTAAAGGAACTTCTAATATTTGATCTTTTCCATCAGAACCAGTGCAATTGCCTCCAGAACCGTTCACACCATCATCGGCATGGACATGTTTTCTATATTTCAAGTGCAGAAGCGTCCATAGCTGTTTATTTCCTTTGACTATGATGTGCCCACCTCTTCCTCCATTTCCGCCATCGGGTCCTCCTTGGGGAACAAATTTTTCCTTGCGGAAATGTCTACTTCCAGCACCACCTTTTCCAGAGCGGCAGAATATATTTACGTAATCTATAAAGTTACTATCCAAACTAGTTAGTTTTAATTTGTAATTGTTAGTTTTTATGGAATTTTATATTGTATCATCTCCAACTTAAAATTCAAAACTTTCAAAATCCTAAAGTGCCTTGTCAATCTCCACTGTAATATTATTAAAAATTGTCTCTATATCACCAATCCCATTGACCTTAGCTACTTTATTTTGAGCTTCATAATATGGCAACACATGAACCGTCTTAGTGAAATATTCGTCTATACGTTTTACCAATTTGTCAGCACTATCATCGGCTCTGCCACTGATTTTACCTCTTTCATGGATACGTTGTTCTATTTCAGATTGTGATACTTCCAGTTCTAATACAAGATTGACTTTTTGTCCTTTTGATTCTAAAAATTTATCCAAAGCTTCTGCTTGCCCTACTGTGCGAGGAAAACCGTCAAGGATAAATCCTTTGACATCTGTATACTGAGACATTTCATTTTCAAGCATGCGAATTGTAATTTCATCGGGAACCAGAATTCCATTGTCGAGAATACTTTGAACTTCTTTTCCTAAATCTGTTTGCTGACTAATATGGGCGCGAAACATGTCTCCTGTAGAAATATGTTTTAATTGATATTTTTCAATAATCTTATCGGATTGAGTACCTTTACCTGCGCCGGGAGGACCGAAAATAACTAAGTTGAACATAATTTATAATGTGAAAAATTAATTAATATAAAGCCAAATAACCCTGCTGATTCTTAAAGTGTATGGTAGCACCAGAATTGACAATATTCCTACTGTAATAAAGGTGAATATTATTGATTTGTCAAAGTAAAACGTCAGCATCAACGCAGTGAGTAGAAATATAAATGAATTGACTAGATAGGATACATACATAGCCCCTAAGTAAAATCCGGGCTCAGGCTCAAAATTGACTTTGCAGCTTGGACATTCTGGATGCATGGTGATAAAATTGAATATGTTAAACGACGAATATTTAAACATATCTGATATACCGCACTTTGGGCATTTGCAGAAAATGATACTTAAAAACTTGGACATTGATTTAATCTAAACTACAAATTTAGTAATAAATCCGCAGTTCAATCAAAAAGAGTCAAGGTTTCTCTGCCCTCGTATAGACTTCGAACGATTCCATCTGCAAGACCTATTTTAGGTACATAGATATCATTTACTTTAGCTGCTTTCATGATAGTAGTATAAATTTCCAAGGCTGGGACAATGACATCCGCGCGATCGGGATTAAAATTGTATTGAATGATCCGCTCATCTACTGTCAATATCTTCAAATCTTTATGCATATCTCTTAAATAACGGGCAGTCAATGGCTTTCCTAGTGGTTTTTGACTTTTCTTAAATAGTGTATTAATATTGCCACCTGTTCCTACTGCTACGGTGTCTTCAGCAAGTTTTAGTTCTTTAATAAAAGTCTCCATTTCCAACCATTCCTTGTATTCTACCAAGTTTTTCAATGCACGTACAGTCCCTATTTTGAAACTGCGACTTGCTCTAGATTTCCCCTTATAATAATAAGTGAGCTCTGTGCTTCCACCACCTACATCGATAAAAAGATAACCTTTTTCATCTTTTATATATTCTGCTATCTGTGTAGTATAGATGATTTTCGCCTCTTCCTTTCCTTCTATAAGGTCTATTTTTATCTCACTATTTTTATAGACAGTTTCTACTACATCCAGAGCATTTGATGCCTCACGAAGGGCAGATGTAGCGCAAGCTCTATATTTTTTTACTTTGTAGCATTTCATTAGGCTATAAAATGATTTCATAGCTTCAGAGAGCATTTCTATGTTATCGTCCTGTATTTCATTTTTAACGAAACTATCTGATCCTAATCTGATAGGAGCGCGAACGAGAATAGCTTTATCAAAATGCGCTTGGTCATTAATTACATATACATTCATGATAAGAAGTCTAACACCATTAGAGCCTATATCTATCCCTGCATAACGGTCTATTTTCATTTTTAAACGTGGTTTTTATTTGCTAAATCAATTAAAAATAGCGCATTACTATTTATTGAAAACTAGTTTACTGTTTGTAAAAATTTTGAATGGAGTCCCAGCATTTTGCTTTTAAGTTTTCATCTTTAGAAGTCGTCAGGGTATTTAGATTTTCCATTAAAAGTATATGCTTCATTTCATATGAAGTAGATTTTAGCTTTTCAAGCGTTACAGGTAAATTATTCATAAGCGCATCTTCGCCAAATATAAATATTTTGCTAAAGTTGAATTCATGGATAAATTGAATGAAATTGTTTGATTTAGAGTTATTTATATTGACTACATATATGTTCTCAATATTCATCATGAGTTTTTTAAAGACCTTTGTCAAAGTTTTATAATCTTTGCTTTCAGAGAGCGGAGAAGAACAGTTCATAATGCAACATATGCTAGAGAATTTACTTCCTAAATTTTCATAGGAAATAGAATCAGAGTATAGAATAGGTTTCTGGTGGATTTCTTTGCTCTGGATAGAAGTATAAATTTTTACACGGTTGATAAGCATTATTTGAGACATGAATTGGGACATCAAAATTACGAAAAATCCGAGAACTAATCTAGATAATACAGATTTTTCTAGTTTAGGATTTGGCAAAACCTTTACGGATCATATGTTTATCGCTGATTATTATGATGGTGCATGGAGAGATTGTCGTATTGAACCTTTCGGAAATTTAGATTTGCACCCAGCTACTTTTGCACTTCATTATGGTCAGAGCATCTTTGAAGGTCTCAAAGCAGAGCGAAGTCCTGATAATAAAATTTTACTGTTTAGGCCCGAAGCCAATGCTGAGCGCTTTCGCTTATCAGCTGAAAGACTTGCTATGCCAGCAGTTCCCAAAGATTTATTTATCCAGTCTATTTCCGAATTGATTAAAGTAGACGCCGCTTGGGTACCTAAGGGAATAGCCAATACAAGTCTTTATATACGGCCATTTCTTTTCGGTACAGATCCCATTTTAGGGGTTAAAATTGGAGATCATTATAAATATATAGTCATCATTGGTCCTGTGGGTTCATATTACGCGGAGCCAGTCAATGTATTGATTCAAGAGAAGTATGTTCGTGCATTTCCCGGTGGCACGGGTGCAGCTAAGTTTTCTGGAAATTATTCCGCCACCCTACTTCCTGTTAAAGAAGCGAAAGATCAAGGTTGCAATCAAATACTATGGACTGACGGATTTGAGCACAAATATTTTCAAGAAATAGGTACGATGAATATCTTTTTTCAAATTGGTGATACCTTAATCACTCCTTCTCTAGAAGAGGGCACTATTTTGCATGGCGTTACTAGAGATTCTATATTGAAGCTAGCCAAAGATAAAGGTATCAAAGCCGAAGAACGAAAAATTTCTGTAACTGAATTTATGATAGCTTATGAGAATAAGACACTCCGCGACATGTTTGGTGCGGGTACTGCTGCTGTGGTCAATCCTATTGCAAGCTTTGTATATCATGATAAGCAATATGATCTAGACTTTATGGATAGGCAGATATCTCAAATAATGAAACACGAAATAGAAGGTGTTAAATCTGGTCTTTTACCTGACCCACATAATTGGGTTCTGGTTGTAGAATAATTTTCGTACTTTCGTCAACATTTTTTATTACGTTATATATTTTAAACCGTTTCATTTAATGTAATTTTTATTTAAGCAGTCTTCTGGCTAGTTTATCTAAATCTTAAATACTACACTATGGCTAAGAACAGATTCGCTACAAGCGGACTCAATCAAAAAGACGAAGCAATTTTTGTGGCGTTAGAACTCAATGTTAATAGCATGAATATTGAGGTTAAGCATTTCACTACAAGTGGAATGAAGGATGAAGAAATAGATCTAATTTTAAAGAAATTTGTCTCTGGAGAGGATGTAGAATTCCCAGTAAATACTATTATAGAAAACAGAAGTTTTACTGAAGAATCGCTGCTACCTGACAATATAAAGATAGAAGGAAAGAGTGGAGCTATTCGTCAACTTCAAAATGAATGGTCCTATTTACTTCTCAATGCTAAATTATTTGAACAATTTAATGCGCAATTAGAGGATATAAAAATTAAAGCAGCTGAATTAAAACATTTCAGTTCAGACATATTTGAAGAGGCTAAAGAATTTTGGGAGAAAGTGCTAGATTACAAAAAGGAAAGGGAAATCAGTCAAGAAAAGCTCGCCTATTTCAAGGAAGAAATAAACGGTGTTTTCGACCATCTCAAAAAATTGAAGGAATCATTATTACGCGAGAAGGATGCGAGTTCTGAGAAAATACGTCAAGAATTTTCAGAACTATTGACAAGTATAGATACTAGAATAGAAGTGCAGGGGGTTCATTTTAAAAGCATTCTAGAAGAGCTAAAGGCCATGCAATCCAAACTGCGCACTGAAGATATCAAACGCGATATAAAAAACATACTTTTTGATGATATCCAATCGCGATATGATCGCATCAAATTAAGAAGAGACACGTTAATGGGTGGAGTTAATAATTCTAGAATAGACGGTTTGAATCTAGCTTTAGCTAGAATGCAGAAGACTCTAGATATGGATAAAAAAGACTTAGATTACAATTCTAAGAAGTTAGATTATGTCAATAATAAACTCGAATTGCAATTAAGAGAGGCTAAAATTAAAGTACTGAAAGATAGAATAGCCTCCAAGGAAGAAAAATTGGCAGATATTCAGAAGACTCTTCAGAAACTGACTAAAAGATCGAATTCAAAAGAAAAGCCAGCTACACCAGAAGTAATTCCTGCAACTCAAGATATAGTTAAGCCTATCGAAGTACCAGTGATTATAGCTGATGAGCTAGCTGATCTGTCTGGAGTGTCCGATTCTATAGATAAAACTGAATAATAGAAATATGGAATCAATTTATCGATTACTAAAAGCTGTTTTAATTGAATTTTTTAAAACAAACTATTCAGAGTGTATTCCATCTGATTTTATCTTTCAATCTACCAACAAAGAGCATCAGGGACACATAACCCTCATGGTATTTCCGTTGGCTAAGTTAGTCAAAAAAAGTCCTGACGATTTAGCGAATGCGATTGGAATATATCTTATGTCCTCAGACTTGATATTAGGTCAGCAAGTAATTAAAGGATTTCTAAATCTCCGGCTTTCTCCCAAAGCCTTTCAACTTTTAATTCAAGATAACTCTGATTTAAAGATAGAATCTAAAGATTTAAAAAAGATAGTATTGGAGTATTGTGGGCCTAATACCAATAAGCCCATTCATATCGGACACCTAAGAAATATGTTTCTTGGCTACGCCGTAGCTGCTATTTTGAAAGAAGTAGGTCATGATGTGCACAAGGTTAATATTTTCAACGATAGAGGGATCGCTATTTGCAAAAGTATGGTCGGCTATATGGAATATGGAAATCAAACCACTCCTGAATCTGAGGGTATTAAAGGTGATTTTTTTGTTGGTAAATTTTATGTCTTGTTTAGCACTGAATGTAGCCGCCAAGCACAGCCTTTCATAGCCCAAGGTATGAAAAAGGAAGAAGCAGAGGCTCAAACGGCTATATTTCAAAAAGCAAATGACCTACTAATAAAATGGGAGAACGGAGACATAGAAGCTATTGCTCTTTGGAACTTAATGAATGGCTGGTTCTACGATGGAGTAAGAAAAACCTATGCTAGACTTGGTATAGATTCTGAAAAGGATTACTACGAAAGTCAGGAGTACAAAAAAGGAAAAGATATAGTAGAAATAGGATACCAAAGTGGAGTATTCCAAAAAGATGAGACTGGAGCTATCTATATTGATTTAACTGATAAAGGCTTAGATAAAAAGTTTTTACAACGGTCTAATGGTACCTCATTGTACATTACTCAAGATATGGCACTCGTCAAGCAGCGATTTGATGACTACCGCATGGACAAAATGATTTATGTAGTGGGAGATGAGCAGAATTATCATTTCAAAGTACTAAAGTACATTATGGAGGCTATGCAGGAGCCTTTTTCCAAGGATATATATCATTTATCTTATGGTTTGGTGTTAGGAAAAGATGGCTCTAAATTCAAATCTAGGGAGGGAACACCCGCTGATGCGGATATGATACTGGATGCCGTCGTGGAGGAAGCTAAATCTCAGACACTTGAGAGTGGTAAAGCTGAACAATTTTTAGAAAAAGAATTGAAGGAGATAGCAGAAAGTGTAGGTTTGGGCGCATTGAAATTCGCATTACTCAAGGTTACGGCTACTAAAAATATCGTTTTTGATCCTAAAGAGGCTGTAGATCTTAATGGAGATACAGGTTCATTTATCCAATACACATATGTGAGAACTAAGTCACTATTAAGCCGATGGGAAGGAAAACTTAATGCTCAGATGGCAACAGAATTAGCTGCTGAAGAAGAAGACTTAATCCTTCATTTAAGTAGTTTCAAATCTTGTTTACTGCGTTGTGCTGAAGCTTTAGATCCTGCTGAATTAGCCCTATATACCTTAAATTTAGCTAAGATCTATAATCGTTTCTATGCTCAAGTTTCAGTTTTAAAAGAGGAAAACATAGAAAAAAGAAATTTTCGAGTCTTTTTGACAAATTTAACAAATCAAGTCTTGAGTAAATCGCTCACTATACTAGGAGTACCATTGCCCGAAAAAATGTAATAATTAATTGATACGTTTAGAGTATTCATAAATCTAATAATTTTCAATATTTTTATTTGTTTTTTTTTCTATAATCTAGTAAGAATTTACTAAATTTGTAGTATACAAAATAAAATATGAAAAAACTAATATTACTGATCACTTTTGCGATTAGTTTTAGCCTCGGAGCTCAATCAACACAAGATACTATTGATAAGCCTTTTTGGCAGTCGATGATGTTTGATCGTACTGTTAACATACACAAGGCAAAACGCGCATTCGATTTATATTTCTCCAATAAAGCTAAAATAAAAGGAACTGGTTATAAGCAATTTGAGCGTTGGTACCATCACTGGTCTATGAAAGTAAACCCCGACGGTAGTTTCCCTGCGCCAAATCATACGCTGAATGAATATAGAAAATTTAGAAGAAATAATTTGACCCCGCGGTCTGGCACTGGTGCGTGGAAAAATCTTGGACCCTTTGATGATCCGTTTCTAGTAGGCGAGTTTGTTGGAGTTGGCAGAGTAAATGCAATTGGATTTCATCCAAGTGATGAAAAAATAATCTATGCTGGGGCGCCGCAAGGCGGCTTTTGGAGAACCTATGATAAAGGAGCTAGTTGGACTTCGACCACGGACGACTTGCCTACACTTGGAGTATCAGCTATAGCATATATACAAAATTCTGCTACAGATTCTGTGATTCTTATTGGTACAGGCGACCGTGATGCAGGAGATGCCAATGGTTTAGGAGTTATGAGATCTACCAATGGAGGAGTCTCATTTATTTCATCTAATACGGGTATTGGAAATCGCACAGTAGGTATGTTTGCTCAGAACCCTCTCAATAAGAATACTATTTTTGCAGCAGTAGACAATGGCATCTATGTGAGCTATAACCAAGGAAATAACTGGATACAGAGATCTAGTGCAGGTAATTTCAAAGATATAAAGTATTGCCCCGGAGATACTATGACGCTTTATGCTACGCAGAATGGCTTGTTCTATCGATCTACTGATGCAGGAAATACATGGACGTCTATCAATACAGGTTTTACAGCCACAGGTCGAAATCGATTGGCTATAGCCGTGACAGCTGCTAATCCTAATATTGTTTATGTGGTAGCTAGTAATGCGAGCACCAATGGATTAGAATCTTTTTATAAATCTTCCAATAAGGGTTTATCTTTTACAGTCAGAATGGGAGGTTCATTCAATATACTTGGATCAAATACCAATGGCTCTGCCGCAGGCGGTCAAGGATGGTATGATCTTGCTATTACAGGTAATGATCAGGATTCAAATATGGTAGCAGTAGGTGGAGTCATTCAGTTTAGATCCGATAATGGAGGTACTTCGTGGTCAGCTATTTCACATTGGTTTGGCGGCGGCGCACCATTTGTGCATGCTGATGTGCATTATTTGGCTCGTAATCCTCTGAATAATGAGCTCTATAGTGGCAATGATGGCGGAGTTTATACCACTTCCAATAATGGAACTTCTTGGACAATACGGAATAAAGGACTAGCCATTTCACAGTTTTATAATTTTGGAGTCTCTCAATTGTCTAAAACCAAATTTATCACTGGAGCTCAAGACAATGGAACGAGCTGGGGTTCGGATAGCGCTAGCTGGCAAACGGCCAATTTTGGAGGAGATGGTATGCAGTGTGAGATTAGTAATTTTGATACCACGGTCATGTTTGGAAATGTTCAATATGGTAGTCTGCGTCGCACTAAAAATAATGGAGCTAGCTGGCAAGGATTAGCGGCTTCCATTCCAGGTGGTCCCGGTCCATGGGCGGCACCTTGCCATCTGCACCCTCGATTAAACGATATCATGGTTATACTCTATACGCAGGGAATTATTAGTAAAAATATAGTATCAGCTGCGAATCCGACTTTTGCCAATTTCACTTCAGGTGTTACGGGTACTGGAAATGCACTACGTTTTTCTAACGTAAATGATTCTTTAGTTTTCATGGGCTGGACCAATGGGAATTTTAGAGTAGCTAATATATTGGCAAGTCCAATAAAGGTAGACTCCATGTCCAGACCGGCAAACAATACAATACGAGATATTGAAACAAGCTTCAACAATGAAAATGTAGTTTATGCTGCCTGTGGAAATAGAATTTATAGGTCCCCAAACAAAGGTGGCACATGGACTGACATTTCAGCTAACTTGCCTAATATTCCTATGTTTTCCATTGTTTTGGATAAAAATTCACCCGAAGGATTATACGTAGGCACCGATGCTGGTGTCTATTACAAGGATTCTCTTATGGCTAATTGGATCTACTATAATACGGGGCTCCCTATTAATACGGAGGTAAGAGATTTAGAAATAGTCTATGATACGCTATGTTCCTCCAACTCTGTGATATTTGCAGGTACATATGGCAGAGGGTTATGGAGAGGAGATTTGCGTGTATCTGAGACACAACCCAATCCTGATTTTTCTATTGCAGCAAGCGCCTGCACCGGCATACCTGTTCAAATTACGAGCAATGTGACTAGTATTTCCAATAATGGTCTTTCCACACGCTATAAATGGATTATTCAGCCGAATACCTATAGCTATCAAGCGGGCTCAACAGATACATCTATAAACCCTGTAATTATTTTTAATCAAAGTGCCAAGTATACCATATCGCTCAAAGTATCTAAAACCTATGGCGGATTCTGCACTATAAAGAAAGATTCAGTTATATCGGTTGGCACGAGTGGTAATCTGACCTTAAAGTCGGCCTCTGACACTACTGTTTGCGCAGGAGATAGCGCATTAGTGAGATTAGGAGGTATGCAAAATTATTCGTTTCAGCCTGCTGCTGGTGTGAATATATTTAATGATTCCTTTGCCTATATTAAACCTACAGCTAATCAAACTTATACCATTATAGGTGATAATAATGGCGCATGTCATGATACAGTATATGCCACCATAAATGTTCGTAATTATCCTACATATACACAATCAGGGCTTCTTAAGTATTGCCAAGGAGATTCTACTGTGATACAGTTTACTGGCGTAGATTCTACTTTTTGGACTCCTAGTGCTTCTATAACTAATTTGAGTCCTACACAGCAGAAAGTTAAGGTGAGCACGAGTGCAAATTATACAATAAGATTGGTTAAAGCAGGTATGTGCGATGTAAAAACTATCTTACCTATTACCGTTCTTAATTATGCCAATTTTAATTTATCCAAAACAGGTGTTCAAGAAATTTGCAAAGGTGGAGTATTAAGTGTGAGTGAAAATAATTCTATTCCTATGCGCGTATGGTCACCAGCCACAAATGTGACCAACGCGGGTATAAATGTGTTTGAATTTAACCCTATTGTGAATACAAAATATTATCTCACCACACAGGATACAAATTTCTGTCCTGCTAGCAAGGATTCTATACAGATCAATGTACTTTCATTGCCTAATTTAAGCATTTCAGGTCCGTCCATTGTATGTTCAGGTTCCAGTTTTCGACTTATTGCCTTGGGTGGAATAAGCTATACATGGTCTCCTGCCACTTTTCTCAGCGCATCTAATAAGGATACGGTAATTTGTAGTCCTGGATCTAGCATTAATTATACCATCACAGGATCAGACGGTAAATGTACAAATACGGCTACTAAATCTATTACGGTAACGACTACATCCTTAAAACTTAGTTATACAGGCCGGACGGAAGCCTGTCTGGGTAGTGGTAAATTAATTTTATATATAAAGGGAGCAGATACTTTACAGTGGTATCCACCAAATTTAGTAACCGATGAAAATGGTGATACTGTGCTTGTTAACTCTGAAAAAGACACTACTTTAAAGGTAGTGGGGCGCACAGGTACCTGTAGAGATTCTATTTTAATTCCAATAAAAATAAGACCGATTCCGAGCGTAAGTATCCTCAATAAAAATCAAAGTCCTATATGTGCTGGAGAGAGTATTCTAATTCGAACTTCAGGTGCCAAGAACTATTTCTTAAAACCATTATACAACGCAACTAAACTTAAAAATGATTCATTCAGATTAGCTCCATTGGCAACTACTAAGTACCTAGTTTTCGGTGCTAATGAATATGGTTGTGAAAGTATGGATTCTATATCAGTTATTGTAAATCCTTTACCCAGTTTGACTATATCTCCTTCCAACATCACTTTGGAAAAAGGGGACTCCTTGCAGATAATAGCTAGTGGAGGCGATAATTATTTATGGTCTCCCACAAAATATATCAAAGGTAGTCAAACAAGTAATAAAATCTTAGTTAAGCCAGATTCAGATATCATTTATCAAGTAGAGGTCACTTCAGTTGATGGCTGTAAGTCTAAAGGATTGGCTATCATTTATGTAAAGCAAGACCCTAATCCACCTAGTGCTATTTCTTCAACAATACTGAGACAGATTTTAGTTTATCCAAATCCAGCCAAGGATTTTCTCACTATAGAGACTCCAGAACTACTTGTTATGAAGATGTATAATATTCAAGGTGCTCTGGTTTTAAGTCAGACCATAACAGAACCTAAAGCGAGACTGGATATTAACCATCTGGCGAGTGGGCAATATACCCTGCTCATGGAAGCGGGTAGCAAAAGAAAAAAAATATCTAAAATTGAAATTATAAAATAATTAAACCCTATCATGAATAAGATTGTCTTACTAATAAACTTTTTTCTTTTGTCTTTGGCACTCGAAAGTCAAACCATACAAGATACTATCAATAATCCATTTTGGCAGGCCATGATGTTTGATCATAGTATCAATATCAATAAATCGAAACGTGCTTTTGATTTATATTTTTCCAATAAACCGAAAGAGAAAGGAACTGGATACAAACAATTCGAGCGCTGGTATCATAATTGGAAACAAAAAGTTAATGCGGACGGTAGTTTTCCTGCGCCAGATAGAACGAACCAAGAAATGAAAAAATATTTTAGAAATAATCTAACTCCGCGCTCAGCCACTGGATCATGGACTAATCTAGGTCCAAACTATAACGCCACATTGACTTATTCAGGCTTATTTCCGCATGCAGGCGTAGGCAGAGTGAATGCTATCGCTTTTCATAATACCAATCCAAATATTATCTATGCAGGAGCACCTCAAGGAGGGTTTTGGTATACGACAGATAAAGGAGCCAATTGGACTGCGAGCAATGATAATTTAACGTTGACTTCACTGGGAATATCAGATATAGCTTATATTCCTGGAGTTGCAGACTCTGTAATTCTGATAGGTACGGGTGATAAAAATGGAGATGTATCATCTGGTATAGGAGTTTGGCGCTCTACTAATGGTGGTTTATCTTTTATTAATTCTAATACTGGCATAGGTAATAAAGTAGTTTCACGCTTTGCTGTAAATCCTGAAAGAAATAGTACGATATACGCAGCTGTGGATGATGGAATCTATGTTTCATACAATAAAGGATTGAACTGGACCAAAAGAGCAACTGCTGGCACTAATTATTTTAAAGATATTAAGTATTGTCCAGGTGATACCATGACACTTTATGCTGCAAGATTTGGTATGTGGGGTCCTTATGCTGATTTCTATCGTTCAACAGACGCTGGTGCCACATGGACTATGGTCACTTCTGGATTGAATGCGGTCAATAGAAATAGAATCGAAATAGCCGTAACTGAAGCGAATCCGAATATTGTATATTTAGTTGCTAGTAGGTCAGGAACACATGTTCTAGAAGCATTTTATAAATCATCCAACAAAGGTGCTAGTTTTACTCAAAGAATCAATGGAACCGCTTTTAATATTTTAGGTGGAGATATAGGTGGTGGAGATACTAGAGGTCAAGGCTGGTATGATTTATCTATTATCGGTAGTCCTACAGATTCTAATTTCGTTTTAGTAGGGGGTATCAATATTTTTAAATCGGCTAATGGAGGTAATTCCTGGACCCCAAGTGCTTCTTGGCGAAGTGAAGGTGGTATAGATTACGTACATGCAGACATACATTATTTTGGTAGAAATCCTATTAATAATGAAATCTGGGTAGGAAGTGATGGAGGAGTAGATTTTACAAACAATAATGGTACGACCTACACAAGTAGAAACAATGGATTATCTATTGGACAGATATATAATTTAGGAGTTTCCCAGCGCTCCAAGACTAGATTTATCTCGGGATTTCAAGATGATGGAACAAAAGTAGGTAGTACTCCGACTAACTGGATAGCTAGAGTAGGAGGGGATGGTATGCAATGTGAAATTAGTAATTTTGATACTACTGTACTTTTTGGTAATGTGCAATATGGTGATTTGAGAAGATCAACAAATAATGGAACTTCGTGGACTGACATTACGGTTCCAGGGCAGCCTGGTCCATGGGCAGCACCTTGTCACCTGCATCCGCGAAGAAATGACATCATGGTTGTATTATATAAAGATGCTAGAGTGAGTAAAGATATTGTAACCGCTGGTGTTCCTGCTTTTAGCAATATTACTACTGGGGAAACAACAGACGGATCGGCTATTCGATTTTCTAATGTTAATGATTCCCTAGTATTTTTAGGTTGGGAAGATGGAGTTTTTAGACAGGCCAATATTTTAGCTAGTCCTATGACGTCTGTCACTATGTCTAATCCTAATGGAGGTAGCAGAATTAGCGATATCGAAACGAGTTTTAATAATGAAAATGTCGTCTATTGTACATCAGGCAATAGAGTTTATAAATCTACCAATAGAGGTACTAGTTGGAACAATATATCTGGCACCCTGCCTAATATTCCTATGCACAGTATTGTTTTAGATAAAAACTCTGCAGAAGGTCTATATGTAGGCTCAGACGCGGGTGTTTATTATAAAGATTCATTAATGGCCAATTGGGTTTTCTACAATACTGGTATGGCTGTAGGTTCTGAGATTCGGGATTTAGAAATCGTCTATGATACTGTATGCACCGATAGATCAGTGATATATGCTGCTACCTATGGCAGAGGCCTTTGGAAGGGAGACTTGAGAATATCAGAGACACAACCTAATCCCAATTTTACTATTCCAGCTAGTTCATGTGCTTCACTGCCTGTAAATATAACCAATACAACGATTCCTGGATCAAACGGCGCTCCTATCACTTATGAGTGGATTATTACTCCAGCCACCTTTACTTATGCTGGTGCTACCAATAGCAATTCTCAAAATCCAATTGTCGTATTTAATGCAGTTGGAAATTATTCCATTACCCTGAAGGCTTCTAAACCATACGGTGGTTTCTGCATGATATCTAAACCGAATATAATAAATGTAGGTAGTAAAGGGAATCTAACATTAAAGACTATCAATGATACAACCATTTGTCCAGGGGATAGTGTCCTAGTTAGCCTTGGGGGAATGCAGAATTATAATTTTACTCCAAATACCAATGTTTCTAAGCTTAACGACTCTTTAGCTTATGTAAATCCTACGGTACAAACTAACTATATGATTATAGGAGATATAAATGCTGGCTGCTTTGATACTACCTATGTCACGATAAGAATGAAGCCAAGTCCTACCTATACCTTAGCAGGAAATACCCGGATTTGTAATGGCGATTCTTCTATCATTTCTTTTACTGGTGTAGATACTGTCTTTTGGAGTCCTTTAAGTGGAATTACCGATTTGTCTCCAACAAATAAAAGGATAAAAATATCAACTACAAGTTCTTATAATATTCGTCTAGTTAAAGGTGGGACTTGTGATGTAAAATTCTCATTGCCTGTCCTCGTCAAAACAATCCCTAACTTTAGTTTATCTAAATCCTTTAATCAGGCTATGTGTATCGGAGATAGTATGATAGTAAATGAAAACAATAGCATTCCTAGTCTAGTTTGGAGTCCAGCGATAGGGATTACCTCACTATCGTCCTCAAGTTTTATTTTTAAACCCATAGAATCTAGAAAGTACATGCTGAGAACACTAGATACAAGTTATTGTGCTGCTAGTCGAGATTCAATTAATTTTACTATGATTGCAAAACCTACGGTTTTTGTCAGCGGCCCCAATGTAGTATGCTTGGGTAAATCAGTCACTTTTACAGCTAGTGGTGCTGATACGTTTAAATGGAGTCCTTCTACTTTTTTAAATACCACTATCGGAAATTCAGTTGTATGCACTCCTACTTCATCTAGAATTTATTCTATTCAGGGTATTACCGGACCTTGCTCTACTTCAGTTTCTAAAACCATAAATGTAGGTACAGTTCAAGCTAATCTTAATCTGGTAGGTAAAACCGAAGCATGTCTTGGATCAGTTGTTGATTTGGCAGTTTCTGGTGCAGATACGGTGAAATGGTTGCCAGCAAATTTGGTAAGTAGTGAATATGCAAAATCTGTTCGTATATCGACCAATACTTCCACTATCGTCAAAGTAATCGGTGAAACAGTCGGTTGTTTTGATACGTTGGATATACCTATTACTATAAGGCCATTGCCCCTTGTTATTGCCACTAAAAATGTATCTAATGCTATCTGCCCGGGTGAAAAAATAGCTATCAAGGCTACAGGGGGAGTTAGTTATTATATAGATCCTATTTATAATACTACCAAACCTAAATTTGATTCATTTATCATTGCACCAGTGGCTACTACTAAGTACATTGTCACAGGTATAAATAGTTTTGGTTGCCAAGGAAAAGATTCAATCATCATAGATGTAAATCCAATTCCAACGATAACTATAACTCCAACTATATCGACTATAAAAAGAGGCGATTCTTTTCAGATATCAGCTACAGGCGGTGTTACTTACGAATGGACTCCTAAAAAATATATTTCAGGTACCAATCTCGCTAATATGATTATGGTCAAACCAGACTCAGATATAGTATATAACGTTAAGGTAACCTCACAGGAAGGATGCATTAATAAAGGTATAGCCATTGTTTATGTTCAGCAGAATCCGAATCCACCTAGTGCATTGCAAAATTCAAGTTTAGCGAATATCGTTATTTATCCAATTCCAACTTCCAATGAATTAAATATAGAAACTACAGAAGAAATGCGTGCAACAATATACTCCCTAACAGGCTCTATGGTCAAAGAATTTAATCAATTCGAAACTAAACAAATATTGAATATTGGAGATTTAGCTGCAGGGACTTATTTGCTCTCACTAGAAAGTAGAAAGGGCACTAAAAAATTAACTAAAATAGAACTAGTCAAATAACTTAGATTACTAGACATAAAGATTGAAAATTAAATTATAATTAGATTAATTACTGATGCAAAAAATCAAGATAGTATTCGTCCTTGGAATCCTCTCCTTAAATCTCAATGCACAATCTACGCAGGATACTATTGATCAGCCTTACTGGATGGATATGATGTTTCGCAGAGATATAAACTTCTTTCAGACTAAGCGGGCCTTTGACCTTTATTTCTCCAATAAAGAAAAGGTGAGAGGTTCAGGACACAAGCAATTCGAACGTTGGGCAGATAATGCTAAAAGAGAATTAAATCCAGATGGTAGTTTTAGACCAGCTGATTTTATGCTAAAAGAATTAGCGAATTTTAAAGCCAATTCGTTGACACCTAGAAGTGGAAATCCGAAATGGACTTCCTTAGGTCCTTTTGAAAATCCTGCACCAGCCTCTATGCAGCGCGGCGTGGGAAGAATCAATGTGATAGCCTATCATCCAAATGATCCAAATATAATATACTGTGGAGCACCAGCAGGAGGCTTTTGGTATAGTACTAACAAGGCTCAATCCTGGACAAAAAGCAATACAGATGATCTACCAAGATTCGGAGTTTCTGCTATTGCCGTTATTCCTGAAGTTAACTCTACACCCTTGATTTTAGTTGGCACAGGAGATAGAGATGCGAATGATGCCCCAGGATATGGAGTTTATGTCTCTATGGATGGAGGAGTCAGTTTTACGCCATCGAATACCGGTATGGGCAATGATGTCGTTGTCAATAGACTTTTGGTAAATTCAATGGATAATAATATAATTGTAGCCGCCACCAGCAAAGGAATATTTAAATCCTACGATAAAGGTCAGAATTGGGTAAGAACTTCGCCAGCAATTGACTTTAAAGATGCAGTCTATCATCCCGAAGATACTAATTTCGTATATGCAGCTGCAGGCGGCACATTTTATAGAAGTATAAATGGCGGAAATGCATGGTCAATTGTTTCTAGTGGATTTACTACAGCATCCAAAAGAAGATTAGCTATAGCAGTGACAAGAGCTCAACCTGACTTAGTCTACGTGATAGCAGTAAATTCTAATAGAGGTATGGAGGGACTTTATAAATCATCCAATAAAGGAGCTAATTTCGCACTTCAATTAAGTGGAACCGTATATAACCCTTTGAGCAATTCTCAGAATGGCACCGGTACCACAGGTCAGGGAGAGTATGATTTAGCCATTGAATCGAGTCCATCAGATTCAAATATAGTCTATGTAGGTGGTATTAATGTATTTCGATCTATCGATGGAGGTAAAACATTTAGGTGTAAAGCATTTTGGTCATTCAGCGCGACTATTCCATGGGTTCATGCAGATATCCATTATATCGGTAGGAATCCTATTAACAATGAACTATGGATAGGAAGTGATGGAGGTATAGATTACACTGCCGAAGAAAGGCTCCCTTCAGGCTCAGGAGTTGACAACTTGTTTCCAATAATTAATAATAGAAATAGTGGATTAGTCATTGCTCAATTTTACAACTTAGGCGTTAGTCAATCTTCATTAACTAAATTTATCACAGGATCGCAAGACAATGGTACGAGCGCAGGAACTAATAAATTCGACTGGACTGCTGAATTAGGTGGTGATGGAATGCAATGTGAAATCAGTAATTTTGACACTAGAGTCATGTTTGGATGCATACAGTATGGTGATTTAAATCGTTCTATTAACGATGGGGTTAGTTGGAATTTCATTGCTAACTCTATTAATGAAAGGCCAGGCCCATGGGTTACACCCTATCACCTGCACCCAAGAGTCGATAATATTTTAGTGGCTATTTATAGGAATGTTTGGGTTTCTAAAAATGCCACAGGTACTGTAAATCCCTCTTTCAGCAGAGCAACTACCAATTCTTCTGTTGAAGGCTCTGCTGTGCGCTTTTCTAATGTAAATAATAATTATGTTTTCTGTGGCTGGAAAGATGGAGTTTTAAGATATTCTTCCAACATTCTAGCAGCTTCACCTACTTTCACTGGTCTACCAACCCCTCCTAATACAGGTGAAATTACGGATATAGAGACCAGTTATCTCGATGTCAACACTATATATGTTTCTAAAGGAAATCGCATATTTAAATCTACTAATTTAGGTGCTAATTGGACGAATATTTCAGGAAATTTACCTAACCTATCTATAAACTGCATCGCCTTAGATAAAAATGTACCAGAAGCTCTATATGTAGGAACGGATGCGGGTGTTTATTATAAAGATTCTACTATGACTAGTTGGATTTTATTTAGCGAAGGTCTTAGCCTCAATGCCCCAGTGCGAGATTTGGAGATAGTCTACGATGGGGATTGTTCTGCTAATTCAAAAATATTTGCGGCAACTTATGGCAGAGGGTTATGGCTCAATACAGTGCAAAAAACTAGTAATCCTAGCTTAACTCTGACATCAGATAAAGGATCTGCCATTTGCAAAGGGGAGAGTCTAGAAATCACAGCAGAAGGCGCTGATCAATATTTCAATGATATCTCACCTGACATTTCTAAAAATGGAATGAACAAATTTACCTTGAGACCTGCAGCGTCCGGTCAATATAGATTTTATGCTAAAAAGTCTGATGGTACTTGTGAATCAGCTATATTTGATGTCACGGTAAATCCTGTGCCTGTTATTTCGGTTTCACCAGCATCTAAAACAATAGATAAAGGTGAGAGTGTATCAATGTCTGCCACTGGAGCTGATGAGTATACATGGAGTCCAAATTCTTTTGTGTTATCAGGAAGTAATACGAATCGACTAAGCGTAAGACCAGATAATACGATAACCTATACATTGACAGGTAAAAGTTTGGAAGGGTGTCAAACAACCACTAAAATAACAATAACTGTCAGAGGTACAAGCAGTATACTTTCAAGTGAAAAAACAAAAGTAGAGATTTACCCTAATCCTAGTAGTGAATTTTTAAGTGTAAAATCAAATAAAAAAGTGAGTTTAAGTGTTTATAATATCTCAGGAAAAAGCGTTTTGGTAGAACCAGATCAGAAATATTATCACCAATTATCTATTGAAAATCTTCCTGTAGGCATTTATTTTGTAGAAGTCGTAACCGGAGAGAACGTGATAGAAACTCATAAACTAAAAGTAGATAGATAAATTAACTTATAAGGAATAGTATTATTTCTTATTTTTGCACGGGCAAGTCTTGTACGACCAGCTCCTGTCAAATCCCCCAGGGTAGGAATACAGCAAGGGTAGATGGTTGTAGCGGTGCGATATAAGTAACTTGCCTATTTTTTTTTAAACCTAGTTTATTAAAGATTGGCAAATTTGAAATTTCTTTTTTATCCTAAACAGTAGGTAGATTTCATGATTTTTATAGGTACGCTAGAAGGATTCGGAAAATATGTAAGCATGATAGGCTCGCTGTTTGCCAAGCCAGAAAAGTTCTCTATGTATTGGCGTGAAACTATGCGTCAGATGTATGATATAGGCGTAGGATCTTTTTGGATTATAGCTATAGTGGGTACCTTCATTGGTGCGGTCACAGCAGTTCAGTTTAGCAATAAATTACTTACCTTTGGTTTCATCCCCATGTGGTGGATGGGTAGTATGACGCGCGATAGCATGATCTTAGAGCTCGCACCAACTATCTCAGCCTTATTACTAGCTGGTAAGGTAGGCTCTAATATAGCTACTGAACTTGGCACTATGCGTATTACAGAGCAGATAGATGCCATGGATATAATGGGTGTCAATACCAGAGCATTTTTATTAGGTCCAAAAATTCTAGGAGGTTTAATGATTGTTCCTTCCCTGATAATTATGGCCATGCTTTTAGGTACTATTGGTGGCGCGATTGCGGGAGAACTAGGAGGCTACTACTCTTGGGAAGAATATAAATATGGACTTCAAGATGATTTCCAACCCAAGTATGTAAGACTCATGTTCATTAAGTCTATCGTATTCCCCTTTTTGATTACATCTATCGCCTGCTTCAAGGGCTTCTATGTAAAAGGCGGTGCACTTCAATTGGGTAAAGCGAGTACAGACGCCGTGGTCTATAGTTCTATAGCCGTAGTTGTTGCTAATTTTGTGATAGCCTTTTTATTTCTATAAAGATGATACAAGTCCATGATATAAGAAAGAGCTTTGGAGCACAGCAGGTACTAAAAGGTATTACTACAGAGTTTACACCTGGTCAGTGCAATATGGTCATTGGAAAGAGTGGAGCAGGGAAGACCGTTTTCATGAACTGCCTGGTAGGTCTTGTCGTACCTGATCAGGGTAAGATAGAACTCAATGAACGAAATATTGTCCCTATGAATCAGAAAGAGAAATCTGTCCTGCGAAAGGAAATGGGAATGCTCTTTCAGAAAAATGCCTTATTCGATTCTATGACTGTAGAAGAAAATGTTCGCTTCCCCCTCGATATGTTTACCGCCATGACGATAGCGGAGAAGCAGGAGCGCGTCAATTTCTGCCTACAGCGTGTCAATTTGCCCAGTGCTAGTCATAAGTTTCCATCAGAGCTATCTGGGGGTATGATGAAGCGAGTGGCCTTGGCTAGAGCTATGGTGCTCAATCCTAAATATTTATTCTGCGATGAACCTAACTCAGGATTAGATCCACAGACGGCTATAGTCATCGATGAATTAATTCAAGAAATCACTCGTGAATATCAGATAACCACTGTCATCAATACCCATGATATGAACTCTGTCATCGGCATAGGTGATAAGATTATCTATTTCTACGAAGGGGAGAAGAACTGGGAAGGCTCGAATAAAGAGATTCTGCATACCGATAATGAACGACTCAATGACTTTATTTTCGCCTCAGAGTTTTTGAAAGAAATTCGCAAGTTGAATTATAAATAGAATATATTCCATTTTGAAGTTTTATACTACTAGTATTAGTCTGATTGTTGAGATTTTGTTATGTTATTTAAACAATTCCTTCAATGCAGGCGCATCGGCTATTTTCAGTTTACCTGCCATGAATAAGCGTATTTCTCTGCGCTGCTGCGCTGTATCAAAATCTAGTTTTTCATCATTCGTTTCAGGGATAAGAGGTGCTACCTTTTTAGGTTTACCATTACTATCCAGCGCTACGAAGGAATAGTAAGCTGAGTTGCATTTATAGCGATTCTTAGTAGGAAGATTTTCTGCCCATACCTCTATTTTAACCTCCATGGAAGTAGAAAATGCGCGGGTTACTTTGCTCATGATGGTCACCACATCGCCCATTTTGATAGGATTTTCGAAACTTACCTGATCTACTGTGACCGTGACTACCACAGCCTCAGCATGTCTACCCGCACTCACCGCACTGCATATATCCATCCAGTGTAGTATTTTACCACCTCGTAGGTTGTGTATTGTATTCGTATCATTGGGCAATACGATTTCCATCATTTGCGAATAGGACTCTTGAGCTTTTTTTCCTTGCATTTTTTTCTTTTTCTTTCTAATTACTAATCACCAGTTACTATTAGCTAGTTATTACACATCATAATCTAAAATAATTTTCTTGCTTCTCGGCATAGACTGACAGGTTAATACAAACCCTTTAGCGATATCCTTATCAGAAAGGGCGTCTCTATCTTTCATCTCTATATTACCTGTTTTGATCATAGCACGGCAGGTGCTACAGGCTGCTACGAGACATGAGTATGGCGGATCTCCTCCAGCATTTAAGGCCGCATCTAGGATGGTCTCATTGTACTGACAAGTAAACTTCAATTTCTTTCCTTCATATTTGATTTCTACCTCAGCTGCTTCTCCAGGAGATAAAGGAGCATCGGTGGCGTCGCCCACACTGGCGGCTTGCATATCTTCTGCACTTTTAGCAGTAAAATATTCTCTATGAAATTTTTCAGGAGCTAATCCTACTAGCTGACAAGCTTTTTCCGTGGCTGAAATTATACCAGCCGGACCACAGACCCATAGATTGTAATTCTGAATAGGCAGAGACTTTATCCATTCGGCTAAATTGGTTTCATTTAGAAGATTTTCACCGTGGGTATGGAGTAAGTCAAGGGTGAATTGTGGATACTTGGCTTTCAATGCAGTTAATTCTGCATAAAACATTGTTTCATCTTGTGTGAGGGTGCTGTATTTTAGATAGACAGGCGCTGTGGTATGTGTCAACAATTCATGAATCATAGATAAAATAGGAGTAATACCGCTACCTCCAGCGACAAAGACGTACTGAGCTGCATTGGATAACTCAGGAAGGAGGAAGTTACCTTCTGGAGTGGATACTTCGATAGATTGACCTTCATTCACTAATTGATTGAGGTGCGCACTACCATATCCACCTTCTATTTGCTTGACCCCAATAGAGAAAAAATTCTTCTCAAAACTAGGTGAACAAATAGAATAGGAACGTCTGATTTTATTTCCGTCAATACTTAATTCTAGACTGACATATTGTCCAGATTTGAATTGATAAGCAGAAGCTAGATTTGTAGGAACTTCAAATGTTATTTTTTTGGAGAGTGGCGTGAGCCGTTCAGTTTTTGCTACTTTGAGAGAATTGAAATGCATTTTGAATGATTATTTTGACGTATTGAAATATTGTTTACTTCTTAGTATCATCGGATCCGTATCATTGACTATTTTTTGAAATCCCTCTGATTTGAAATACTGCTTAGCAATAATAGCCTTTAGATTGTTTTTAAGTTTTGTCTCATAGCTTGATTTAGTATTTTCATTATACTTAGCGCCATTATTCTTAGCATATTGAAGGAATTCATTGAGCAGTGAAGGGGAGACTTCATAACTTTTTTGAAATTCATTTATCGATTTATACTGTGATAAATGGCTAAAGTTGTTGAATCTAGAATAAACAAATTCTGGAACAAAACTGCGCAGTGCAGCCAGACTATTAAAGTCATAGTTGGTATCTAGAGCTACAAAAAAATCAGGATAAATACCGCCTCCACCTTTTACTTTTCGACCTTTTTTTGTCAAATAGACGACCGTATCGTTGCTCACTTGATTCGTTTCATTGAAAAATTCGCCATTTTTATAACGATCATAAACTTCCTCTTCGTAATTTTCTACTTGCTTATAAGGTTTTTGAATATTTCTACCAGAAGGAGTAAAGTATTTAGCCACTGTAAGTCTCACCGCACTGCCATCTCTTAATTCTATCTGATTCTGAACCAATCCTTTTCCAAAACTCCTGCGACCTATGACGACTCCGCGATCTAAATCCTGCACTGCGCCAGCTAGAATCTCAGAGGCACTCGCAGATCCCTCATCTATGAGTATGACTAGTTTTCCCTTCTCAAAAATCCCAGGCTTACCGCTGTAGAATTCCTCACGTTTGTATTTCAATCCTTGTGTGTAAACGAGAAGTTCCTTATCTGCAATTAGCTCATCTAATATTTTAACCGCTATTTCAAGAAAGCCTCCTGTATTTTGTCTTAGGTCTATGACCAGATTTTGAATTCGCCTTGCTTTTAACAAATTTAATTGAGTATAGAACTCATCATAGGTGTTTTCTCCGAAGGAATTGATCTTCAAGAACCCAGTTGTAGAATCTATCATTACAGCGGTTTCTACGCTCTTTACTTTTATATCGTCTCGTTTTAATACAATAGCAGGCAGGGCAGTTTGATTGCGCAGCAGGGTTAGTTTTACGGAGCTTCCTTTATTACCTCTCAACTTTTTAAAGACATCAAGATTAGTTATATGGGCTCCGGCTACTACAGTGTCATTTATTTTGATTATCTTGTCACCTGATTTGATTCCAGCCAATTCAGACGGACCACCTGAGATAGGGGAGACTACAGTTATGGTATCATGTACAATGTAAAACTCTACTCCTATACCAGAGAAAGAACCAAGTAATGGCTCATTGGCTGCTTGAATATCTTCATTGGATATATAAACGGAGTGTGGATCCAAACCATTTAGTAGGTGATTTACAGCCTTATTTTCTACTGCACTAGGGTCAATAGAATCCACGTAGTTTTTATTGATTATATCGAGTAATTCTTCTAATTTATTTGGTGTTTTCACACTCGGTAAAGTCGTTCGGATAAATAAAAAACCTAATAGAATGCCGACAGCTATCAAAAGTATATTCTTGAAAAAATGATTTGCTTCAAGCTTATTGTAAATGATATTGTTGGGTTTAGAACTCAATTTTTCAGTATTGAATGCAAATTTAGTTATTTATGATTCTGTTTTGGTGTTATATTTAGCTAAAATATATCTAATTCAATTGTATCGAGTGCATGTTATCCACATTCATTAAAAATCACAAAACAGGTTAAACGATTATTTAATATTTTTGCATATCGTATGACAAAGAAATATATAGACCTGAGCAGAAAGATTGGGGTATTGGGGGGAGGCCAGCTAGGAAGAATGCTCCAAGAAGCTGCATTGCCCTATGGTGTCGACCTTTTTTTTCTAGACAATGATATCAAGGCGCCATGTAGCCTATTTAAGGATAATTTCACACACGGCAGTTATAAAGATTTCAATAGTACAATTCAGTTTGGAAAAGATAAAGATATACTGACCATAGAGATAGAGCATATCAATGCCGATGCCTTAGAGCAACTTGCTAAATATGATAAACTCGTGATTCCTGCGGTAGATACTATTCGCATGATACAGAACAAGGCTTTTCAGAAGAAATTTCTTATGGAAAATGATATACCTAGCTCGGCTTTTACCGTTCTCGATAGTAAAAGTATTGCTCCAGAGCTTGCCAATGATTGGTATCCCTTCGTCCAAAAATCACAAATCGACGGATATGATGGCAAAGGCGTTGTCGTGATTGAATCAGCGATAGATTTATCGCAGCAGCTCAATACACCGTCTATTCTTGAAAAATTAGTCGATATAGAGAAAGAATTAGCTATCACTATAGCCATAGAGCAGAGTGGCAAGACACATCTATTTCCTATTTGTGAAATGGTATTTAACCATAAATTAAACTTAGTTGATTACCTAATAGCACCTGCCGGTATTGAAGAAAAATATATTAAAAAAATCAAGTCAATCTCCACTAAGCTAGCTAAGGCATTGAAATCACCTGGGTTGTTCTCTGTTGAGTTTTTTCTAACAAAGTCTGGAGCTATCCTCGTTAATGAAATAGCGCCACGTGCTCACAATAGCGCGCATTATACCATAGAGGGTTGCAATATTTCACAATACGAAGCTCAGCTCAGAATA
Source organism: Chitinophagales bacterium (assembly GCA_030832185.1). Taxonomy (GTDB): domain Bacteria; phylum Bacteroidota; class Bacteroidia; order Chitinophagales; family JADJOU01; genus CHPMRC01. The sequence goes on along the minus strand of JAURJQ010000022.1, from coordinate 104,576 downwards.
CTACTTGGCCTTCCTATACCAGAAATAACCATCAAAGGTTATGCTGGAATGGTGAATCTCATAGGAGAGGAGAAATTTATTGGTGCGCCCTATGTAGAGAATCTTCAATTATTGCATGAGCAAGGCGATGCTCATCTTCACCTTTATGGAAAGAAAGAAACCAAGCCAGGAAGGAAAATGGGGCATATTACTGTATTGAATGCCAGTCGAGCAAAACTAATCAGCCAACTGAAGTGGATCAAAGAAAGTATCAGTATAAAGTCATAAAATATAAAACGAAATAAAGATGAAGAAAGTTGCCATCATCATGGGAAGCGATAGTGATTTGAAAGTGATGCAAGATGCCGTGGATATACTCAGTGAGTTTGGAATTCCGAATATTGTAGATATTGTATCAGCCCATCGCACACCACAATATATGTTCGACTTCGCCAAAAATGCAGCGAAAGATGATATAGCCGTCATCATAGCTGGTGCAGGTGGTGCGGCGCATTTGCCAGGTATGGTAGCTTCTTTGACGTATCTTCCTGTCATTGGTGTACCCGTAAAGTCTTCCAATTCCATCGATGGCTGGGATAGTGTTCTCTCCATTCTCCAAATGCCCAATGGAGTTCCCGTTGCTACTGTAGCGCTTAATGCCGCAAAAAATGCGGGGATTTTAGCAGCACAAATATTAGCAACGGCTGAGCCGAGTATCGCTAATAAACTTATAGCCTATAAGCAGCAACTCAATGATGAGGTGGTAGAGAAGCGGAAGACTATCAATTAGGATAACTAATATCTTCTATTATCTTCTCATACCATATGACTATACATAGGAAAGGCATTAAAACAATGGGTTTGCCTATGGCTTTAGATAGCATTTAAAATGTTAAATTTAAAAAATTAAACGACATTTTGTGACCACGTTTAGCTATATTTTTGCTCCAAAATAACCCAGATGAACCAAGAAAAATTTTATAGAACTTACACCTCTCTCAATGAAAAGCAAAAACAAGCTGTAGATGCTATTTATGGTCCTCTCATGGTGATTGCAGGGCCAGGCACAGGTAAGACACAGCTTCTTTCTACACGAGTCGGTCATATTCTGCGCGAAACAGATTTTAGACCGTTTAATATTCTCTGTCTGACTTATACCACCAGCGGTGTAGCCGCTATGAAGCAGCGATTGGTCGAACTCATAGGCCCCGAAGGAAATGATGTGGAGGTTTATACTTTTCATAGCTTTGCAGAAAAAGTCATTCAGCGATATAGTCGCTACAATGATTTGGAGACATTTCAATTTATCGATGATATCGATAAAAAAATCTTAGTTCGCGAACTACTAGAAGAGGTAGAATTCAATACACCCCTCAAAAAAGGAGTGTCGAGCGTAGATAGCAGTATAAGCTTAATTCTTTCTATTATTTCTCAAATAAAAAAGGAAAAATATGATGTCGATATTCTTATAAAAGCGATTGAGGACGAACTACGAACCAAGAAAGATTCGGAAGAGTTTATTTATAAAAGAAAAACAGGAAATTTTGTTAAAGGAGATTTTTATCAATCTAAATGGGATGCCTTCGAAAACAAACTTACCAAGAATATTCAAGCGCTACAAATCTATAAAAAATACAATGAAATAGTCACCTCCCGAAAACTCATGGATTTTGATGATATGCTTCTGAAAGCATTGGAACTATTAGATAAGAGTGAAGACTTGCGATTGGATATACAAGAGCAGTATCAAGTCATTCTCGTCGATGAATTTCAAGATACAAGTGGAGCTCAGTTAGATCTTATACATCAATTGTGTAGAGACGTTGATGATCCGAATGTCATGGTGGTAGGGGATGAAGACCAGTCTATTTATCGCTTTCAGGGTGCTAACTTGTTTAATATTCATGATTTTCACAAGCGGTATTTAGCACATTTGCCATCAGAAGAACAATTTGATCGCATGGTGGTTTTAGATAAAAACTACCGCTCTACGCCGATTATATTGGACGTTTCCCGGATATTGATAGAAAATAATACGGAGAGAATTACGAATATTATAGAAGGCAAAACGATTATCAAAAAACTAGAGGCGGCTCATTCTATTCTGAAAACAAGTTCAGAGCCTATCGAACTGATAGAAGTGGAGAATAAGGAAGATGAAATGTTGCCGATAGTTTTGAAAATAGAAGACTTAGTAAAGAAAGGAGTCGATTTTAAGAATATCGCCGTTCTATTCACCAATAATAATCAAATGATAGATTTTGCGCAGTATTTGGCTGTGCTCGACTATCCTTATGAATTGAGCAAAGATGAGAACATATTAGAAGATAAACTCATACTTTCCTATATTCAAATTTTCTATTTTATTCAAGACTTTGCGAATCGAAAAGTCCTATCTCCTGAGCAATTCGGTGAATTGTTGATGCACCCATGGATGGAAATTTCTCTTTATGATATTAGTCGTTTTTGGGTAGAAGTCAAGGAACTAGAAATACGCAATCCGCTTGATTTCTTGCAGTTTTTGGAGAAATATCAAGGCATAGAAACGATAGAACAAACCTTGGCTATTTACAAAACTTGTGTGCAAAAACTTCCTTTGATGCCTCCACAGAGGTTTTTCCACTTCGTCCTCGATAGTTTTAAAATCAAGGAATGGGCGCTGAAACAGCCACAGCGAATGGATATTATACAGAAAATAGAAGTTCTAGATAACTTCTTAAAGGATTATCTGAATAAGGTAGAAAATGGAAAAATGAACGACTTCATAAAGCGCTTAGAGGCCTATTTGCGAGAAGAAGTAGCGATTCCATTTTCTAAAAGATTTCAGTCAGAGAATAGCATTAATTTGATGACCTATCATAAGAGTAAGGGACTGGAGTTCGATTATGTATTTGTATATAATGCTGGAAGATATAGAAATAGAGGTCAAGAAAGTCTTTATATTCCACAGGAACTAATCGATATCAATTTATCGGATGAAAATGAGAAGTCAAGAAACGAAGAAGAGAAGCGCCGATTGTTCTATGTGGCTATGACTCGAGCTAGGAAAAAACTTTACCTCACAGATATCGTCACGGATGGCAAAGGAGATTCGAAGAATAAATTTAAAGGGGAAATCAACCCTATATCAGAGGCTGAATTCAAAAAAACACCTGATATAGCGGCACCTGTGATTTCGTCAATTTATAAGCTAACCGAAGATGATTATACGCGCTTCGAATCACTGAATATTTCAGCATTAGCGATAAAAGAAGAATTTTTGTTTGAGAATAATTTTATTCATCAGCGTTTGGAAAATTATAAAATGAGCCATTCGACGATGAATACCTATCTCGAATGTCCGCAGAAGTTTTATATGGACAAGATGATAAGCATCCCTTCCGAAACTTCTTTTCAGATGAGTATGGGTATTTTCTACCATGTATTGCTTGAAAATTTTGATAAATTGGTCAAAGACCAACCCGAAAAAGACAGTCTTGAAGAGCTGCTTAACATGGCGCGAAAATTGATTTATAATTATCGTGGACACATGACTGAGATTGAGTTTAGAGATGTCCAGCAGGCTCTCGAGACGAATCTGCCCATACTCTATCATCAGTATTTGCAATCTAATATAACTGTCAATTTTGAGCTTGAAGCTGATCTGGAAATGAAAATAGGTCCTTGTAGATTCACTGGCAAACTAGATAAGCTTATCTTTGACGATCATGGGATAACTATCGTGGATTATAAGACAGGTAAGTTTTCCAATTCAAAAAAGAAGCATAAATTAGATAGTTACAATCCAGAAAAAGAGCTCAAGGAAGTTGCGACTATTGATGAAATTTATGGTGGAAATTATTGGCGCCAAGCTGTAATTTATTCTATGTTAGTCAGAGAAAATTATCCAGATAAAAAGCTCCAAGAAGTCCGCTATGTATATATTTTGCCTGAGGATAAAGAAATAAAGGTATTCACATTTCAGCCTTCTTTGGAGGACGAAAAGTATATGAAAAATCTCATATTGTCTACCTTTGAGAAGATTCAAAATAAAGAATTTGGTTGTTGTCAAAAAATAGAATGTCCTTGGTGTGAGCAATTAGCCCATCGACAAAGCCTCACTTAAAATTAATTATGTATGAAATTGGCTCTCATTGGAAAATCGCTTTCCCATTCTTTTTCTAAGTCTTATTTTACGGCCAAGTTTGAACGTGAATATTTAAACGCAAGCTATGATAATCTAGAATTTAATACTGAGAGTGAATTAGTGGAGATATGGCCTGAATTATCAAGTCAATATAACGGATTTAATATCACAATCCCTTATAAAAAAATCTTACTACCTTATTTAGATGAATTAGATATTCATGCGGAAAGAATAGGCGCTATTAATTGTATAGTAATAAAGGCTGGTAAAAGTTACGGCTATAATACAGACTTCCAAGGATTTTATAAATCTGTCTTCAAAAAGAGTTTTTCTAGAAATAGAAAAGCCTTGATTTTGGGAAATGGTGGCGCTAGTTTAGCAGTTAACTATGCAATTGAAAATCTATTAAAAATGCCTGTTGACATAATAAGTAGAGATAATTCTTATATTTCTTGGTCTCATATCGAAACACTGGACTTAGCAGACTATTCGTTAATAGTTAATTCGACACCTATTGGTATGTTTCCAGATGTAGAAGATTGTCCACCTTTGAATTATGCATCAGCGCTTCAGGATTCACTTTTTGTGGATTTGGTTTACAATCCTATGATTACAAAGTTTCTTGAAAAATCAGATGAACAGGGTTGCATGATAATCAATGGATTACCTATGCTCCATAGTCAGGCGGATTTGTCATGGCAATTATGGAATAACCTTATTTGATGATGAGTTGATATGAAGATAGAATGATTTGAAAATTTGAAAGTGTGGAACATTGTCAAAAGTAATGATAATATTTTCTTTATTTCTTAGTCACATTGCGGCTAAAAAGAATTGGATGTTTATAATTAATTTGTGAATTCGTGGCTCCAAACACTTATCTTTGTGGTCATAAAATTCAAAAATGAAATTCGGAGTTGTCGTTTTCCCAGGAAGTAATTGTGATAGAGATATGATCCATGTCTGTGGTCAGGTATTGGGTTGTGAAGTTATTTCTCTATGGCATAAGAGCACTGATTTAACAGCCTTCACTGCAGAAGACTGTATCGTCTTACCTGGAGGTTTTTCTTTCGGTGACTATCTCAGAACAGGGGCTATCGCTCGCTTTTCTCCAATCATGGAGGAGGTCATAAAATTTGCGAATAAAGGGGGTAAAGTGCTTGGCATCTGTAATGGATTTCAAATTTTATGTGAGTCAGGATTATTGCCCGGGGTGCTTTTACGCAATAAAAATCAAAAATTTTATTGTAGTAATCAAACCGTAAAGGTAGTGAATGCAAAAACACCTTTCACGCACTTAGCAGAAGCGAATCAATTGCTCAGTATCCCTGTAGCGCATGCAGAAGGACGATATTATTGTGATGAACCCACTCTCGCTGAGTTAAAGAAAAATAATCAGATTCTTTTTCAATATTGCGATGCGAAAGGACAGTTAAGTGAGGAAGCTAATTTTAATGGTTCCATAGATAGTATTGCAGGTGTTATGAATAAAGAAGGAAATGTATTCGGTATGATGCCTCATCCAGAGCGCGCTGCTGAACCTGCTTTGTTTAATATTGATGGGTTAAATTTAATAAAGGGTTTGTCTAGTTTATCTAAAGTAGCCCATGCATAATTTGAACTGGTCTTTACTTCTTCAGACTAGAAAAAACTATCTTGCTGTAATAGAGGAATTTAGCATAAACGAAGTTAATACGATTCCCATAGGCTTTAATAACAACATGATATGGAATATAGGCCATATTGTAGCCACGATGGATATTCTATTCTATAAGCTCAATGGATTAGAACCTCATTTAGATGCTGAATTTATAGAAGCCTATCGAAAAGGTACAGCTCCTCAGAGCTTCGTCAAAGCCGAAGTCATCGATGAGATTAAGAAAAATCTCCTAGCTCAGCCAGAATGGATAAAAGAGGATCTAAAAGCTGGTATTTTACCCACCCAGCTAGCCAAACCATATACCACGAGTTATAATTTCGAATTGACGACCCTAGAGGATATTTTCAATTTCAATCAAGTGCATGAAGCCCTCCACATGGGCATCGTCATGAGTTTGAGGAAATTTGTGTAATAGCACTATTTGTTTGATTATCCATAAATTATGATAAAACTATTAATTATTTCCTATTAATTATTAATTATTCTCTATATTTGCACTCCGAAAATTAAGAAAAAAGATAAAAATAAATTCCATATAAAATGAAACAAGGTATTCACCCTGAAAATTATAGAACAGTTGTATTCAAAGACTTCTCATGTGATTATTCTTTTATTACTAAATCGTGTGCCCCTTCCAAAGGAACGATTAAGTGGGAAGACGGCAATGAATATCCAATGATTCCAATAGAAATATCTAATATGTCGCATCCTTTTTTCACAGGTAAAATGAAATTTGTAGATACGGCTGGTAGAATTGACAAGTTCCAGAAAAAGTTCGAAAAGAAATTGACTACAAAGAAAGCATAGTCTAAATAGCTTTTTCGTTATATTTAATGCTCTGCCTTCCGGTGGAGCTTTTTTTTGTTATAAATGGCCTAAATCAATGCGCGCCTTCTGCCTTATTAGTTTGGTTTCCGCTAATATGCCATTGAATGCAGCTATAAGAGGGAAGCAGTCTGAATGTTTTTTAGATATCCTTCCAAGCTCCCCCATTTTTTAGTACAACTTCAAACTAGCCGAACTTTGGGGAAAAGGATTGTGCGAATTGAAAATTTGCTTAGAATTATAGATGGAGGAATACGCAGAGACCTCCCTTTAGACCTCTTCTTTTAGCAGAGTCTCTCAAAGAGCCTGTCTGTATAGATAGGGAATTGCAATATTACTATAATATTTATCCTATCTAGCATTCGCGGAGTTACTTGCAGGTGACTCTGAGGAAGGCAAAGATAATATTTGACCATGTTGCGCTAGTATAATAACGAAGAGCATCACAGAATTATTTTGAAGACGAATAATTACTGTAGGTTATTTTTTGTGGTTAATGCTTGACCTTTTATTGTTTCATTAAAATGCCCGTGGTCGTATATTAAGTTTCCATTTACAAATGTATAGATCACCTTCGTTTGAAATTTTGTTCCCTCTAATGGCGACCAACCACATTTTGATAAAATATTTTCATGGTTAACTGTCCAACTTGTGTTTAAATCTAGAATAGTGAGGTCAGCAAAATACCCCTCACGTATAAAACCTCTTTTTTCTATATTATAGAGTATCGCTGGATTATGGCACATTTTTTCCGCGATTTTCTCTAATGAAATTAGGCCCTGTTTGTAAAACTCAAGCATGATATTTAAGGAATGCTGAACAATAGGTGCACCTGACATGGATTGAAAATAAGATTTTTGCTTTTCCTCTAATGTATGTGGAGCATGGTCTGTTGTTACCAAGTCTATTCTATCGTCTAATAGAGCTTTTAAAAGCCCTTTTTTATCCTTCTCTGTTTTTATCGCGGGGTTCCATTTTATTAAAAATCCCAAACGATGATAGTCTGCGTCAGAAAACCACAAGTGATGAACAGATACTTCCGTGGTGATATTTTTCTCCTTTAATGGAATATCATTGCGGAATAGATGTGTTTCTGCTTCTGTGGTCAAGTGCAGAATATGAAGTCGAGCTTTATGTTTATTGGCTATATCAATAGCTCTCTTAGTTGCTTCATAACAAGCTTTTTCGCTCCTAATAATAGGATGAAATTCAATTGGAACATTTTCGCCATATTTTTCTTTGTAGATAGTCTCATTCTCCTCTACGATCTGTTCTTTTTCAGAGTGGATGGCTATGATGGATTTGCAATTTGCAAAGAGCTTTTCCATTGTTTCTGGATTGTCTGCCAGCAGGTTTCCTTTTTTTGTAAAGTAAAGTCCGTCATCTGAAACACCCAAGAGTTTACTAGTATCTAGTTTGATCACTTCATCCATGTTGTCACCATTTACCCCAAGGAAAAAGCCGAAATTAGCTAGTGATTTCTCTGCCGCTAACTGATACTTTTCATTCAAGATATCCATGGTTAATACATTTGGAAATGTATTTGGCATATCTATAAAAGAAGTCACTCCTCCGGCTATAGCGGCTTTACTCTCCGTGTATAGGTCGCCTTTATGAGTCAGACCGGGTTCACGAAAATGAACTTGGCCGTCGATAATGCCTGGAAATAAGTATTTTCCTGTGCCATCAATTAGTTTTGCATTTGGTTCGTCATGTTGTCCTCCAATTTTTTGAATCAAACCATTATCAATTAAAAGGTCTGTGACGATGATTTTTCCTTCGTTTACGATACTAATATTTTTAATTAGAGTACGTTCTTTCATTGTATGTGATCTATTTTTTAGTTAAGCAGAAATCTAGGCATAAATGATAAATGCATTATAGCCTTCTATAGAGGCTAATTAAGCCTTAGAATATATTTCAAGACAAAAATAATTCATTCAGAATAATCAAGTCTGATTTTATAAGCCGAGGGCTAAGAAAGATTAATATCATATTCCAATGTTTTTAATCCTTTGTCTATCCTATTTTAAATCTAAGATTGAATTATTTTTATATAATGTTGTATATTTGAACTTTTAGGCATTATCGGTTCCAATCTCGTCAGGTTCCGTTATTCCAAATACTCATAATAACCTTTTCATATATTTTCAAAGCAATGATTAGATATCTAATTTTAACTTCAATCGTCATTATGTTCAATTTCATAAGTACAGAAGCACAAACTAAAAAACTAGATAGTATCATAAATAAACCATTTCCTAAGCTAGTAGCCGAAACGCTCGCCAAGAAAGCCATCGAATTTCCCAAAGATGTCAAAGGTAAGCCAACCATCATTTTGATCGCTTTTAAGCGGGAAGCGCAGACTTTGATAGATCCTTGGTCAGCGGCTATACTGAAAAAATATCCACAAGATGAAGTCAATTACTATGAAATCCCCATGATCTCTGGAGGATATAAACTCTTCAGTAGGTTTATAGATGGAGGAATGCGCGGAGGCGTTCCACTTGACCTTCATGATAATGTAGCGACCTATTATGGCTCATTAGATAACTACACAGACTATTTAAAAATAAAGAAAAATGGCAATTGCTATTTGTTTTTATTAGACAAAAATGGAAACATTATACACCATACCGAAGGATCTATGACGGATACTAAATGGATCCAACTAATAGGAAAAATTAGCGGTAACTGAGATGACTCATTATTGAATTTTAATAATGAGTGGTTACATGTAAGTTGTTTGTTGGTCAATGTTAACAATAAAGGGAGAAAAACTATACCTTGTCTTATTCTATACTTACAAATAGGCGTTTGCAGTAATTTGAATCTTCTTTTTCTATTTCTTTTTTAAATGAGTTAATTATTGCAATTATTTCTTTTCCATATTTTGTTGTTTTATATTCCCTAAATCTATTTATTTTATAGAAGTTTTTTGGGTCTTTTAATTTTGACTTTGTTACGGTTTGTGGGAAAAGGCAAAATTAAATATGTCATTTGTGCGTTGGCTGTCTTTTTGCAATGAGGTATAACGTATAAACATGCGCAATTTTAAAACTTTATCATATATTTTTAAGTTAGTCATTTTTCTATCACCTACTTTCCACTTTAAACTTTTCACTTCCTCCCTATTCCTCATTCTCCTTATCCAGATATTCCTGCACCACATCGATGGCATTGGTGATGACATCGCTTAGGGCGGTGATGAAGTAGCCTTCTTCTGCCATATTCATAGCGTGTTTGAGGGCTTCTACTTCTTTCGGTATGATTTCGTAAGAGACATCTTTGCCAGAGGCTTTCAGGCCAGCTAGTAGGAGTCCATTGATATTGTCCTCGGTGCGTCCGCGGAGGTGCTTTTCCTGTCGTATAATAATATGGTCAAACATACGCCCCGCTATTTCGGCGCAGTCTCGGATGTCTTCATCGCGTCGATCCCCTACGCCTGCTATGATACCTATTTTTTTCTTGGCTTCTATCGTAGCTAGAAATTCTTCGATACCACTGTATCCTGTAGGATTGTGCGCGAAGTCTATCATGACTTTAAATTTCTTAAATTCGAAGATATTCATACGCCCCGGTGTCTGCGCGGCACCCGGCAGGAAGGTCTTTAAGGAAAGACTGATATCGTCCGTTTTAAATCCGTAGAGATAACTCGCTAGAGAAGCTGCGAGTACATTGGCTATCATATATTTCGCCCTACCGCCGAAGGTGAGCGGCACGTGTGCTGCTTTTTCTATTCGTATTTTCCATTCCCCTTTTTTAATAGTAACATAGCCATTTTCATAGACGGCTAGTATTTTATTTTGTTTACTGAGTTTTTTAGCATTCGAAGAATTTTCGTCCATAGAAAAATAAGCCACCTGGCATTCGAGGTCCTTGGCTATATTCATGCAGTTTTCATCATCGGCATTGAGTATAGCCCACCCATCTTTTTTCACGCTGCGCACCACCACAGATTTCACTCTAGCCAGATCCTCAATTGTATCGATATCGCTGATACCGAGGTGATCTCCCTGCAGATTGGTAATGATACCGATATCACATCGATTGAAGCCAAGACCAGAGCGCAGGATACCGCCACGTGCCGTCTCTAATACTGCGAATTCTACACTAGGATCTTTTAGTATATATTCGGCAGAGAGAGGTCCTGTAGTGTCGCCTTTTTCCATCATGTGGTTTTGGATATAGATTCCATCAGATGTTGTAAATCCTACTTTGTAGCCATTGTTCTTGACTATATGGGCTATGAGTCGGGTAGTGGTCGTTTTTCCATTGGTACCCGTCACAGCTATGATAGGTATGCGACTCGGCTTGCCGAGAGGGTAGAGCATATCCATGACGGGTGCAGCTACATTTCTAGGGAGTCCATTTGCAGGGGCTAAGTGCATTCTGAAGCCTGGGGCTGCATTGACCTCTAAGATACAGCCACCATTTTCTTTTAAGGGCTCTGTCAGGTTTTGAGCCATAATATCGATACCACAGATATCGAGACCTATGATGCGTGAAATGCGCTCACAGAGGAAGATATTTTCAGGGTGCATCATATCGGTTACATCGGTAGAAGTACCTCCTGTGCTGAGATTGGCAGTAGATTTAAGATATATGATTTCTTTCTTCTTAGGAATAGATTCTAGAGTATATCCCATTTTCTCTAATAGTCCTTCGGAGTCTCTGTCGACGGAAATTTCAGTTAAAACATTTTCATGACCATAACCTCTTCTAGGGTCTCTATTGGTTTCCTCTATGAGCTCTTGGATAGAATGAACACCATCGCCTACCACATGGGCTGGTTCACGCTTAGCAGCTGCTACTAGTTTATTGTCTATGACCAAGACTCTGAAATCATAACCTGTCACAAAGCGCTCTACAATGACTTTTCGGCTTATTTTTTTAGCTACTTCTAGACCTGCCATGGCATTTTCCCATGTTTTCACATTAATAGAGATACCACGTCCATGATTGCCGTCTAGCGGCTTCAGTACTATAGGATAACCAATTTTAGCTATTATATTTTTTAAGTCTTCTTCATCTAAGGCAATATCTCCCAATGCGACTGGGATAGAGGCTAGACCGAGCATTTTCTTCGTGGCTTCTTTATCACAGGCCAGATTTACGGCGATAGAACTGGTTTTGCAGGTGATGGTCGCTTGAAATCGCATCTGGTTAACGCCATAACCCAGCTGTACCAAGGAATTGGTTCCTAATCGAATCCAAGGAATATCTCTTGCTACTGCTTCATCAACTATACTGCCTGTAGAAGGCCCGAGACGCACTTGCTCTCTGATCTCCCGCATTTTTTGAATATCGGCATCTAAATCATAGGCTATATTATCCACTAAGGCTTGCGCCATGGCTACTGAGGCTTCTGCTGCGAAGAGACCTACATTCTCTTCTATATAACTAAATACTACATTATAAACTCCAGGTGTTTTGGTGACTCGTGTTCTACCAAACCCTGTATCCATACCAGCCAAGGTTTGAATTTCTAAGGCTATGTGCTCTATAACATGTCCCATCCAAGTACCTTCGTCTATCCGCTGAAAAAATCCACCACGGCATCCTTCCGAACATCTATGTTCTATAAGGCTTGGCATCAGGGATTCTATGCGCTCTCTAAACCCTGTTATCTTATTGGTTGGAAGTTCTTCCAATTCTTCTAAATCCAAACGCATTTGTATCAATTTTTTTCGATTGATACTCCAGATGTTTGGGCCACGCAATGCTTGAATTTTAAGAATCTTCATATGGCCTAATTTTATGTTTTAAATAATGAATTGCACATTTAAGTTTGCTAAAAATAGGAAAATATTTTAAAACTTAGTATTTTTTTTGAACTTCATTCTTTATTCTAATGAAATATTTCGACCTTAATTCAAAAAGACAATATGTTCTATGTTTGTAAAAGGCATAATATGAAATGACTAAACCACCTTGCTTGCGACCATTTGCACACTTTGGGGAAAAGTATTTATTAAGAAATCATTATGAGATCTTAATTTTGCCTGTATGATTAAAGGAAAATTAGTAGTCATAGGTGGAGCTGTAGATAAAGGAAGCTTTACAGAACAAGAGTTTGACGCCAATGTAGAAAAGAATTTAAATTTTTTTGAAAAAGGTATATTAAGGCGAATCATTGATGAATCAGCTCATCAAGAATTTTCTAGAATAGAAATCATTACTACAGCCTCTAAAATACCCTATTCCGTAGGTCCAGAATATAAACGAGCGTTTGAGTTTTTAGGTTGCTTACAAGTAGATGTCTTGCACATAGAAAATAGAGAAATAGCAAACGCAGAGGAGACTCTGGCTAGACTGAGCGCCGCTCACATCGTCATGTTTACAGGTGGGGATCAATTGAGATTGACTTCTATCCTCGGAGGGACTAAGTTTCACGATATATTATTAGATAAATATCGGAACGAAGATTTCGTCTATGCTGGTACATCCGCAGGTGCTGCAGCTGCTTCTAATAATATGATTTACCAGGGTTCTAGCCACGAAGCACTACTAAAAGGTGAGGTTAAAATCACGAGCGGACTAGGACTCATAAACGATGTCATCATCGATACTCATTTCGTGCAGCGAGGCCGCATAGGCAGATTGTTTCAGGCCGTAGTAGGCAATCCGAAAGTTCTAGGAATAGGTCTAGGAGAGGATACGGGTCTTTTAATAACCAAAAATAATACCCACATGGAAGCCATTGGTTCAGGTTTAGTGATATTAGTAGATGGAAAAGAAGTCAAGGATACCAACCTAACTTCTGTAGAAATTGGCCAACCTATTTCGATAAATCATTTAGTCACACATGTCATGAGTCAATATGATACCTTCGATTTGGAAACCTTTAAGATGACAATTAAGTCTTCTAGTTTTACTTTAGTATTTTAAGTATAGTATTAATGAAAATAATCATACATGGTGGTTTCTTCTCGGAGTCTTCACAAAGTCAAGAAACTAAAAAGGCTAAACAAGATAGTTTAGAGCGCATTGTTAAATCCTCTTATGATTATCTAAAATCCCATACAGCATTAGAAACCGTTGTTTATGCTGTTAGTTTGTTAGAAGATGATGAACTCTTTAATGCCGGCATAGGTTCAATGATACAGCGCGATGGAAAAATTCGGATGAGTGCGTCTCTTATGGATGGTGTTTCAAAGAAAATGAGTGGTGTCATTAATCTAGAAAATACAAAGAATCCTATTCAAGTAGCCATGGTTCTGCAAAAGGAACAAGACAGAATACTAGCTGGAGAAGGAGCCATTAATTATGCTCGTAAACATGGATTTGAAAAATTTTCTACTGAAATACCTAAACGCCGGCATGAGTATGAAGTCAAGCTAAAATCATTAGGTACGGGCACTGTAGGCTGTGTAGCCATAGATAGAAGCGGTCATCTTGCTGCTGGCACCTCTACAGGCGGTAAGGGGTTCGAACTGGTGGGACGGGTGTCAGATTCAGCTACGGTGGCAGGTAATTATGCGAATGATTATTGCGGTGTGAGTCTCACCGGAGTTGGTGAAGATATAGTCAGTGGGGCTATGGCAGTAAAAATAGTCACACGAGTGACAGATGGAATGAATCTTGAAAACGCAGTAGAAAAAACATTTGACGAAATCAAATTATTTAATGGTTTTGCTGGAGCTATTTGCCTCGATAAATCAGGAAATATGATGCATCGTGATTCTTTCCCAACAATGGTCTTTGCTAGTTTTGACGGGAAAGATTTAGATGTGTTTAATTAATTTAAATAGCTGTAGGATTGAGGTAGCTATAATAATGATTAAAACTAGTTTTTTGAAATTTGATTGGCTCAGATAAACCAAGAGTCTCTTTCCTACATAGCTGCCAAGGATAGCGACAAGAATTAATCCTGGCAATATGTACAAGGATTCTTTACTGATAAATCCATTGAAATAATAGACAATAGTTCGACTGAAGTCCACACCTAAATCTATAACTGCTGAGGTTGATATTAAAATAGATTTATCTACCTGCAGACTAGTTAAAGCTAAACCTCTAAGGGCTCCTCCGCTACCTATAGCTCCAGCGAAAAATCCTGAAAAAACACCACTAGTGACGAGGTTTCGATTATTTAATTCTAACCCCTTTTCAGAGAATATTAATAAGAAAATAGCGACCAAAGTCAAAACCACACAAATCGCAATTTCCAAATAATAGGTAGGTATATATTTACTCAATATAGAGCCTAATATAACGAAAACTATAGCAGGGACTCCTAGTTTGATTATTATATTTTTATTCATATGCTCATGGAATAAATAGATCTTGGATAGATTGCTAAATACATGAAACATGGCAGTAATGCCTAATACATATTTTATATCAAAAAAATAGGATGCTAGAGGTACGAAAAGTATGGAAGAACCAAATCCACTTAGTGTTCCGAGAATTTCAGCTACTAAGGCTAATACATAAAAAATAACGTACTTTTCCAGAACTTTTTCAAATTAAAAATTCTCTATATAAACTCACTAAAGCTACTTTTGCTATAGCCTCTTTGGCTTTCACACGCGGCTGGAATAAATCGACTTTTTTCGTGCGGATATCCTCTGAACTGCCATAGGCTATATAAGCATGCGGTTTATTCTCCTCATATTTTTCTAGATAACCTACCACAGCTATTGCATAGTTCGCATTGGTTTTATCTAGCGCTTTCTCTAGTAGTTCTCGGGCGCATTCTTCACTTACTGCAGTATGTTCTCGGATAGTAGCTTCTGGTATATTGAGTTGTTTAGTTTTAAATGGATTCGTATATACATTCCACCCTCCTATATAGACATCCGAAGAGCCACTTATATTCGTTAGTAAATGAGAAATAAAACCTCCAGTGCAGCTCTCAACAAGAGTTATCGTTTGGTTAGTTTCTTTTAATCTATGATAAACTAGTTCTTCTATTGGCGTCTTTGATATGCCATAAATATAGTCGCTTAATTCTGATTGAATAGCAGCGGCTGCAAGGTCTATTTCTTGCCTATGTTCTGCCTGTCCACTGAGCCTTAGATTGACTGCCATAGGGGAGGGCAAATAAGCTAGACCTATACCTGCACTTAATCTATCTTCAATCTGACTTATTTTCTTAGCTAAAAAACTCTCGCCCAGACCGCAGGTCTGAATATACGCATAATAAAGCGCTGGTAAATTAAATCGACGTTGCAATTTTTCAATAACATGCGTATGCAGGATATACTCCATCTCATAAGGCACCCCAGGCATACATATGAGTATTTTTCCATCAATATCGAACCACATTCCTGGCGCGGTGCCACGGGCATTAAAAAGTACTTCGGCATTTTCTGGAATATCAGCTTGCGCTTCATTGACAGATAGAAAAGGAGTCTTGCGCGCTTCAAAAAATGATTTGACATGCAGATAGGTTGGCTCATCGCGCTTGAACCCAACTTGAAATAAATCAGCTAATGCTTTTTTCGTGATGTCATCTTTGGTAGGGCCTAGGCCACCAGTCATTATCAATATAGGAGAGGTTTTCCATGCTTCTAAAATCGTTTGCTGGATAGCAGATAAACTATCGCTGATTGCTATTCTGCGCTCGATAGCTATACCTATTTCGTTCATGCGCTGCGCTATAAAGGCAGAGTTAGTGTCTATGACTTGACCTATAAGCAATTCATCGCCTATGGTGATTATGGTACTGTTCATTATTTACAAATATATATGAACTAATAGAATAAACTTTATTTTTACGCATATATGAGCAAGAATTTACGAATCGCTTTTTTTGGGACACCAGATTTTGCTGTAGCTAGTTTAAAAAAAATGGTAGAAAATGGCTGGAATATAGTAGCTGTCATTACTGCGCCTGATAAGCCGAGTGGCAGAGGACAGCAATTGAGTATTTCGGATGTCAAGAAATACGCTTTAGAGAAGAACTTAACTATTTATCAACCTGAGAAAATGAAGTCTCAGGACTTTGTAGATTTATTTAAAAGTTTGGAGATAGATATAGCGGTGGTCGTAGCTTTTCGTATGATGCCAGAAGTGATATGGTCAGCCCCGAAAATTGGTACGATTAATTTACACGGATCATTATTGCCGAATTACAGAGGAGCAGCGCCTATCAATTGGGCTATAATCAATGGCGAGAAGGAAACCGGCGTGACAACTTTTTTCATCAATCAAGAGATAGATAAAGGGGATATATTATTTCAGCAGACATGTAAAATAGAGGTTTCAGACGATTTTGGCTCACTATACTTCAAGTTAAAAGAAATAGGCGCGAGTTTACTCATAGAGACATTGTCTAAAATAGAACGTGGCGATTATAAAAGTTCACCGCAAGAATTTAAATCCACTGACAAATCGGCTCCGAAGATAGATAAGGATATTTTAGAAATAAAAGACTATAGTTCTTGTGAGTCCATTCATAATCTAGTGAGAGGACTTAATCCTGTGTATAAGCCTTTCTTTCTGTATAAGGATAAAAAGTATATCGTGAAAAAAGGGCATTACAGTCTAGAAAAAGTTCATGAAAAAACATGTGAACTCGTCACAGACAATTCTAGTTTTCTGAAATTAACCTGTAATAATGGATTTTACTGGGTGACAGAGATTCAGGCAGAAGGAAAAAAGCCGATGGATATCAAGAGTTTTTTAAACGGAAATCAGCTATAGTTAGGTCCTTTTTTATTAAAAAAAAATGCCCCTAAGTTTGACCTTTGGGGCAATGAATTGCTATAGATTTATTTCAATAAGGCAGTCACATTAAAGTAATAGTTTCTCAAAGGCATAAAAGCACCTTGGATTTCTTGGAAATTTTCATTCCATAAATTGTCGATTCCTATGCTGAAATTTACTTGATTTGATTTTACAATGTGTTTATAGGTAGCTTTTAGATTGGTCAGTAGATAAGGAGCTAAACTCCCTGAATTGGCCGTATTGGTGAAGCGCTGCGCAGTATAATTATTCTGCATTAGTACTTCATAATGCTTATTGATCCAGTTAAGAGAAAGAATAGTCTTAAAATTAGGAACATAAGCCAAATGCTTTTCATTTTGATCTTTTGATTCTTGATAATTGACATTGAGTATGGTTCTCAGACTATTGTTCAAGCTGATTTTTCTCACCCACTCCATATTGGTGTTGAATCCAAAGGTGGTCGTTTTATCTATATTGAATACCCTAAATGCGGAATCTGGTAGATAGTTTATCTTATCTATGCTTCGGATATAATAGGGCTCTATTCCCACGATAATCTTGTCTGATGTATTTCCATTACTATACTTCCAGCTATTTCTAATCTGATAGTTGGTCTCTGGTCTTAGATTTATATTGCCATAAAACTGAAAATATAGGTCATTCATAGTCGGATTTCGCTCATTAATATCTGCAATAAGGCTAGTCATCCATCCCTTATTTAGTTTGTAGTGCAAGGCTGCATATGGCAGAAAGAAATTGCTGAAGTTTGTATTCATTTGAGATTTCAAACCACCTTCTATGCTTAATTTATTATTAGCTGTATATATCATATTAGCTGTTTGAATAGCTTCTAAGATATTGGTGCTAGAATCCTTTAGGTTGGATGATCTCACATTATAATGAGAAGGGTAGAGGTTATAGTTGAATTGAATTTTATCATTTAGTTTTCCTTGGTATTGGATAAGTCCTTTCCAGGAAACGACTTTATGTCTAGATTCTGTCGGAGGCCCCCATGCCGAATTTTGGTCATTATATTGTTGACTTTCGCTCATATAGCTTAATTTGATATCCCAGTTGGAATTGCTTAATCCAGCGAAGACTCTTGCATTTCTATCTATCAAACTTTGTGTCTGCACAGGGTAAAATCCAGATTCTGGTATTCGTCTATCTTGGTTTTGATACCAAAAACCTGTATTTACATTCCACTTAGCTAGCTGATAGGTATAGAAAAATTGGGTGTTGATTTGTTGTACGGCATTATGATCTATCCTGCTTCGCTCATTATTAGCATTTATATAGTCAAACATATTTCTGCCGTGTGTTAGTTGATTGACAAAGCTAAATTTCGATTTTCCTATTTGAAAGTTACCGTCTATTTTGTGTGAAAATAGTTCGGATAAATAGGATGTAGAGGAAATAGCCATCATATTTTGATTCATTTCTGTATTGCGAATTGAAAGACTACCCCCAGAGGTCAATCGGTTATCGTCCGCTCGGTATTGAATACTTTGTAGCAGGGAATTAGGAACTTGGTTGAGGTCTAATAACCCATTCATAGTTGAATTGATGGGCAAGCCTTCCCATAAAATAGCTACATTCTCTGGACCCAACCCTCTCACAGAAAATGTCGATAGCTGACCAATTCCATAATTCTTGATGTAGAGGTCAGCCAATTGGAATTGGAGCGCATTGGCCGTGTATACTTCGTTTAGATAATTTGTTTTCGTAAAATTGGCTTTGAGCGATTTAATCTCAACTCCTTTGAGCAGATAACTGCTGTCTCGATCTTGAGCAGATAGAGAAGTTGCGGCGAGTACACATAGATACAAGCCAATACGGAAACCGTATGTCAATTTGTTCATTTGTTTGTGTTTAATAAATTAATAATATCCACCCATGCACAGTGAGGGAATGTATTACTTTATTGGGTAGGTTTCCTGACTTATTCCTTTTCTCCTTCCTTCCCATGCGCTGCAGACGCACAGTGGATTTGCTTGGAGAAAAACGAATGGAACATACAGTAGCTGGCACTGCTGCGGATTTACACCGCATTCCCGTTTTTAAAGATAAGATCCATTACGGACTTTTATCTCCCAATCCTGCAAATATATAGACTTGGTTTTTGTCCGTTATTTTTTTTTGGATAAGGTATAATAACCACAATTAAAAGGATATTAACAAATGAAACACATATGACACATAAAATGTAATATAAATCATGCCCAATACTATGTAAAGCAAAGCGTCTACCTTAGCTTTAAAATACTAACTATTGAAGATTTAAATGCATAGAAAATAAATTCTTACATAGAAAAAGGTGAATAAAATTTAACTAATTTCACTGCTATGAGTTCTATGTAGTTAAAATCACTTATCTTTTTTTTTTAGTTTGAAATGAATCTTCTATTTTTGCTTTTTAATTTAGAATTGCTCAAACATGAATAATAAAATAGAATTGAAATATGGTGCATTAATTGCCTTAATTATTGTTGTGTCCTTAGCTCGTTTAATCCCACATATGCCTAATTTCTCTCCTATGGCTGCTACAGCTTTATTTTGTGCAGCACATTTCGATAAATTATGGAAAGCTATTCTCGTTACTTTATTCGCAACCTTTGTCAGCGATGTTATTCTTAATAATACCATTTACTCCTCTATGAATAATGGATTTACCTTTTTCTATGATGGTTTTATATGGCAGTATATTGCTTATGTGGTGATTGCTCTTGTGGGCTCTACTTTCTTTACTAGCATAAATAAAACCAAAGTAATAGGCGGTAGTTTAGCTACTACGCTTGTATTTTTTATAATTTCTAATTTCGGAGCGTGGATTTCACTTCCTTTTTATTCTAAGGATTTAACAGGTCTTATGTCTTCATATGCTGCGGGTTTGCCTTTCTTGAAAAATACACTTTTAGGTGATTTTTTTTATACTAGCATTCTTTTCGGAGCATTCTATCTATTGCAGAATCGCTTTGCTACTTTGAGACTTCCGTATTTGAAGTACGTATAAAATAGTTGTGCAGAAAACTTGTCAGCGCTGCGGATCAGCTTTTAGCTGCCTTGTAAATGATATAGCCAACTGCGGTTGTAGTTCTATCCAACTTTCTTCTGAAACAAAAATTTATTTAGCTAAGACCAAGTATGATTGTCTGTGCAGTTCTTGTTTGATGGAAATAAATCAAATACAAGAGCATATTTTGAAAGAATCAACATCTTTGGATATTATGGTAGAAGGGTTAGATTACTACTACGAAGGGCCGTACAAGGTTATGAAAGAATACTTTCATATCAAACGCGGATACTGCTGTGGAAGCGGTTGCAGGCATTGTGCGTATGGGAATGTTTAATTCTTCCTCAATCGAGCCATATAAAAACCATCCCCAGGATACTGACTAGGCTCTAGTAATAGCTCATCTTCTAAAGAATACCCTTGACTGACTATATATTCTATTTGACTCGTATTTTCAGATTTAAAAAGGCTACAAGTAGAGTAGAGAAGCTGTCCTCCAGATTTCAGGGTACTATCAAATAGATGAAAAACCTCCCGCTGACTAGCGACTCGTTCTTCAAGAATTTTTTCAGAGATTCGATATTTTATATCTGCCTGCCGTTTCAATGTACCACTTCCAGTGCAGGGCATATCCATGCAGACTATGTCTGCCATGTTTTCATATTTCTCTAGTAATTTGTCTTTAGCTTGCTCTGTGACTACTTTATGATTCTTCCATTTCGCTATGCGCACCAAAAGTGCCTCTAATTTTTTCTTATCCTTGTCACAAGATATGATTAAAGGATTCGTCTCCCTCGTTTTATCTAGGATATGACTCGTCTTACCGCCATGTCCTGCGCAAGATTCTATAATGGTTGTCGCATTTGAAAAATCCATAAATTCAGTTATGATTTGCGAGCCTAAATCTTGAATCTCATAGTAAGATTGGTTTTCTTCAAAAAAATATCGGTGCTGCTGTATGCGCTGGTGCAGTTGGATGCAGTTTAAGTTAAAGCTGCGCTCCTTGTATTGAATATTCGTTATTAGAGTATGGGCTATCTCATGGGTATTTAGCTTCTCCGAAAAAGCTTCTAAACTTATTAGAGCCGTATTTATTCTCAAGAAAACAGCTCCCTGCTGCTGCATAGCACGGATATTGGCTTGGGCATTTGGAGCTTCACGTTCATATATCTTCCAAGCACTATTAGGCAAGGAAAACCTCGTCTGAAACGGAATAGATTCATCGTTTTTATAGATTTCATAATCTGTGGCATGATCCGCCAAACTCGCCAAATAGGCACCAATAACACCCTTATCTTCTTTCTTGCCTATGTAATCTAGGAGTTCATAATTTCGAACCATATCATAGGCTACCTGATAGAAATTTCGTCTATCTTTCGATCCCCATTTCTTGTTGAAATCTACTTTTTTCTTAAGTTCTCCATCTAAGACACCTCCTTGAACTACCACTAGGTCTATAACTTCTTCTAAGGCTTTGATTTGATTGGGGAATAAACGCATTTGTAGTTTTAAGTTTTAATCCCGATAGCTATCGGGAGAGTAAAAAGTTGAATTGCAATAATCAGCAAAACTACCTATTAGTTCTTAGTTATTACTTATTAGTTTCCTAGCTACCGTCATTTCTCTTTTTCGCATAGGTCCTGGAGGAGATTCAACTATAAAACCTACATTCTTTAAATTTCGCTTGACCTGACCTTTAGCACAATAGGTCGTCAGAAGGCCACTGGGGTATAAGAGAATATACATTTTTGAAAAAATTTCTTCGGTCCATAATTCGGGTTGGGAAGAAGGGGAGAAGGCATCGTAATAGATAAGATCAAACTGTGCGCTCAAATTTAGATTCATTAAATCCCCCTTGATTTTCTGAAAATTAAACTGCGGTAATATATGTTTTTCATTCCAAGATACCGCCTGTAAACGAACTATTCTGTCATTGAGGTCGGAGTCTTGGGTAATAAATTGAGTGGAAACCTCCTCAGAGATGGGAAATTTTTCAATCGTAATATAGGTTATTTGCAACTGATTTTGAAGGGCATATTGCCAAGTGAGCGCTGCATTAAGTCCTGTTCCAAAACCCATTTCAAAGACTGAAATCTCTTTTTTACTTTGTGCTATTTCAGCTAATCCATGCTTGATAAAGACATGCAAACTCTCAGAAAGGGCTCCATGTATGGAGTGATAGGTTTGGCCAAACGCTTCACTGTAAAGAGTTGGGGAATCATCTTTGGTTATTTCAACTCTGTTCATTCTTCGATTAAATCCGCTTTAAGGGCTCGTGTATTGGCATCCGCATTAGTCAAAGTGACATGGATAAAAGGTTTAGGAATAAGGTTCTCCGCTTGTTTGTGCCATTCTATAAAGCAATAATGACCGCTAAATAAATAATCTTCTATCCCTATCTGTAAAGCCTCTTCTTCATTTTTCAATCGATACCAATCCATATGATAGAGGACTCCATTTGGAGAATCGTATTCGTTGATTATCGAAAAAGTAGGACTAGATAAGGAGTCTTTACTGTGCAGTTGTCTGCATATTTCTTCTATAAGGGTCGTTTTGCCTGCTCCCAATGTCCCTTCAAAACAAAATATACGATAAGGCTCAAATTGCCTTAATAGCTTTACAGCTATCGATTCTATATTAATAAGGCTATAGTTCAACTTCATTGAAAAGCGAAATTAGTTGAAATAGAGAGAATTCGCCGATTTTGTTTCTACAAAGTTTGAATAGTTTATTAACTCATTGAAACTGTTAAATACCAGAATACACAGGTAACTGTCCTTCAGATTTAAGGAGTTGCACCATATTTTCAATGTCCTTATCTATAGCAGGGTCGTGTGTGTCTTTTAGGGAATAGCCATGATTTTTGGCGGCCATTTGATAAAATAGACAATTAATCCAGCTTTTAGATTCTCTTAGAAGTTCATAAGTAGTTTTATTTGTTTCACGATGTATCAATTTGACTAAAACAGGGCCATCTGTGGTATAAAGTGCTTTGATTTCATTTTCAAATCGTTCTCGTAGTTCCTTTTCTTTCCCCTTTAAATATACTCTCTTTTCTTTATTTGTCATACTGCTCGTAGCTTGGGCAGAGGTCTCGTAAATTTGTTTAGCCATCAAAGCGTATGGGTATAGCTTAATGACTCTTCGCTTTAGCTTTTGATAAGCCTCTTCTTCTTCCTGGGTCCTCGAATATACTTTGTCAATAATATTAACTTGCGGTAATGATTTTTTTAAGATAGTATCGACATTAGGGTTGATAGTTCGATCTATTTCTAACGTTTCAGCAGGCTTGACCTCTGCCTCATTGGTTGATGTTTGTGAGCGAATGCCAGTGGAAATAAGTATAGAACCTATAAAGCTGAAAACAAAGGCGAAACGTTGTAAATTCATGAAAATTATTTTATATTTTAAAAATAAACGGTTCTTTGTTTGTTTTATTTCTTTTAATAAATATAAGAATTGTAGATTTGAATTAAGTTTAACAATATGGCTAAAATATTTACCTTTTTTTTATGTATTACCCTCACCATGGCTGTAGGTGCCGTCTCTGGCATAGCCACTGCTGGTGGTATAGATGACTGGTTTTATGCTTTGAATAAGCCATTTTTCAATCCACCTACTGACGTATTTGGCCCAGTATGGACATTATTGTATCTATTGATGGGTATTTCGTTTTATCTCATTCTTAGACAGACTTCAGGCCCACTTCGAACCAAAGCGATTATTATTTTTTGGGTTCAGTTGGCACTTAACTTCGTTTGGAGTTTTTTATTTTTTAAATATCGTCTGCTAGGTATTGCATTTATAGAAATTTTCTTAATCTGGGTTAGTATTGTATTTATGCTTCATTCATTTTATTCGGTCAATAAAAAGGCGGCTTATTTACAGATTCCATACCTTGTCTGGGTTAGCTTTGCTGCCCTTCTGAATGGATCTATTTGGTTTTTGAATAGATAAATTCAAGTTAAGAACACTTTATAGGTTGTTTCTTCGATGATAAAACTTATCTTTTTGCCTCGTTAATATAGTAAGATATACACGCACAAGTCATAAATCACAACTATAATACCTTTTTAGCTTAGCTTTGCAGTCTAAACCACAAGTTTTATCACTTCTACTAATTTTAAATCCGGCTTTGTCAATATCGTAGGACTGCCCAATGTGGGTAAATCCTCTTTAATAAATTTATTGTTGGATGAGAAATTATCTATAGTTAATAGTAAGTCTCAGACGACACGTCAGAATATCAAAGGTTTCATTCATGGAGATGATCATCAATTGATCCTAGTGGATACCCCTGGATTTATTGATGAGCCGGCTTATCAGCTGCAGTTAAATATGAATTCCTATATTGAACTCGCCTTGGAGGAAGCGGATATTGTAGCCTTGGTTGTAGATAAGTATAATTTATTAGATGCAGAGCACCCCTTAGTTAAAGAAATTTTAAGAGCGAAAAAACCACTTTTTGTCATCATCAATAAAATAGATCAGTGTCAGCCAGAAGAGGTAAATATAATCATGGCTTACTATGAAGAATTGCTCCCTGTAACGGAAATGATATGTTTATCCGTAGAGCTCAAATTAGGTAGAGATTCGCTGGTGGAACTATTACTAAAGTACCTTCCATTGCATCCACCTTACTATGACCACAGTAACTGGACAGATAGGAATATGCGATTTTTCGCTTCAGAAATTATCCGTGAGAAAATATTTTCAAGCTATCAGAAAGAGATTCCTTATAGCACAGAGGTAGTCATCTCTAGATATGAGGAACGTGCAGCAGGAGAGGCTATGATAGAGGCCATTGTATATGTAGAGAGAGAGTCTCAAAAGGGTATAGTTATAGGTCATCAGGCGGAGAAATTAAAGAAAATTTCTGCGGAAGCTCGTGCGGAAATAGAAACATATACGGGCACTAAAGTACATTTGTTTATTTTTGTCAAAGTATTAGCAGACTGGCGCAGTAAGGATAAAATGTTAGAAAAATTTGGATATTTCAATCCTAAGAAGATAGATAAAAAATGAATAAAACAGTAGCAATTGTTGGTAGACCCAATGTAGGTAAATCCACACTTTTTAATAGATTAATAGGCGAGCGCAAGGCCATAGTGGATGACATAAGCGGTGTCACGCGAGATAGAATCTATGGCGAAGTAGAATGGAATGGCATGATTTTCGACCTCATTGATACTGGAGGCTATGTGGATAGCAGTCAAGACGTATTTGAAAAAGCTATTAAAGAACAGGTCAAGATAGCGATGGAAGAAGCCAAGGTGATTCTCTTTGTGGTTGATGTGACTACAGGCATCACTGCTCTGGATGACGATGTAGCAGATATGCTTAGAAAATCTAAAAAAGATGTACTTCTTGTCGTGAATAAAGTTGATAATACAAAAAGGCTGCATGAGAGTGCGGAGTTTTATGGGTTAGGTTTTTCAGAAATGTTTACATTATCTTCTATATCAGGCTCTGGTACAGGCGAACTACTTGACTCAGTGGTAGAAAAACTACCTAAAGAGAAGTATGAGGATGAGCTAACGAAGGAAGAAATAGAGGCTCTAGCTATTCCTAAGGTAGCTATCATAGGTCAGCCCAATGTAGGTAAAAGTTCTCTTGTCAATGCCCTTATGGGTGAAGAGCGCAATATCGTGACCGATATAGCTGGAACCACAAGAGATTCTATCTACTCAGAGTATAATAAATTTGATAAGCGTCTAGTTTTTATAGATACAGCGGGAATAAGGAGGAAGACAAAAGTACACGAGAATTTGGAGTTTTACTCGGTTATACGCGCTATTCGATCCATTGAAGAAGCAGATGTCGTTTTACTCATGATTAATGCACAAACGGGTATAGAGGCCCAGGATATGTCTCTATTCAAAATTGTACAGCGACGAAGAAAGGCTATTGTTATCATCGTGAATAAATGGGATTTATTAGAAAAAGATACCAATACAATGAAAGAGTATGAAGCTCGATTAAGAGAAAAATTAGCTCCGTTTAGTGATGTTCCGATTCTTTTTACCTCCGTCACTGAAAAGCAGAGAATATTTAAACTTTTAGAGTTTATTGAGTCTGTATCTCAAGCGCAGCGAAGACGCATATCTACAAGCAAGCTGAACGATGTCATGCTCAAGGTAATTGAATCTAACCCACCACCATCGCATAGAGGGACATTTATTAAGATCAAATATATTACTCAACTGCATGCATACACTCCTACATTTGCATTTTTCTGCAATCATCCTAAGTATGTCCCTGAAAATTATAAGAATTTTTTGAAAAATAAACTACGTGAAAATTTTGATTTTAAAGGAGTTAATATCAATCTCATTTTCAAGGAAAAGTAATTAATTATTTTTAACAAATTATTCGTTGCGCTTATCAAATAAACCATATCTTTGCATCGAATTTTAAAAACATATAAATTTTACAAAAATGAAAAAATTAGCACTTTTATTGACAGTTGCAACTTTCGCAATCACTTCTTGTAACGAAACTGCTCCTGCTACTGAGGAGACTGTAGTAGAGACTCCAGTAGTAGAGACTCCAGCTGTTGACACAACTGCACCTGCAGAGGTTGTTGCTGCTGACACAACTGCACCTGCTGCTCACTAATCAAATAATTGGTCTATTAAGATAATTATTTAGAACGTTCTAAGAAATAGACTACCTTCGGGTAGTCTATTTTTTTTTACATCTATTTCTAAATGTTGAAATTATGAATCTAGTTGTTCATAATTATAAAATAGCTTTGCACTGGATTTTAAATTAATATAGAATGAAAAAATTAGTACTTATTACCCTTGCTATGGTATCTCTATCTTTTGTAAGCTGTAACAATGAAGATAAAAAAGCAGAAGAAATATCGATAGATCAGACTGTAGAGCAGTTGACAGAGGCGTTAGATACTGCCAATTCTGTAGCACCAGCAGATACAGCAAACGCTCCTGCTGCCCATTAATTTATCATTTAAGGTATAAATGAAGTTTAGAAGGGATTGCTCATTTAGGTGAGCAATCCTTTTTTTTACTTCGGTATTACATTTCGATAGCCAGTTGTCCAGTGGCCAGTAGGATAAGAAGAATGGAATTATCTTTACTGCTAAGATGAGTAGGAGTTAGTTGACTTAATTTGCCAGATAGTAGCATACCATTTTGATTTCGATTCAAAGCTTGATCTGTAGATTGGCTACAATAGTCTAGTATCTCTCCTACAGGCATATCAAATTTTTCTTCAAGGCTTTGTTCGATTTTACCATTAAAAAGCCAACTAGCAGCCTTATGGAAGATATTTTTAGTCTGCATGTCGAAGGAAAGATTTCGCATTCTTACGGAGCGTCCTTCTGCCTGGTAATATAATTCACCTTGAATATATGTCTTTCCATTAAAAGAACCCGACATATCTGTTTCTATCATAAGCTTTCCTTGATTGCTATAGAGCGTTATATTGTGAATATTGACCTTGTATTTTCCATTGTTAAAACTAAATTCTTGATCTACAAATTTCTTCTTAGCTATTTGACTAGCTTCACTATAAGGTATGGTAACTATAGTATATAACTTGAAGCTATCTGCTGCCAAATTTTTATAAATTAAAGGAGGAAGTTGATATGTCACAGGTGTTTTTAATATAGAATCTGAACCAATACATGAACGCACGAGTGCCTTCAAATGAAAAGAAGATTTAATATAGCTCTCATCTTGAGTAAATGGACTAGCCAGGATAGCTTGTGGAATAATTGCTAGCCATGTATTGTAGCTATCTGATACTTTCTGCGGCTCTTTGAGTTGATTCCAAACTTTTACTAAATCGCCCCTTAGATTTAAATTTTTACTTATCTGGTCATCTATAAGTTTAGCATAGTTTCCTTGATTTTTATCAAGAATTTTTTCTACAATAGGCGTGATAGGTAATTGGAGAGAAACGAAATTTAAACTAGGTTTTTGTGTCCAGGTATAACCATTTTTTATTGTCTTCGTGACCAATTTCCAATCATTAGATACACTATAAACAAGGTTAAAAGACATAGTCAGTTTAAACTCTGAACTTTTATATGTATACGCACCAAAAGCCCCTAAACCTTTTTCTATCCATACTTTAAGAGGTACGTCTATTTTTAGCACATTGTTTTTTACAGAACTTAGTCTTATTTCACCATCCTTCCATACCGTGCACTTCATCTGATCATTCTGATCATTGGTATAAAGACTATCTTTATAAATAATGCCCTTTATTGCTTGATTGGTTGTCAGCTCTAGTTTTTTTATACTCAGTCTAAATGGGAATTGAAGGTAAGATATATGCGTGAGCACAGTATCCTGCGACTGCATGCAGAAGCTTAGCAACTCGCAGAGGATGACTAAAAGTAGCTTTTTCATTTAATGTGCAAATTTCATCTTATATCTACTAGAGATGAGCCCCTTCTTTATATCTTCTAGTTTTCGTTTAATCATTTGTTTTTTGAGCGGTTTTAGTTTTTCTACAAAGAGTAGTCCTTCTATATGATCGTATTCGTGCTGAATAACTCTTGCAGTAAAGCCCGTGAAAACCTTTTCTACTAGCTCCAACTCTGCATTATGATATCGTATTTTTATTTTCTTTTCACGCTCTACATGACCATAGATATTCGGTATACTAAGACAGCCCTCTTCTAGAGAGACTTTGCCATCTGTCTCATCGATCATTTCAGCATTGATAAAAACTTCCTTCAAGCCTTCTTCTGATCTATCCTTGCGCTCATCATCTGCATTTAATCTAGTACTGTCAATAACAAATATTCGAATAGAAAGACCTATTTGCGGAGCTGCTAATCCAACGCCCTTGCAGTGGTACATAGTTTCATACATGTCAGATACTATGGGTGCTATGTCTTCCATTTTTAACTCTACTGGCTCTGCTTTCTTTTTTAACAAAGTATGTCCATAAGCATAAATTGGGTAAATCATTTGGGAAAGTTTGATTTTAATTCTAAATAATTTTGTAAAATAATGACCGCTGAGACAATATCAATCTGAGACTTATCTTGCCTTTTCTTTTTCCTCACACCACTATCAATAATAGACCGGAAGGCCATTTTAGAAGTAAACCGTTCATCAATTTCAGCTATATATTTGTCTGGAAAAGCTTCTTTCAATTGTAATTTAAATGCATCTATTTCCTTAGCTATCTCATTCAGATTATTTTTTAAGGTCAATGGCTTTCCTAGGACGAATCCTTCTACGATCTCTTTTTGACAATAAGTCTTAAGATATATTAGGAGCTCAATGGTAGGTAGAGCTTCAAGGTGAGTCGCTATTAGTTTTAGCGGATCAGTCACAGCCAGACCACATCTCTTTTTACCGTAATCTATTGCAAGTATTCTCAATGGGAGGAAACTTTAACAAAAACTTTGAAATATACGGAACGTTCTGATGGTTCCGTATTACCATATAATGAGAGTTTATTCATATTAAATCCATTTTTTTTAGCACTATTGTATTCTATTTTCACACTTCCTGTATCACCTGGAGCTATGGGCTTATTGTCATAGCTAGGGATAGTGCAACCACAGGATACTTTTATATCTTTAATAAAATAAGGGTTTTTACCTGTATTTATATATTGAATATCTCGTTCGATAATTTTATTGACAGATATGGTGTCGAAATTGTATTCATCACTTAAAAACTGAATTGTAGTGAGGTTTTGGAAGAAATAATCATTATTGGCAACAGAAAAAATCGGATTTTGCTTCTTTTTATAATCGACATCATTCACATTTATCTCATCTGTAGAAATAGTTCCACTTTCTTTTAAAGAAGATTTGCCTTTAAATAAATAAAAACCCATAGCTAAACAAGCTATAAGTAGCACTATAGTCGTAAATTTCCAGATATTTTGCATATTTTGTATTACCTTACAAATTTAAAGAATTTATGGAAACCGAGGCGAACTCTTTATTTAAGTAACCCTTTAAACTCATCATATTTATAACCCTTTGCTAAGAGATAGCGGATTAATTTTGCTTTAGCTTCTTGTTTCTCATTTTTGAGAAGAAGGCTAATCCATTTTTTTTCGATGAGACTGTTTAAGTTTGACGAATAGGTTTCGTTATCGAGTTCTTCAAAAACTAGTTTTATAACCGCATCTTTGATCCCTTTTTTCATCAACCCAAAGCGAATTTTTTCCAATCCATCTTTTTTGAAACTGACTTTGGATCGCATAAAAGCCCTTACATAGCGCTCTTCGTCTAAGAACTTATTCTCTATGAGAGATTCTAGGATTGATGGGTAGTGAAGAGTAGGAATTTTAAGACTATACATCTTAGTCTTGACTTCAGAGATGCAGCGCTCTTGATATGCGCAGTAGTTCTCGAGTTTTTCCAACCATTTTTGATATTCCTCGTTAGGCATTCGACTTATTTTTCCATAATTTATAACAGTACAGGGCGAATGAAATAAAGCCACAAATAAAAAATGGCAAGCAATAATGTTTACTTCCCATCTGAAAGAACTCAACGAGCATCCACGTGGAGTTCGCTAGAATCCAGAATAAAACAGCCAAATTGACCCAGAATTCATCCTGTTCTTTGGTGATTTTTAATATCCAAATAGCAGCAGCCAAGGTGGGTAATATCATAATACTCCCCAACAACTTAAACTCCATAGCCCAGCACATATCTTTGATGAGCCAGAGTAGAACGTGAAAATTCTCTATAAGACGACTATTTAGTTTCATTTAAAATTGGTCTTATACTTAGTTAACACCGCTACGATTCTCCCTACTTTTAAAGGCGATTCTATATAGACAGGCAGTCGACGCTCGTCATCCGTCATATAGATGCGCATCTTATCTACTTCGGAGAATATACGCCCCGTAAGCAATATAGGCTGCAATACTAAACAAATATAATCTCCATAATCGGTGGAAATAGATTGCTTGCCGTGATATTTTACTCCTACTTGAAATACTTCGTTGTCGAGAAAAATGGAAAAATTATATTGCTGTCCACTATCCAATTTTTTATAGTCTAGGCTTCTACAATACAATATTGCGGAAACTATGTCCTGCGTATTGGGGGGAATAGCCATTGTATCGATTCGATGCGCATTCTTGCTGTCTTGCATTTCTGCTATGACTTTTAGACTATCGTGTAAAAAATTGAAATCATTATGGATTTTAAAACCACCTTCATTGACTCGTCGAAGGAAAAATTTTGGGAGACAAGTACTAGTCTCTGTAACTGTCGCATATTCATCTCTCACTTTGTAAAATATATCGAAAGCTGGCACTGTGTTTCCTCGGGCAATGCAAACGGTATGGTGTTTATTATCTACTGCTCGCTCGGTAAATTCAAAACTGACAAAACCCGCCGTCACCCATACTTCACTAAATTTATAAATAACTTTGTAGCGCGCATATTCCCCCGCCTTAAATTGATACGAAGCGAGCAAATCTTTACTTCTCTTCTGTGCAGAAAGCAATACTATTTGTATAGTGAAAATAAAGACCCATAGTAAATGCTTCAAGGTCAGGTTTGTTTTTGGCAAAGTTCTATTAATGAGCCGCCCACAGATTTTGGGTGAAAGAAGAAAACGAGTTTATTGGCAGCGCCTATTTTCGGGCTCTCTTGCAATGCTTCAAACCCTTCCTTTTTCATCCGCTCTATTTCTGCATGTATATCCTGAACTAAAAATGCCATATGGTGTATACCTTCTCCTTTTTTTTCTATAAATTTAGTGATAGGAGAATCGGGGCCAATGCCTTCTAATAATTCAATTTTAGACTCAGTTCCTGTTTTAAAAAAAGCAACGTTGACTTTTTGGCTTTCCAATACTTCTTCATAGTATGCCTTGCTTTGCAATATAGATTCATACATTTTTTTTGCACTCTCGATATTTTTTACAGCTATTCCTATGTGGTCAAGTATCATTTTAGGTAGATTTATCTAATTTGCAAATTGTTTCAAGGCTCTTATATGGGCTTTCAATGCACTCCATACGGTATCGAATTCGAGATAAGGAATACCGCATTCCTCCGCTGTTTGTTTTACTATCGGAGCTAGCTGGGGATAGTGCACATGACAAATATGAGGTAATAAATGATGCTCTACTTGATAATTAAGTCCACCAACCAACCAGCTAACAAAAGAGTTATGACGTGCAAAATTGCTGGTCGTCTGCATTTGATGGACAGCCCATGTTTGTTCCATTTGTTGATCCTTAATGGGAGTAGGATGAATCGTATTGTCAACGGTGTGTGCTAATTGAAAAACAGTAGTCAGTATCAATCCGCTCACGAGATGCATTATCAGAAAACAAATGAGTGTTTTGGAGATAGGAATATCAGAAACAAAATAAGGGAGTAAAAATAAAGCTGAGAAATAGAGCAGTTTAGCCAAAATAAGCTCTATCCAAAGCCAAACATTTTCTGTATTTGAGTTTTTGTTTAAGCCTTCTCGGGTATAGCGTTGAAGTTGAATGAAATCCTTCACTGTACACCAGTATAGTGTCGCAATAGAATAAAAAAAGAAAGCATAATAATGCTGATACCGATGGTACCACTTGGACTGAGCAAAAGGGGATAGCTTCAAAATAGCTTTGTCATCTATATCATCATCATAGTGGACGATATTCGTATAGGTATGATGCAATATATTGTGTTGAATTTTCCAATTAAACTCTGATCCACCTAGTAGGTTGATTACTTTTCCTATCCAGTGATTCCATTGATAACTCTGAAAATAAGCACCATGATTCGCGTCATGCATGATACACATACCTATTCCAGAAACACCTATAGCCATGATACACCACAATAATATACTTAATAATAAACTAGGGGTAAAAACGATATAGCCAATAAAAGGCAACACATAAAGGGCGATCATAAAAATCGACTTTACGACCATTCCTGAATTATATTTCTTGGAAATTCCTTTTTCGAGAAAATAATTATCTACACGTTCTCTTAATAACTCAAGAAAATTAATAGACTCTTTAGAACCAAATTTTAATGGGATTAGTTGCTGAATCACAATAGATACATCGATTATTTAAGTCTTCTCCATGTTTGAGATTTGGTAATAAAAAGTACCTTACCTGTTACCACTAGCTTATCTGGACCAGCCATTTTCAAAAATCCATTATACTCTTTCCCAGCATCCGCTTTATATACTTTCCCACCTTCCCACTTATCGCCTTTTTTAGACATATTGGAGATAATAATCATTCCTACGAGAGGCTTATTTTTACGATCTCCATCACAGACTTCGCAGACTGTATTTTGAGGCTTGAGCAGAAGTTTTACGATTTTCCCAAACAACTTGCCCCCTTTCTCAAAGATTTCTACATGAGATTTTTCTTTCCCAGTTTCATCATCTACTGTGACCCATATACCTAAGGGATTTTGACTTTGCAGTGTTATAGAAAATAAACTAATTAAAGCGATTTGAAACAAAGTTTTATTCATACATAAGTTATTTTTAAGGCTCTAAAATAGTTATTTTCCGGTTAGCTAAAAGTTTTTTCTACCTATGTTTTAAAATTAACATACATTTACTAGCTAAATATTAAAATTTGTGAAAAAAATATTCTTTAGTTGTATATTTATTTTGCTTTGCCACCAAGTATTTTTCGCCCAGTATTCTTTAAGTGGAATCAGAACATCAAAGCGCGCGGGAATTCTAGGTGCGACGATTAACCCTGCTGAATTGGCGAATATGCCGCAGAAAGTGGACGTTCATTTTGTAGGATTTGACTTGAATCTAGCGAATAACGTGGTGAATCTGGTACCATCTTCCATAGGAAATTTGGACAGTTTCGTGGATCGTTACTTAAATAAAGTAAGTCCAGAAGGATTTACTTTTCGAATCAATATGGACGTCATGGGGCCAGGTGTTGCCTGTGCTATTAATGATAAGATGACAGCGGGTTTATTTACTAGAGCTCGATTGCAAATGGCGATGAATAATCTAGATATTGTGACGGCGAGAGCTTTGGCGAGGTCTGAAACGATAGAAAACGCGACGCTTCCCTATACGACTCCTACCATCAATAATATGAGCATGAATCTTGTAGGTTGGACAGAGATCGGCGGATCATTCGCTATGAATTTATATAATTCTAAAGAACATAGTTTCTCCGGAGGTGCGAGTATTAAAGCCCTTTTTCTGGGGGGTTATGCTAATGCTTTTTTGACTAATTTTAAGGCGACCATCGATACTGCAGCAGGTGGAAATGTTAGAATCTCTAATGGCTCAGGGGGGATAGGAATGGAACACACAGGCTCTAATGGCCCATTAGAAGATTTTGGTTCTAATTTTATGGGAAGCCCTAAAGGGATTGGTTTAGACCTAGGTGCGACTTATCAATACAAGGATAAAAAAACAGGTGAATATATTCTCAAACTAGGTGCGTCTATTGTGGACATAGGCACTATGAGTGCGAGCATGAATGCGCAGAACAGCCGAAGTTTTATAATAAATCCAATTACAAATTTCGACCCTACGACCATTCAGGGCGATAATATGGATGAAATCATCAATAATATAAAAGTTTCTGGTATAGCTACAGAAGTGCCTATAGATAGTCTGCAGACAATTAATTTACCCTCAGCTTTTAACTTAACTGCGGACTGGAATGTATGGAAATCCATTTATCTGACAACACACTTGCAGCGACCTATGACAAAGAGAGATAACCCTCGAAGTCTTATAGCTCCTGATTTCATTTGTTTCACTCCTCGTATTTCATTTAGAGTATTCGAAGCCTACATGCCACTGAGTTTTTCTAGCCTTCAGGGAACGACTCTTGGACTTGGTGTTAAACTAGGACCAGTTTATTTCGGAACAGGAAGTTTTTTATCTGCCATGTTTTCAGAAAACAATAAAGCAGTAGACTTTCATTTCGGCTTTAGAGCAGGATTTGGAAATAGAAAGAGAAAAAATATTACAGAATCTTTAGCCGCTCCTGCCAAGACAGAACGACCAAATAAAGTAGCCAACTAATTTGAAAAATCAATTATAAATAATGAAAGTTTTTTTTTTGTTGACAGTAGTTTTTATTCTTGGATGTCAGACCACACCGAAAGCTGATTCCGAAACGAATAAAAAATTCCATGAATTCTTGGATAAGAAATTCGATGAAATGCTCCAACGAAATCCTGAATTTGCTGCTTCTCTCGGTTTGAAATACAACTATGGAGAGTGGACCGATAGAAGCACAGAGCATAGTAGAAGAGAGTTGAAGATTAAAAAAGATGTGCTCGATACGCTGCTTCAATATGATAAATCAATGCTAGATGCTCAAAGTCTTTTGAGTTTAAGACTTTACGAAGAAGATATAAAAAACGCAGAGGAGGCGCAGAAATGGGAGGGTTATTTTTATGAGTTGAATCAAATGGGAGGTGTCGTGACAGATATGCCTGCTTTCCTTGTCAATGTGCATGTGGTAGATTCACTTGTGGACATCGAAGATTATATTCAGCGTCTGAGAAATTTTAAATATCCTATGGAACAGACCATAGAAAATCTAAGGTATAGTCAATCTATTGGGGTGGTTCCACCCGCTTTTACTTTTCCATATGTAAAGGAATCTATAGAATCTATGATAACTTCACTTTCTAATTCTAATAAGAATGATTTAATCGATGATTTCTCGGCTAAACTTGCCAAAATAAATGTCTCCGATGCAAAGAAAGATAGACTTCGCGAGGCTGCTAAGGTGGCTATAAAAGAATCTGTCCTTCCTTCCTATCAAGCGATGGCTAAATTTTGGGATGAATATGCACTAATGTCTAAGGCTAGTCATGGAGTATGGTCTTTACCGAAAGGGGAAGATTTTTATAAGTATTGTTTAAAATCCAACACAACACTTAATATGACGCCAGACGAAGTCTACAAATTAGGTCTAGAAGAAGTCGCTCGGATCCAAGACGAGATGAAGATAATAATGAAGCAGGTAAAGTATAAGAATGATTCTTTACAAGATTTCTTTCAATTTGTCCGAACAAATAAGCAGTTTCAATATAGCTCTGATCAGACAGGTCGTAAGGCTCTGCTCGGAGATGCTAAGAGGTATTTTGAGGAAACCAATAAAAAAATACCCGAGGTATTCAATATAAAGCCTATAGCCACCTGCGAAGTCATGGCCGTGGAGTCTTTTCGAGAAAAGTCTGCGGGTGGTGCATTTTATGAAAATCCAAGTATAGATGGTAAGAGACCTGGTCGCTATTATGTGAATTTGTATAATATGGTTGATAATCCCAAATATCAACTAGAGGCATTGACAGCTCATGAGGCTATTCCAGGTCATCATATGCAGATTGCTATAGCACAGGAATTGACCAATATTCCTGATTTTAGAAAACATGGAGGAAACACAGCCTATATAGAAGGCTGGGCATTGTATTCAGAAAAATTAAATAAAGAGCTGGGGTTTTATCAAGATCCTTATTCCGATTTTGGTCGTTTGAGTATGGAAATATTCAGAGCTGCGCGTCTAGTGGTGGATGTAGGTATTCATTACAAGAAGTGGACCAAAGAACAGGCTATAGCCTACTTTATAAAAAATACAGCCAATGCAGAGGGAGATATTAATAAAGAAATAGAACGATATTTCTTATGGCCCGGGCAGGCTACTGGCTATAAGATAGGTATGATTAAAATCTTAGAGTTGAGAGAACAATCTAAGATGAAATTAGGAAAAAAATTTGATATACGAACATTTCATGATATTGTGCTTATGAATGGCTCTGTGCCACTGAATGTCTTAGAGGAATTGGTCATGAATTAATTTTGAATTCATAATTTTGAATTTTAAAATATTAAAGCTGAAATTAAACAGATCATAATTATAAACTAAATTATATGTCAAATCAAGAATCAATCGTAAAAATTGAAGTTAAAAAAAATGGACCACTGAGAGTCATCACTGATAAGATGGAAATCGATATACAGGGGAAAATAACTGTGAAAGAGTCAGCAGCATCGTTCTGCCGATGTGGAAAATCCCAGAATCAGCCTTTCTGTGACGGAAGTCACAAGGAATTAGAGCCATTTGAGTAAATTTGTAAAAAATAGCATATATGACATCTCGTATAGGGATTATTGGGGGGGGATTTGCAGGTATTATGACTGCAGTGAATTTAATTAAAAAAACAAATACTCCATTACAGCTATATATAATTGGAGAAAAGAGTAGCTTTGCTAGAGGCACAGCCTATGAGTCCTATTTGGACAAGCACATTCTCAATGTGTCCACAGAAAAAATGAGCGCGTTTCCTGATCAGCCTAGTCATTTTCTAGACTGGGTTATGGCAAGATCTTCTTTTCAGGATTTGCCAAAGGAAATTGTAGCAAAATCCTTTCTCTCTAGAAATCTTTATGGCGATTATTTGTGTGAATTGTGGAAGGAATCTATCAAGATAGCGAAAGAGAAGGAGATAGATGTCCTAGAGCTAGTAGATACAGTTATAAAGCTAACAAATCTTAGTGTTGGTATTGAATTGTCATTTATGAATTCGCCGAGTATCATAGTAGATAAATGCATCATGGCTACTGGCAATCAGATTCCTAAAAATCCAAGTATTCCTAATTTTTCTTTCTTCAAAAGTTCAAATTATTTTCAAAATCCTTGGAAAAAAGAATGCGTCAGTAATGTGGATGATTCCCTTCCTATTCTTATTATTGGTAATGGCCTCACTATGGTGGATACTATTCTTGGCTTACAAGATAATAAATTTAAAGGAGAGATATATTCCATTTCTCCCAATGGGTTCAATATTTTGCCGCACAGACATACTGGATTGATTTATCATGCTCATTTAGAAGAAATTCATGATAAGATGAGTTTAAAAGAGCTAACTAGAGTTATACATAAGCATGTCAAAATTGTCCGTCAATTTGGCATATCAGCCGAGCCGATTATTGATGCTTTGAGGCCTCGTACTCAGGGAATATGGAGAAATTTAACTGCGGCAGAAAAGCAATTTTTTATGTCCAGATTGAGGCATTTATTCGGCGTAGCTAGGCACAGAATTCCTCTTCATATCTATGACAAAATCCAAAAATTACGTATAGATGGTCTACTGCATATACAGTCTGGGAAAATCGTAGATATCACAGAAACAGGTGGATGCATTGACGTTAGATATTTTGATAAGAAACAGCGAAAAACTCAGGTCTTAAAAGTGTCTAGAGTAATTAACTGTACTGGGCCTGAAACTGACTTTAGCAAATTAGAAAATAATTTTTTAGGTCAATGTATTCAAGATGGTATTTTTTATCAGGACGAACTAAAACTTGGAATTCAAACGAATGTAGAGACTTTTAAAGTTAAATACAAAGATGGTGTAGAGCATTCAAATCTTTTCACCTTAGGCTCTAATCTCAAAGGAGAACTTTGGGAAAGCACAGCCGTCAACGAACTCAGGCATCAAGCAAATGCCATAGCTGATATTATACTTGCAGAGGTAAACTTAATTGATGATTCAAATAAATAGGAACAGTTTATCATAATTATATGAGATCCAGTCCAATGCTTATCAGTCTGATTTTGTCTAGAGATAATCATGTATACATTCAGAATGAAAAAAAACGAACTTCGCCCTTATTTTCTTGAAAAAAGAAACTTACTTTCTTTGCTTGAAAAGAGAAAATATGATTTTTTTCTAAGCGGTTTACTTATGGATTATATTAAAATGCACGGATTCTCTACCATACATACTTACTTACCCATCGGCTCTGAGGTTGATTTTTATCCTGTGATTCAGAAGTTATTGGATTTGGATATAAAGATTGTATGCCCTCAAGCCGAAAATAAACCGATTTTTAAGAACTTAATCTTAACTTCATTAGAAAATTTAGAGCAGGGGAGATATGGAACTAGGCACCCTGCCAATGCAGAGGAATATAATGGAGACTTTGACCTAGTCATTGTTCCTGGACTCGCATATAATGCTGAAAAATATAGACTAGGTTATGGGGGAGGGTATTATGATTATTTTCTTGATAAACACCCATTATCAGTCAAATTGGGCTTGTTTTATCCCTTTCAATTTGCAAGTGACTTGCCTCTAGAAGCGCACGATGTGCCTCTAGATGTTATATTGACTACCACTAGCTAAAGGCTCAATTCTTCTGTTTTTATGCACATTACAAGAATTGCATAAATTCATTTGGATTCAAAAATCCACTTTTGTCTTCATTCTAAAGTCACTTTCATAGGAATGAAAGTGAATCGTATAAGAATTAAATCAAATAGTAAAGTTTTTTCCAACCTTCTATTGATTAAATTGAGCTAAATTTGCTTTCCTAAAACATATTCCATGAACAAATTCATACTTTCAGTACTTATTCTCTTCATTAACTTATCCATATTTGCTCAGGATAATCTCATCAATGCTTTAGAAAAAAACAAATCAGATAGCGCCAAGAAAAAATTTCAATTCACTTCTATTTATGATATTGAAAAAACTTCGGTGAAAGCTCAAGGTAAGTCTGGCACTTGCTGGAGTTATAGCGGAAATTCATTTCTAGAGAGTGAATATATTCGTTTAAAAGGTAAGCAATTAGATCTAGCAGATATTTTTGCTGTGCGATGTGCACTAATTGACAAGGCGGAGACCTATGTGCGCTTGCATGGAAATCTTGGATGGGGTGAAGGCGGAGCTTTTCATGATGTCATGAATATGTATCGAAAATATGGAGCCCTTCCGCAATCCGTATATTCAGGGATTCAATATGACAGTAAAATCAATAACTTTGGAGAGATGATGGCTGTCCTTGAAGGATATTTAAAAGGTATTATTAGCAATAAGAGCGGCAAGATATCTCCACTCTGGAAGAAAAATTTCGTCACATTAGTTGATTCTTATCTAGGAACGCCGCCCGCAGATTTTGAATTTGAGGGTAAAAAGTATACGCCTAAATCATTTGCTGATAACTACCTTGGTATCAAAGCAGACGATTACATAGAAATATCTAGCTTTAGTCACGTTCCTTTCTATGAAGAATCTATTTTATTAGTGCCTGATAACTGGAGTTTTGATAAGGTATGGAATGTAAAAATGACCGAAATGACCGAAATCATAGACTATGCATTGAAAAACAACTATTCGGTAGCCTGGGCTACGGATGTGAGCGAGAAGGGATTTAGCTGGAAAAATGGTGTAGCCATTGTGCCAGATAGTCTTCCGGAGGATAATAGAGATGATGAGTATCAGAGTAAAATGAAAAAAATATTCGACGGCCCTAAGCCTGAGCTAGTTATTACTCAAGAAATGCGCCAAAAAGCATTTGATAACTATGAGACTACGGATGATCACGGAATGCATATTACAGGCCTGGCCAAAGATCAGACAGGAAGAGAATATTATATCGTCAAAAACTCATGGGGAGAGAAAAATGATCACAAAGGCTACATCTATGTAACCAAAGCTTATCTAATGTATAAGACAACGGCTATTCTAGTCAATAAAAATGGGCTTCCATCAACTATTAAGTCGAAATTAGTTAAAAACTAAATGCTTCTTACTTCCTTAACTAAGGCCAATGACTATTCTTTTGGCATAGAAGAATATAAAGGAAGATTAAGATTTGTAATTTTTTACAAGGAAGAGGAGATAGCCTGCAGAAAGGAAGATAGTAAAGTTATTAATTCTTTCATAAGGTCTAGCGATGTTGGTATTTTTCAAGGCAGAATAAAACTTAGATCTGAATTAGATTATATTATAGTATTTTTCAAAGGAGAATGTCTAGGGACTATCGCTAAAACAGAATTTAATCGTGTTTTGGCTAAAATAGGTTTAAAATAATTTATAAAATCTTTCATGTCATTTTTGTTAAAATTACTAATACATTTAATATATTATCTCGAATCATTTCGATTTGGCAAAGGCTTAAGAAGGCTTATTTATTTCGTTTTGGCGCATATTGTACGCTATAGAAGAAAAGTTGTTGATGCTAATTTAACCATTCTACTGCCACACGCAAGTAAACTAGAGTTATCGGCATACAAATTTAGGTATTATCATCACATGGCTGATTTAATCGTCGAAACGCTCTGGTGTTTTCGTGCCAGTCCTGAAGAGCTGAAACCTAAAGTCCGATTTAAAAATCCTGAAGTGTTTGAGGAAATCTTTGCCAGCGGAGAAAATGCTACGATACTCTTATCGCATATTGGGAACTGGGAGTTGTTCTGCCAATGGGCTGGACTTTTTATCCCTAAATTGAATGTAGTCATACTCTATACGCCTATTAAGAATAGTGCGCTCAATCAATTTATGATGCGTCTAAGGCAGCGTTTTGGAGCTATATTGGTCTCTACCAAATCTACGTTCGATTTATTTCGAGTGCAGAAAACCAAGAAGGTTTGTATCAATTTATTCGCTATAGACCAGAATCCGGGCGATCCCTACCATCAGCATTGGTTAAAGTTTTTCGGACAGACGGTACCAGTTATATCTGGAGCAGAAAAATTTGCTAAATCTCAAAAACAAGCAGTCTATTTTCTGCGTGTGACAAAAAGCAATACATACGAGCTCGAACTCATAGAGGTAAAGTACGTCACAGATAAACCTTATGACCTTACAATGAAGCAATTCGAACTCCTAGAGAATAATATCCTTGAAGATCCAAGTCTATGGCTCTTATCGCATAATAGATTTAAGTATAATAAGTAATTTGAAGCTATGATAAAAGATTTCCTTGCCAAGCGCTCTAGAATCAACCCGTGAGTGCTTGATTCAAATTTCAACACTCAACTTTCCTCTAGTTTCTTTATCCATTTTGGCAATTCTGGGGCTTGGTAGGCTTGCATTTTTTTTAGCAGCTCTTCCTTAGTTTCAGACACCAAGAGCATGTTTTTATGTATAGGTTTTAGCAATTGATTAGTCTCCATAGTTTCTAACATATTTAAGAGAGGTGTGTAGAAATTATCTACATTCAATATACCTATGGGCTTGGTATGAAGTCCTAATTGAGCCCAGGTCAAAATTTCAAATAGTTCATCTAACGTACCGAAGCCACCAGGAATAGCTATAAACCCATCCGCTAATTCCTCCATTAATGCCTTTCGCTCATGCATAGATTTAGTCTCTATAATTTCTGTCAGACCTTCATGAACTATTTCTTTTTGGCTGAGAAAGCGTGGAATCACTCCTACTACATGACCGTTATTGTGCAAACATGAATCAGCTACTTTACCCATTAAACCTACATGGGCACCCCCATAGATCATTTTTATTTGATTTAGGGCTAGATATTTACCTAATTCTTGGGCTATTAGGGTGAATCGTGGATTATTTCCTTGACTAGAACCGCAGAATATGGCCAGTGATTGAATTTTTTGCATGCAAATCATTTTAACCAGATTCAAAACTAGTCAAATTTTATATATTTGTTCAATGTATTTACATGACTATTATATGAATCGATGTTTCGAGCTGGCTGAGCGGGGAAGAGGATCTACCCGTTCTAATCCGCTTGTCGGGGCCTTACTGGTGCATAATGATAAAATTATAGCAGAGGGCTTTCACGCCTTCTATGGAGGTCCTCATGCAGAAGTTAATTGCATTAATAGATTGGCTAATGGAGAACTGCTAAGCGAATCTACCTTGTATATATCCTTGGAGCCTTGTAATTTTCGAGGAAAAACACCCGCATGTACTGACTATATTTTGAATCATGCACTGAAAAAGGTAGTCGTAGGAAGTGCGGATTTTAATCCTAGAGTGAGAAACCAAGGTATAGACCACCTAAGATCTCATAAAATAGAAGTTATAAACCTAGATTGGCAAGAAAGACAGAAACAGCTTAACATAAGATTTTTTATTAATCAAACTCAAAACGAGCCCTATTTTATTGGTAAATTGGCTATGAGTCAAGATGAATATATAGGTCGAAAAGGAGAGCGAATAAAAATTACTGTACCAGAGATAGATGTCATTTCACATAAAATTCGTTCTGAGGTAGATGCTATATTAGTAGGTAAAACGACCTGGGAGATAGATAAACCTAGTCTCCATGCTAGACTGTATCATGCAGATATTCAACCAGATATTATTGTGTTAGATCACAACCTGAAGTCAAGCATCTCAACCGAAGATGGACGCCAGATTCATTTCGTCTCCGAAGGCGATCCCAAGATCTTGAAAAAGAGCTTATTCAAACTAGGCTATAGAAATATACTCATCGAGGGCGGAGGAGAGGTTTTCCAGTTTTTTAGTAGTCATAAGCTTTTTCATGAAGTCTTATGGATAGAAAATCAGGATTTAGTGCTCGGATCGGGAATTGAAGCTCCCAAACTAAACCATGCGGATTATTCATTAATTGAACAAAAGCGCTATTTTAACCACACCTTAAGTTATCATCAGAGACATGATCTATTTACTATTTAGCATACTATTTTCTTCTAGTTTATTGATTTTCTTTAAGTTGTTTGAGAAATATAAGATCAATTCGGTATTAGCCATAGCTACTAACTATTTGGTGGCGGCTTTTGTGGGTTTATTCTTTATTCAGCCTGTTCCTTTGTCTGGTCCCGATATAAATTGGATTGCCATTTCTTGTTGTCTTGGATTTATGTTTTCCCTCATTTTCAATCTCAGCAAAATGACCACTCAGAAAGTAGGAATGGGTATTACGAGTGTGGCCATGAAACTCGGCGTAGTTTTTCCAGTTCTTATCGGAATTTTATTCTATAGTGAAGATTTTCAATGGATTAACT
Organism: Chitinophagales bacterium; assembly: GCA_030832185.1. Classification (GTDB taxonomy): domain Bacteria; phylum Bacteroidota; class Bacteroidia; order Chitinophagales; family JADJOU01; genus CHPMRC01. The sequence goes on along the minus strand of JAURJQ010000022.1, from coordinate 60,588 downwards.
ATGTCGGCTTACTTTTAGGCTTTAGTTCGATTTACTTTATAAACAAGCCTAGTAAAGACGTTGATTATAAGCAAGATAAGCTTATTTTTATACTTCCAATTCTCGTATGGTTTGGTTCTGGACTATGCGATAGTGCTGTGCAACTCATACAGAAATCATTTCCTGTGCCAGCTTCAAATGGAATGTTCTCATTTACAGCTTTTTTAAGTGCTGCTACCTCGAGTATAGCTTTCGTTTTATTTAAGAGAATGAAGTGGGATATTAAAAGCTTAACAGGGGGTATCGCTTTGGGTATTCCAAACTATTTTTCCATTTATTTTTTGGTTAAAGCGCTGCAAGAAATGCAAAAAGAGTTTAATATGGAGAGTTCGAGTTTATTTATGGTCAATAATTTGTCTATTGTGATCTTAAGTGTAGGCATTGGCCTCGTCCTTTTCCGAGAAAAATTAGATAGGTTGAAGATATTTGGACTTTTTTTGGCTTTAGTATCACTTTATTTAATAAATTATAAGTAGTTTGAAATCAATAATTTATGATTAATTTAAGACCTATAGTAGAGTCAGACCTAGACAGAATCGTAGAGCTGTGTCAAGATTCTATAATTAGTGAAATGACACTCAATGTGCCATATCCATATACTTATGAGCACGCCCGCTACTTTTACGATCATATTGTTTTGAATACCACATCAAAGCAATATGCTATCTGTCTAGATGATAAAACTGAATTAATAGGAGTGATTGGTATTAATTTCAATCAATCCAAAGATTGGCAGGCGGAAATTGGATATTGGATGGGTAAGGATTATCGAAATAATGGATATATGACTCAAGCATTGAAATTGATTATCCAGATTTGTTTTGAAGAATTTAATCTCATCCGAATTTACGCGACTCATAACCCAATGAATCCTGCTTCAGGGAAAGTAATGATTAAAGCTGGAATGCTTTACGAAGGAACCTTGCGAGCCAACGTCCGGAAAGGAACAGAATATATAGATTCACCGTATTATTCTATTATCAATCCAATTGTTTTAAATGTCCTATAATTTACATTATGTTAACTAAGGTTTTCCTAGAATATCATTATATTTTGTACGCTATGGGAAATCATATTGATACTTTACAGTCAGAAATCGTCGCCTTTTTTAAGCTTTGGTAAGAATGAGTTTAAAAGGCTAAGAGTTAAAGCTAATACTTACAGTCCGTATTTTTCACACATCCTTTATCGCTCCTTCAAATAATCCTCTATCAATTTCACAGATTCCTCTACCCCGTTTTCTTGTTTCATTTTGGCGCCCGTAGTATGGGCGTTGAGTGTATACTCTTCGGTTGATATGAGATTTATGGCCTTTAATAGTTTATCGTAACTCAGTTTTCTAAATGGAATATGAACTCCTAGCTTCTTTTTAGTTATTAACTTGCCATTATTGGGTTGGTCCGCCAGAATAGATGCTATGATCATCGGAATTTGACCAAGCAAGACAGCTCCCACGGTGCCTATACCCCCATGAATAATAGCTAGTTTGCACCTAGGTAGGAGCCATTCATGATTGATACTATCGACTAGAAACAAATTTTTATGCTCTAGGGTTAAGAAAGGCTTCGTCCAGCCGTGACAGTATACAATGCGGTGTTGGGTTTCGTGAAGCAGTCTTGAAATGATGGATTCCATAAGGTCTGGATCGGGTATGGGTATACTACCAAAGCCAATATAAATTGGTTTTTCTCCACATTCTAGCCATGCTTGGAGCTCTGAAGAGATTTGTTCGTTTGAGATTTGGGTTCTCACTGCTGATGGAAGGTTCAAAAAACCGGTGACAGCAGAATTACTAGGCCAATCTAGAGGCTGCTGGAGCAGCTGCTGACTCATAGGATGTAAAATCAATCGATTGTTTAATTGAAATTCCTTTCGAAGCTGAGTTAAGCTCCATTTCGGCAAATTTAAAAATTGAGCGGAGAGATTGACTTCTCTCAGAAGAAATAAAATGCAAGATGCATAGGCAAATATGGTATAAGACCATTTATTTATGATAGGAATATTCTGAAATTCAAAGCCAATGGAGGGAAATTCCTTGGTTATTGAATACGGCATACTGAAGTTGAGTATAGCGTATTTGATATGCCTTTTGACTACTACAGGCAATATATTGGGAAATGCCAATCCACTCGCGATGATGAAATCAAAATTTTCAGAAGCGCGATCTATATCATGAATAGTTTTGTCTAGATATTTGTCCGAATGTTTTCTCAGTAGCAGCGCAAATTTTAGCAGGCTGCCGGTGCGGGTTACCTCCATGACCTCTTCATTATAGACCTCTTCTTCCATATTGAGGTCTAGAGGTATGAAATCAATCTGATAGTCGCCAATAAGTTTTTGAAAATTCCTAAACGTGACAATCGTCACTTGATGACCTCGCTTTTTCAAGCCTATAGCCAAGGCTATAAATGGTTGAATATCGCCTCTGGATCCTTTCGTAACGAGACCTATTCTATATGGGCCTTTTGCATTAAATGAGTCTATGTTATTTGAGTTCATACTAGATTAAATAAAGACAGTTCCGAAGAACTTACTATAAAAAAAATTAAGATATACCATATAGTAATTTAAGAAGCTTTCATATAGCGGAGTCTAGCGCCTAATTGCTTCGAACAGTCACTTACTATGTCACCGATGAGACCCTATAAGATGATCTAATGTGGCTTTAAATTTAATTACGCAAATAAACTAAATATTTCTTTCTTTAAATTATTTAATTGCTTCCTTCGTTCCTTTTTGATCGATTTATAATTTCTAGTAAATCACTCCGAGCTAATGACCGAATTTCAGAAGAATTAAACAAATACAATGGACTATCCTCTGCCTGAGCTCTCAGCTATTTTATTATTAATACTTTAAACTCTTTTTTTAAATTCTATGAAGATAAATTTGTTTACATTTGCTTCTTTGTTCCTTTTTGATGAGATTATTAATTATTTTCGTTTTTTGTAGTATTTTTGGTGTGAATGGAGTCTATGGACAAATGCCGACTCAGCAAGTATCTGAATTGCAAGTAACCGAAACCTTCGCTTGGAAGTTCAATATATCCTTTAAAGTACCTACTTCTAGTGATAGTGCCATACTTATCATATCTCGTTCTCCGCTGACTAGTCTCTCGCTGACCAATAAATTTTATGGAGTAGGCTCTAATATTTCAGGAGATATTAAAGTGCTCAAGAAATTCTATAAAGGGACGAATACTATAAATCATAAAGTAAATAGTTTGGTAGCCAATACAGATTACTATTTAGCTATTTATACGTTTAATAACAATACGAATGGTATTTTTTATAATCAAACGAATCCACCTAGGCTCACAGTAAGAACTAAAGGCAGAACTATTGGCAATTATTATTCGAATTTAGATACGAATAAGGCTGTATTTTTATCCAAATTGGGGGCTTTACTCAGAAATCATACTTTTTTAAGCTATGATGGATTTGATGAAAATCTTGTACCTGAATTGTATGAAAAAGATACATTTATAAGTAATGAATCGAAGAAATTTGTAGCTTGTGAATATTCTAATATCAAGGCATATTATACAGGTAAATTTTCATTCTCTGCAACTAACTTTAACCGTGAACACACACTACCCAAAAATTGGATGAACTTCCGAGGGGTTCCAAATGGCAATCTGGTTGATTATCCTGAAGGGGCTGATTATCATAATTTGACCTTAACGGATGGTCTTACTAATCAACTGCGCAGTGATTATGTATTCAAAATACCCACCAAATCAGTAAAATCTATAGGCATAGCCAGATATTCTGAAAATATCTCGAATTACAGTGATACCAATAATTGTTTCGAGCCACAAGACAATTATAAAGGGAATGCTGCTCGCTGTATATTTTATATGCAGGTCTGCTATCACAGCCTTTTAGGTAATAACTGGGGACTCAAAACGGGTCTTAGTTCTTTTGCCAAAAATCAGCAGCAATCTCTTCTCAAGCAATGGGCTAAGCAAGATACTCCTGATAACTTTGAAATAGCTAGAAATGAATGTATAGCATCTATTCAGGGGTCTAGAAATCCCTTTATAGATTTCCCTAACTGGATTGATTGTATTGATTTTAATGATTTACGTTTATTGAAAACATGCGAAGGTCTGGTAGTAAATAATTCAAATAATGCCCTATCTGCTAATGAAAAAAACAACTGGGATGTCTGGTATTATCAGCATGAGCCTAAAAAATATACGATAAAACTCTATTACGATAAAATTTCTCCTTTAGAAATAAGTTTGTATGACCTCAAAGGGCAGCGAGTTCACCAGGAAAAAACAACTGTAAATGAAGGTGAAAATGCTATTCTTTATGATTTAACTAATATAGGTGCCGGCAATTATATATTGGAGCTAAAAACTTGTGAAAGACGGAAATCTATTAGATTATTCATAGAGTAAACAATTATTTAATATAAATCTCAAGTTTTTTAATTAAATTTGCAGATAACAAAAAATCAATAATTAATTCATGAAAAAATTTATACTCCTTATTAGTATTATACTCGTGTATTCAGGAAGTCAGGCACAAGTATTTAGTCTGAAAAGCATTCCAGCCAATAGAATTATTCCAAGAAAAGAAGGCGGTTCGCTGATCAATATTGATATTCGTAATTCAATGCCTATGTCTATGCTCATGAGTGTAAAGTTCGTACTATATGGTAAAAATATGGATGCTATGGTCAATACAGATCTAGAACAGTTTAGCAATGGATTATTATATGATACAATTCAATTTGGAAATAATGATTCTATAAGAAGATTTTCATTTAAGCCAGTTCTTGATGGCTTCAGCGAAGGTAACGATACATTTGTTTTTAAAATTTCTCAACCTAGTATGGGCACTATAGGTTCCCCTGACTCTGTATTCATAGTAATCACAGATAGCGTAGCTGCACCTATCACAGGAAGACCATTATATAATATTGGAACCGTGAGAGGAGCTAATAAGAATGGTATTCCAGATTCAGTCAATAAATCATGTAGCATCAGAGGTGTATTATATGGTGTTAATCGCAGAGCTGCGAATTTAGGTTATCAAATGTTTATTTGTGATGCTACAGGCTGTATTGGTATTTTCTCAGGAAAAACATATGCTATTTATCCTACAGCCGCAGAAGGGGATTCTGTAGAAATATCGGGTATAATTGAACATTTCAGAGGCCTAGGCCAGATAAAGTTTAGCGCAACTGGAGATACAATTAGAAAATTAGGTTTCAGTACTGTAAAGGCTCCGCAAGTAGTTACGGCTTTAAATGAAGCTTCAGAAGCCAAACTTGTCAAACTAGATGGGCTGACACTTTCTAGTGGAAATTGGTTAGCAGATTCAGCTTTTGAACTCAAGATGAAAAATTCGGCTAATACAGAGTTTAGTATTCGAATTGAAAATAAACCATCCACTAATTTTAGCGCACCAGCTGCTATTACTTCAGGGAAAACATACTCTATCACTGGAATGGGAAGTCAGTTTGATCAAACAACTGGTACTACTTATACAATGGGGTACCAACTTTTACCACGTAAATTATCAGATATTGTAAGTACTGGTAGCAGCATATCTTCTTTATCAGCACTTAACTTTACAGTCTTCCCTACCCTAGTGACCAATACCATGCATGTATACATGGATGCTACTCTCAATGAATCTGTCTCTATACAAGTTATTGACTTATCGGGAAAAGTGGTGAGAGAGGATAAAACTAAACTAAACATAGGTGAGAACATATTTCAGTTAACCCAATTAGATGTTTTACCGCAAGGCAATTACATATTAAATATACAAACGTCGAACAATCAGCTTTATAAGCAGTTTTCTATAATAAAATAATAAATATTCACATGTTTTAAACATAGATATTTGACATGTGAATAAACTAAGCGTAATCGTCTTTTTCAAAAGTCGTTAAAGCATAGAGAAACCTAATAATCAATTTATTGAGTATAAAGGTTTCTCTTTTTTTTTGTTTATAATTCGCTATCCTTTTTTAGTCAAAAACAAATAGTTTTGTCGTATTTTAAGTTGATAAATATAGATATACAGGCGTGGGAAAAATTATAGCAATATCCAATCAAAAAGGAGGAGTAGGTAAAACAACTACCTCCATTAATCTATCTGCTAGTTTAGCGGCAATGGATAAGAAGACACTTCTTATCGATGCAGATCCTCAAGCTAATTCCACTTCCGGATGTGGACTAGATCCTAAATCTATTGAAAAAAGCCTTTATGAGTGTATGATTGATTCCATAGACCCTAAGGAGGCCATTCTCCCTACGGATACCCCTAACTTATTTATTCTCCCTTCTCACTTAGATCTAGTAGGAGCAGAGATAGAGCTCATTCAGCATGAGCAGAGGGAGACTATCATGAAAGATACTCTCGCTAAGATAAAAAACGATTATGATTATATTATTATAGATTGTTCACCTTCTCTTGGACTTATCACGGTCAATGCACTAACGGCTGCGGATAGCGTGATCATTCCAGTGCAATGTGAATATTTCGCATTAGAAGGATTAGGAAAACTTCTCAATACCATAAAAATAGTTCAAAAAAGACTCAATCCAGCCCTGAGTATAGAAGGATTGTTGCTTACCATGTATGACTCTAGATTGCGCTTGAGCAATCAAGTTGTGGAGGAAGTCAAACAGCATTTTGAATCTTTGGTATTTAATACCATTATTCATAGAAATTCAAAAATAAGCGAAGCACCTAGCTTCGGGAAGCCTGTTATAGCATTTGATATAGAAAGTAAAGGTTCTGTTAATTATCTGCACCTAGCTAAAGAGTTAATCGAAAACAACGAGAAGAAAACAATAGAAAATAAATAGCATTAAGAAATGGCCAAATTGAATCAAAAGAAAGAATTAGGAAAAGGAATCAGAGCCTTGCTAGGTGATATTAATCAGCAAATTAATGAAGAAGAGGATATGCTGATAGCTGAAAAGCCAAAAACTACCAATACTCAGCTGATTAGTTTAGATAAAGTTGAAGTCAATCCGTTTCAGCCTCGTGTCAACTTTGATGAAGATGCCTTGGAAGATTTGGCCAACTCGATACGTGTGCACGGCATTATTCAACCATTGACAGTAAGAGAGTTGACAGGAACCAATAAGTATCAACTTATATCAGGTGAACGCAGATGGAGAGCTTCTCATCTAGCGGGTTTGAAAGAAGTACCTGTATATATTCGCACGGCCAATGACCAGGAAGCCTTAGAAATGGCCTTGATAGAAAATATTCAGCGTGAAGAACTCAATGCAATAGAAATTGGGGTGAATTATCAGCGATTAATTGACGAATGCAAGCTGAATCATGAAGAATTAGCGGATAGAGTAGGTAAAAAAAGAGCAACTATATCAAATTATATAAGACTTCTCAAACTGCCACCAGATATCCAGGTAGCGGTAAGAGAAGACAAAATATCTATGGGCCATGCGAGAGCCTTAGCTGGTGTTGATGGAATTGATCTGCAGCTATCTATATTTAAAGAAGTAGTATCTAAACATTTATCTGTAAGACAGACGGAGAGTTTAGTAGCACAGCGCAGCAGTCAGCGCGCACCTAGATCAACTAAAGAAATTAAAAGCCAGCCTCCTTTTGTAAAGCGTTGGCAAGATGATCTTTCTAGTCACCTGAGTACGAAGGTAACCATACAACACAATGATAAAGGGGATGGTCAGTTGATTCTATCCTATGCTGATGAAAAAGATTTAGAACGTCTTATCGAACTTATTAGCTAAGCGTGCGCTTAATTCTAATCCTATCTTATTTTCTTCTTCTACCTCTCATTAGCTGCAGTCAAAGTGATAGTTTGAGACTTCTTGAGAATGGCAAATCCTTGCCAAGTCAAACTAAGAAGAAGGCTTACCCTAATCATAGTCCAAAGACCGCAGCAATTTTATCTGCTATTGCTCCTGGAGCCGGACAAATTTATAATAGAAAATATTGGAAACTTCCTATAGTTTGGGGTGGACTAGCTGGTTTAGGTTATCTATGGATCAATGAAAACAATCGATATCAAGATGCTAAAACTTCCTATTTATCGCTTCTCGATTCAGATGTGAGCAATGATATTCCCCTCAATGGAATAACGAATGTATCTGTAGTTCAAAGCACCAAAAATGTATACCGAAATCAACGGGACATGTATTTACTTTTCGGGGTATTATTTTATGGATTGAATATTATAGATGCTACTGTGGATGCGCATTTTATGAATTTTGATGTTAGTGATGACCTATCTATGCAACTCAACCTCGATATGCGAAACTATACCACAACACAGCCAGTCCCTTCACTCACATGTACATTCAATTTTAAATGATAACGTATGAAAATTGCACTACTAGGTTATGGCAAAATGGGTAAAGCCATTGAAGAAGTCGTCCTTGAAGAAGGAAGACATGAAATCGTATTGAAAATAGGCAGTAGTCATCAAGGTCAACTTACTGTCTCAAATTTAAGAATGGCCGATGTGGCAATTGATTTTACTCAGCCAGAATCTGCCTATTCTAATGTCATGCTTTGTTTTGAAGCCAATATACCTATAGTGGTAGGAACTACCTCCTGGGCGGAAGGATTGGAAAAAGCTAAGAAAATTTGCTTGGAAAATAACCATAGCCTATTTGCTTCTCCTAATTTTAGTATCGGTGTAAACCTCTTTTTTCACCTCAATACTTATTTAGCTAAGCTCATGAGACCATTTAATGAATATCAATTGACGATGGCGGAAATACACCATACCGAAAAGAAAGATGCTCCTAGTGGTACGGCTATAAAACTAGCGAATGACATTATTGCTAGTAGCAGCAATCGTTACTCATCGTGGTCTTTAGATAAAGCGCTTTCTGAAGATATTATTCCAATTACAGCTATTCGTGAGCTACATGTGCCAGGAACTCACCATGTAAATTATACGTCTGAAATAGACTATATACAGATAAGTCATGAAGCCAAAGGTAGAAAAGGTTTTGCTGTGGGTGCTGTCCGTGCAGCTGAATTTATTTATGGTAAGAAAGGGTTTTTCACCATGGAGGACCTTCTAAATTTCAATTAAAATTTAGTGACCTAATCGAAGTTTTTGGTCATATTTTTACTAAAATAATTAATTAATTAATAGGTCAAAGTCATTAATTGACTGATTCTGCTAATGACTAGCAAAATAGACTATGCTTGTTTCAAAATCTCATAGAGTTCATCTTTAAGATGTACTCTTTTTAATCTCAACTGATTTAAGATCTCATCAGCTGCGGATGCAGCTCCTGTTTCTATACGATGTATTTCATTATTGACTTAATGATAGTCATCAATTAATCTTCTGAAATGATTATCAACTACCTTCAAATCATGAATTTTCTGCTCAAACTCGGGGAATTCGTGACGTAAATCGTGTTTTTCCATGTTTTTAAATTGGTTTATATTAATTCATGTAAACTTAAACTAACTAGGATAGATTAGATGTGATATATATCACAGAAATCTAATTTTTAATCAACCAATCTTAGCTTGTAAGATAGAAATATTGCGAATTTATATTTGCCATATAGAGACAAAGTATTTATTTCATCACCTTTTATCTATTTCAATTCTAATTTTTCAACTTTATTCACTCCTTCTGACCTTAGTTCTATAAAATAAAGGCCTCTAGGTAGTATTGCTATAGAGATTTCCTTAGGATTGGTGTATTCAGTTATATATCTTCCTTCAACAGTCAGAATTCGCACATAATAGGCTTTCAAATTTATAGGTACTTCAATTGAAATTTTATCCGATGCTGGATTAGGGCTTATGTTAAACTATCTCATCACCTCCATCTTACCGAGATAAATATGTTCGCCTCTCTGACTAAAGGTATTTAGGAAATAAAATCCTTCAGGTACAGATTTTAAATTTAGTATGATTTCCTTGGATAAGGGAGCTGATATACTAAATTCTAATGGTATTCGCTGACCTAATAGATTTATGAGGTAAAATTGCCTATGATTAGCGGCAGCATTTGACTCCATGTTTAGATGAATAAAGTCACTGCTTGGATTTGGGAAAAAGGAATAATTCTGATTTGGTCCTTCTTTGATAGCAATAGTGGGCTTAGTTATATAGCGGCTCAGGGTAGTATTCGTTCTTATGTTTTGACTAAAATCAAATACAATGACCGCTTGATTTTCTATGTTATCGTTTAATGCTAAACTCGATTTTGGTTTGAAACTAAAAACCACATATCCTCTGCTATCACTATTGTTTGTAGCACTATCGGGCAAATTGATATCCTTATATGCAAAAACGAGTTCATTTCCAGGTCTGAATAATATCTGTCCAGAATGACTTTGCTTAATCAGTTTCATAGATGACATATCTAACTTAGAATCTATAATATCCGAAATATAAAGTTGATTGGCAGTGCTAGTTCTGTTATTGATAAAATTTATCTGATATATTAAATCATCATTTTTATTAAGAAAATCTTGCTGATTTATCTGCGAAACAATGCTCACTTGCTTTTTATTTAAGGCTAAATCCGATTCACCTTCTTTTAGGCAGAAATACTGACTATTATCGCTCGTATCGGTTTCAGGTAAGACTCTATGTAGCCTAGTAAAAAAACATAAGTTATCACCGCCTAGTAAGGAGTCAAACTTAAGAGTAAGTGTGGTCTGAGTACCTGTGTTTTGTATGATTTGAAGCACGGATCCGGATTGGGTATAGCTAGCATTTGGTGATAAAGCATCCACTTTGGTATTTGCGGGCAATCGAACTTCGTATTTTTTTATAGCTGTGTCTGTAAAATAATTGCCTGAATAGCTCAAATTTAAATCTAATTTTTTATTATTAGCTATACTGCCCGATTTCAGGACTACGATTATGTAGTTAACAGGCAATGGGTCTAGAGGAATGTCCATTTTCAAACTGGTATCAACTGTATAGGCAGGAATCGACTTCACGGGGCTATTTGCATTACACATAATTGGAATAGTATTGTTTAGCGTATACGCCTCATTCTTTTTAAGAAAGGCTTTGTAACTGCCATCAAATAAGGCGAATTGAATATCGGTGACATTTGATACATTATTTTTCAAATCTAGACGGTGATAAGCGTGTAATTTATCCGAAGGATTGTAGACACAGTCTTTGTTTCCATCGATATAGACTTTTCCAAAGATACAATTGGAAATAAATACAGGTTTAAATAGAAGACTGTCTTTTGGAGAATAGAAAAAGTCTAAGAATACTATTTTCGCTTTGAACTGTCCACCACTATTGTATTGTCTAGAAAATGAAAGAGATGTAAATCCCGATTCAATATCAAAATTCTTTGTAGTATCTACTCTACCATCACCATAATGCATGATAGCACGCATGAGTCCATAGTTTTTAAAGAAATTCATCACATAGCTCACAGAATCTTTGTAACAATAATTGGTATCCACCATACCAGTATTAAAATCTGAAATCACTACACTGTCTATGGCAGGTATATCCACTTTCATATTTCCAAATAAGGTCATGCTGAATGCTCGAGATTTCTTATTATTAATGCCGCAGTTGAAAAGCATTCCATCGCGTTCGATGATATAACTATTAAGAGAAGGTGGCACAAAGCGATAGGCTCCAGTAGAGTCTGTAGAGACTGTAGCTGAATAAACATTTGAAACACCCTTGACATCAAAAATTGTATTTTTTATTTTATATTCCCATGGATCGCATAGGCAGTTCTTATTTTTATCTATGCACATGACACCATAAACAGTATCACAAGCCAAAACCTTAATGTAAACACTATCGTGCAGTTTACAGCCAATCGCTGTAGTCAGATTACTAGCCAAATACCATCTTCCAATAGTAGGAGATACTTGTATAATAGCGGAATCAGCACTGATACTGACGACTGAAGTGAGCGGAGACCATTTAGCTCCCACCCCTATACTGGCATCAAGCTTTATACTACCACTAGAACAATAATAGACGGTGTCTTCTGCTAACTGCACAAATCCAACCCCAGGAATCACCTTAATAGGCATGATATTATTCACTAAAATTCCATTCGTGTTGACATAATACGCATCGTAGAGAAATTCAAAACTAGGAGCTTCTTTCCTCTTACGATATGTCAGCGTTACATAAGCAGTATCTACATTATTTCCTGATTTGAGACTATAGCTCATTTTATAATTACTTATAAACGTTGGATCAATTACAGATAAATCCTTTATCCGTAAGGAACGATATGGAGCACCTATAGCTTTAAATACTATTTTATTATCTAGGTAGCAGGTTGCAGCCGTAAAATTATTTGGCAAAGTATCTACGAGAGATAAATCTTTAATTATCCCATCAAATTTAACAGGGTCGGCCGTGCCTTCGGCTCGCAATACGACGTCACGCATGGTATAACCCACTAATACTCTCGTGTAGGAGGTTCCCGCAGCATTGGGGATAGCTCTATATTCACGCACGACGTATGCCATATGCCCTAATTGATCTCGATTAGGATTAATAGTAACTTGAGCCGCAGATTGATTAAGAGACATTGCATTAGATACATAGAAACATTGGCTAGCACTTAATCCAGTTTCATAGATTACGGGAGGATTTTGGAGATTTGCAATACTTGTGGCACTGCCAGCCATAGCTGTAAAACTCGGCAGCAATTCATAAGACAGGGAATCTCTCACGACTAATTTGCCATTTACTAGAATAAATTGCGGATCATGCACATCTGTAGCCCGCATATTATAGATATTCTGCTTATTCTTGTATAGCGGAATCATTTCAGGCTTAGAGTGCACTGGGGAGCTATTTGGGTAATTCGTATTCACTAAAGCCTGAACAAACAATCCATTTGAACTACTTTTATTATTAGTAATTGCAATATCTCTGCAGCAATCCGTCCATCCAAATATGACTACACCTATATTTTTCCCAATGACCACATTGCCCTCATAAATATTTTTATAGTAGCCAAAAGGACTTTTCGGACCTGTGCTTGAGTTGCACCATGTATTTACAGGTACTAGAACATCTGGAGGTAAACCAATAGGAGAGATTTCCTCCTTTTTATGAAAATAAGCAGTCATTTGGCTATTTAAAGGAGAGCCTATTATTTTTATTGTTTGGTTAATGAAAGAGAAACCACTGGCGCATATCATGTAGTATTCAAGTCTTACTTTATATAGACCTAGATTGGAGTCTAAAAGCTGGTAAGTAATAGCTGCACCTGAAAGACCGCTAGCTTTCGTATCTAATATACCACCCAGCAGTATAAAAAAAACGGTTAATTTCCATAATCTCTTTTTCATAATAACGCAAATTTACTTATTATTAGATAAATTACACAACAAAAATAGGTTGAAAAAGATTGAAACTAAATGTCGAAAAACGCCCCTTGTTAATAGCTATATAAGATCATAAGCGGAAATTATATTAAACGCACACTTGTCTCCTATTTATGTTACACCTAAGTTGAGTTGCTTAAGAATAAAATTTTTATACTAACTATACATCAAGCTACAACCTCTAAGATCAGCTTGATTCATTCTGCCTAGTATCTGAAACTGTCCACTGGGCTTTAAGTCTATGAGATCCTGCGTCTCGATAAAGGCACAAGAATTTATATTGGCTAGGTCTATGATTTTAGCGGGGCCTCTACCCTGCTCTGCTACTAGTCTAGGGTCATTGATATCCCCAACAAGGACTTTCATCCAAGGCGGAGTGCTAAACCATAAGTCAGTGTCAGAATAAGCTTGAGAGAATAATTCACACATACCATATTCTGAGATAATTTTAGACTGAGGAAAGGATTTTTGGAGAATATACACTAGTTCTTCCTTGGCTATCTCGGGTCTAGACCCTTTCATACCACCAGTTTCTATAATAGTCAGTTTTAAGTCCCGATAGATATCGGGAGTTTTAAGTTTTAAGTTTTGATTTTTATATTCAGCGAAATCTATTAATGCGAAACTAATGCCAATAAGGAGTATCTCTTGATTGGAAATTTCGTCTAAACAGTCAGCCAATTTTTCGAAGTCATGTAGAAAAAAATATTCTTCTTGCTCATTCATTTGCATCCAATGTCGAACCATAGCTACTAATGATGAATGCTGCCTTTCGAGATAATGTGGCAATAAACCTACAATAGTGTATTTTTTATCTCCAAAAAAATGGCGAAATCCTAATTCAATGCTCTGATGATATAGACTTAAATCCTTGTAATAATGTTTAGCATTGACTTGACCCGAGGTTCCACTACTTTCAAAATAGCTTAAGTCAGAATCTAGGAGACAACTTACCTTATGCGTCTTGAAAAAACTAATAGGAAGAAATGGAATGTCCGTCAATTGATCTACTTCATTTTTCTGAATAGATTGACAATAGGCGGCATAGATGGTATTGGCCTTTCGCTGAAATTCAAAGACCTCTAGGGCTTTCTTTTCGAAATTTTCCGAATTGATTTCTTCCAAATGAATTTCCATGCTTACTAGTATAAATAATGTAGCGTAAGATAGGGTATTCGACTCACCTGTGCTGGGTTTGTACCCAATTTGCCCTCAGGAATTTTCTTCTTTTGCTTTTTATAATAGCGCACGAATTCAGGGTGAAATTCTTTAGCTCTATATTTTTTAAACGTCATACGAACTTCCGGAAAAACCGCCTCATTCAAATTGGCGAACTTGAATGCTTCATAGATAAGCTCCGAACAGTAGTAGGCATCATTATTTGGCACAAAAGCATAGTCGTATGGGAGATCTAATTTTAGTCGTGCATATTCGATGGCTTTAGGTATCCAATATTCATAGTCTTCTTTCCAGCGCCCTACTGCTATTTTAGGTTTGCCTGCTTTTGTATATCGATAAAGAAAACTATCTAATACTACTATTTTTACCCCTTTCGTATTGGCTTCAATCACTTTTAAAGTCCCCGAATCTTCTATGACCATAGCCATATGAGAAAATCTACGCTTGTCTTTTAGCTGAGTGACATCTTCTATCGCTTCGCAGATGGCTCCGCAGTCGCAGTCTTGAAAAAGTAAATCTCCTTCTTTAAAGTTAAACAATACTTGGAATAGAATAAAAAGTTTCAACTTTGAGAGTTATAAATTTTGAGTTTTAAGTGTTAAGTTTAATAAGACCTCTACTTAATAAATAATTCTTGGCTGGTCTTTACTATTTTGGTTAATATACTCATTCTTTGTTAACGAGGCTTTATATAAATCAATTGACTTTAGTACAAAATCAAAACTTTAATTTAATATTATACTTTCTTTTACCACACTTAAAACTAAAACTTATCACTAAAACAAGTTTCTATCATAATCCCAAACGCTTGTTCTAAACTAAAGCCATAGTGATTTAATTGCTGAGGGAATATACTCGCCTCTGATAGCCCAGGAATCGTATTGATTTCCATAAAAAAGACTTCATCGCCTCTTAGGAGATAATCGACACGTCCTAACCCTCTGCAATTCATGACTCGGAATATTTTCTCAGACATTGCTCTCATTTCATTTTCAACTTTCGGACTCAAATTTTCCGCAGGAGTTACCTCTTTGGATTTACCTTCGTATTTAGCGGCGTAATCGAAAAATTCTGTTTCAGATATGATTTCTGTGATAGGCATGATATGTAGCTTGTCACCTTCCTGAAGTATGCCATGAGAAAACTCTCGACCTTCTATGAATTCTTCGATTAAAATCAAGTCATCGTGTTCTAGCGCATCTTCAATAGCTTTCTTTATTTGTGAGCGCTCTTTGACTTTAGTCACCCCAAAACTGGATCCTACGCTATTGGGTTTGATAAACATAGGAAAACCAAGATAATCATATTTGGATTCCTGAAACTCTTCTCCTCTTCTATAGATTTCAAACGCAGCTGTTCGAACAGCAAACGTATTTTTGAGAATTTGCTTACTTAGTATCTTATCCATAGTAATGGCCATCGTTCGACCGTTACAGCCTGTGTAAGGAACACCCATCATCTCAAGATAGCCTTGTATTTTTCCATCTTCTACCGGTGATCCATGAATAGCCATAAAACAAGCATCAAAACTTATTTTACCAGTCGGGGTCTGGAGAGAAAAATCATTTTTATCTATAACGTAACCCTCCTCACTTCTCCAAAGATCTTTATCTATATCTATAATGTAGGCAAGATAATGATTGGAATTTAGACTGCGCTTGACTACCTGCGCACTCTTCAAAGAAATAATTCGCTCTGCATCGAAGCCTCCTGCTAGTATAGCTATATTCTTCATTGAAAACTTACTTAAAATCTAACATGAACTTTTACCTTGAGAGACTCTAACCCATCGCGTATGAGTTTCAAACGATTGATGAGTTCAAAATTATTGACCTGAACGTCTGATTTTGTCTGCAATACCTGCATTACTTGATATTCTTCAAGGGGCTCTGGAACGTAATCTTCTTTCCTACCCTGCTTGAGTTGTTTCTTAGCTCCCTCTATGGTATAGCCTTCATCCTTTAACATGCGCTGAATCATTTTTAGCTTATCCAGATCTTCTTTTTGAAAGAGTCTATCACCTTTTCTATTCTTTCGCACATTGAGATGAAACTCGCCACTCCAGTATCTTAGCTGAGATGTTGAAGTCTGCATGATTTCGGCCACTTCGCCTATTGTATAATAAAGTTTACCTTCCATAATTTATTTTAACTCGGACAAAATTATACGATACACAATAGTTTAAAATGTATGTAGTAAACGTAGAAAGAGGGTTGTATAGTATATTAAACAATAAATCTAAATCAACTGGGTTAAATCATTGACGCCCAGATAACGTTGCACCTGAAATCCTTCACCTGACTGCGCACCAATACTCTTCCCTAGAATGGCAGATTGATAGCGGATGACATCCAAAAAAGACTTATCAGAAATATAAGTTTCAACCTCTTGACTATTGGGGTCGTAAAATTGGGAACTATAAGCGCGTATAGCTTCAAACTTCTTATCCTCATAGTCTGAAATATCTACCACAAAGTCCGGTTTTTGAAACTGAAATTGAATATAATTATATACTACATATGGTCTAAAATGCTCCTGCGGTTTCCCTTCCATCTCAGTCTTAATCTTTATTAGACCCGAAAGAAATGCTGCTTTTTGAACCATTTCTGCTCCTTTCGCATGATCAGGGTGTCGATCTTGTTTTGCATTACAGAGTATAATTCGAGGACGGTATCTACGTATGATTTGAATAATTTTCAAACAGTTTTCTTGATTATCTATGGCCCATACATCGGGTAATCCTAAATTTTCTCTCGCATCTATGCCAAGTATCTTTGCCGCATTGGCGGCTTCTACTTGCCTCAATTCTCCACTACCTCGCGAACCCATGTCTCCATGAGTCAAATCACAAATACCTACCTTGTAACCTAGAGCTTTATGCTTAAAAAGAGTGCCTCCAGCACTGAGTTCTACATCGTCTGGGTGAATGCCAAAGGCTAAAATATCTAAAATCATGAAAAGTGGTTTAAAAGCAAATGTACGTAAAATTTTTCTCATTCATTTGAGTCTCATACGTGCAATTGAAAAGAATAAATATTTGTCTCACTGAGTTTTTAGCATTTAGTACATTTGTAGTTAGGACAGATTAATGAGTGATTTTATAATCTTAGCCGATAAAAACGATCAATTATCCTATACATCACTTCTGAGTTTCTCTCCCCTCGGAGTCTCGAGCATAGAATATAGAGCACTAGATGGAATATTGGATAACAGAATACTATAATGGATTTATTTAATACGGATATAGACTGCCTAGAGAATTTATTACCCTATGATGGGTTAGTAAATTACTATGGTAAAATAATCACGAGTCTTGAGTCCAATAGCTATTTTGATAATTTATTAAATACAATAGAATGGGAAAATGATCAGTCAATTATCTTCGGAAAACTCATAGTTACGAAGCGAAAAGTAGCTTGGTATGGCGATACTGATTTTGAGTATTCCTATTCAAATACCTTAAAGCGGGCCTTGCCTTGGACAAGGGATTTAATAGCCCTGAAAGCCATAGTCGAGGAAAAGACAAATGAAAAATTCAATTCCTGCTTGTTAAATTTATATCACGATGGAAATGAAGGAATGGGTTGGCATAGCGATGCTGAAAAAGAATTAAAAAAAAATGGAGCTATCGGATCGTTAAGTTTTGGAGCTGAGCGCAAATTTATCTTTAAACACAAACAGACAAATGAACGTATTTCAGTGATTTTAGAAAATGGGAGCTTACTAGTTATGAAAGATACAACACAGTTAAACTGGCAGCATAGACTGCCCCCTACAAAACGAATCAGCAGACCACGGATAAACCTAACATTTAGAACAATTGAACATAATATTTCAGAAGATCTAAATAAAAAATTTGATTAGTTCTTCTGCTATTCAAGTCTTTAGAAATGAAATTATAGGATTAGACAGTATAAAAATTGATAGCCTAATACTCTGTGAGAGAATCAGCTAGAATTGTTTAAATAGAAAACAGCTCAATTCGTTTCAAGTATTATTAATCCTCCTCCGATTATTCCAAATTCAATATATGGGAGCCTTTCAAGGTATTCCAATCTTGAAAACTCTATTCTTGCAAACTTTTTATACCCTTTTTCTCAATATTTTACTAGGAGTCAAGGTTAAAAGACCGTCACAGTCTAATAGAAAAAATAAACATTTTTAATAAACATCTTCCCTCCTATTTTTTACTTCCGGTCTTTCTGTTTATATCTATATAATATCCAAGCTGTAAAAAGTCTCTTCCTGTCTCGTCATTTATCTTATAATCGAATTGATGTAGATACCCTAGTTGAATCGTAGATGATTTAGTGAGTTTATAGTTAAACGAGATCAATGCCCGATTTCGCTCAAAATAGGGTTCATTGTCTGTAAAGAAGATTTCGTTACTCACACCTACTTGGAAAGGTTTATAACCGTCTTTTTCTTTTCCAAATGGATAAGATAACCCCAGTCTATATCTAAATCTATTTCGATAGCCATTACTTGTAAATCGACACTCTATCCTATATCTCTGTTCTACCTTGAGACTTGCTATAGATTGAGTCAGTATCAATTGTGGCCAAATTCTAAATTCGTTATTATTTTTTGGTGTCACAAAATCACCTCCTTCTCTATAAGTCTGATAAGTTCCAGCTGCTAAAGAGAGCTTTACATTGCGATATATATTATAATGTATGCCTCCCTTGACTTCATAATAATGAAAATTATGGTAAAACTTTAAGGACCTTAGTTGCGCTTCACCGAAGCCACTCCATTTTTCATTATGGTTGAATTTTACATGAAGAATATTCCAGCTACCAAGATCAAACCCTTGTGAAAAGCTAGAATGATTATATAGGACTAAAAAAGTGAAAAATAGTATTAATATTCTCATAATCAAATTTCTATAACAGCTATTGATTTCTGAAGAATAATTGAATTTGGAACGGTTATAAGCTCCCCTTTGTCTGTCTTGAGGTGAATGAAAAAATAAGTCAGCTCCATCACTTCGCCTTCAAAAGGATAGTCCTTATCTAAAACTTTTATAGTATCTCCAAGTTTCAATGGATGATTGAAAAAGAGAATGATGCTCGACGTGATATTGGAAAGTAAAGACCACTGAGCGAAGAAAGCTATACCTAGCGCAGTCAATATGGTACTAGCGAAAACCGCTATTTCATTCTGTTTTAGACCCCACACACCAGCTAGTACAGTTAAGACTCCGATAGTGGTAAATAAATGAATTACTTGGATTATCATTTTTCGCCTAGGACGTTGTACTTGAGTTTTCTTTAGTGTATTATTTATGAAGTTTTTTGTGAGGAAAAATGCAACTATATAAATAATAACCAAAACCAAGGTCTCAATGATCTGTATTTTTTCTTTCATTTTTATTATTTAAGGGTAAAAATAAAGATATTTGTTCGCACTATACTTGTAAAAAATTATTCTCTTATAAATATAATTGTGTAAAAAAACAAAAAGCCAAGAAACTAATTTATTGATCACACCAGCCAAATTTACTATCGATTATATTTAGTTTCTCGTTTTTTATATATTTTAAATAGGCTTGCGCCGCAATTGATAGCTTCTTATCTTTTAGCCATATGAGTGACCATTTAGACTGAATTGGGAATCCCTTGACTGGAATGATTTTAAGCAAATTAACATCCAATTCCGTTTTGATACCTATGAGAGGCATGATAGAATACCCCAATCCCGCAAGCACAGCCTGTTTAACGGCTTCATTACTCGTCAGTTCCATTTTTTTCTTAATAAATATATTGTTTTTAATTAGATATTTTTCCATAACATGTCTCGTTCCTGAGCCTTTTTCGCGATATATCAAAGGTAGATCATCGAATATTTTTTTATCATAAATTTTTGCTGTTTTCTTAGTGGAAGAATTACCTACAAGAAAAAGTTTATTGTCTAATAGTTCGAGTTTTTCTATCCGCAAGTTATCAGGCAATACACTAACCAAGGCTAAATCCACCTCATTTTTTTCCAAACTTTCTATCACCTTAGATTTATTCGTAACATCTAGCATAAGTTCGACGCCTTGATGGAGGTGGATAAAATCAGCCAAAAAATATGGCGCAATATATTTACCAGTAGATACAACAGATACTTTTAGCTGACCAGTCAGCTGACCTAAGTGAGCATTATGTTTGAATTGGATAGAATGCACATCCGCTATAATTTTATTGGCTAATTCAGCTATTTCCTTACCAAAGTCTGTAATATAGATTTTTTTATTAATTATTTCATAAAGGGGCAATTCAAGCTGGTCTTGAAAATTCTTAAGTTGAATAGATACTGCTGGCTGGGTTAAATGAAGCTCTTCTGCTGCTTTCGTTATGCTTAATGTTTGAACCACTTTTTGAAAAACACGCAGTTGATTTAATGTAAAGTTCATAAATTTTATTTATAATAACTATAGCAAAGTTATATAAAAGTTTATATATATTCATTACATATTTGCAATCTAAAAAAATAAAGTCTAAATGAAAAGAATCACAATAGCGAAAGGGGATGGAATAGGCCCAGAAATTATGGATGCAACCTTAGCGATACTCAAGGCGGCAGGAGCGCAGATTGAAACCGATGAAATAGAACTAGGCGAAAAGCTATTTCTAGAAGGAAACACCTCCGGTATATCAGATGATGCCTGGAATATCATACGAAGAAATAAAATACTCCTTAAAGCACCCATCACTACACCGCAAGGTGGCGGATATAAGAGTCTTAATGTGACTATGCGCAAATTTTTAGGTCTTTATGCGAATATTAGACCTACTATGTCCCTTTATCCTTTTGTAGCGACTAAACATCCGAAAATGGATATAGTCATAGTACGAGAGAATGAAGAGGATTTGTATGCAGGAATAGAACATCAGCAAACGGATGAGGTCGTTCAGTGCTTGAAACTTATTAGCCGACCAGGCTGTGAGAAAATCGTCCGATATGCCTTTGAATATGCCAAGCTTTATGGCAGAAAGAAAGTCACTTGCTTCACCAAGGATAATATTATGAAGCAGACGGACGGATTATTTCATCAAGTGTTTAATGAAATAGCCGTGGAATATCCAGAAATAGAAAACGAACATTGGATTATAGATATCGGAGCAGCTTTATTGGCAGATTCGCCTGAAAAATTTGATGTCATCGTCACGTCTAATCTATACGGAGATATCATAAGTGATATTGCAGCTCAAGTAGCTGGTTCAGTTGGATTAGCGGGTTCAGCCAATATAGGCGAAGAATGTGCTTTATTTGAAGCGATTCACGGCTCTGCACCTACGATTGCAGGTCAAAACCTAGCTAATCCTTCTGGTTTAATTCAAGGCGCTGTTCAGATGCTGACTCATATAGGACAAACTGAAATAGCGGAAACTATACAAAATGCTTGGCTAAAAACCATCGAAGATGGCTATCATACGCAAGATATATTTACAGAAGGCAAAAGTAAACAGAAGCTTGGGACCAAAGAGTTTGCCGATAGAGTCATTCACAACTTAGGTCAAAAGCCCAGTCAGTTAGCTCCTGTTCATTTTGCCAAAGGACTCCAAATCACTTTGCCTAAATACCATCGAAAGCCCGCTCAGAAAAAAGAGTTGTTAGGTGTAGATTTATTTATGCATTGGCAAGGTACAAATCCAAACGAATTAGCAGCCTTAGTCAAAGAAATTCTACCTGAAGAAGTCAACCTAACTATGATTACCAATAGAGGCATTAAAGTGTATCCAGACGGATTCTCAGAGACCTTTTGTACGGACCATTGGCGCTGCAGATTCAAACCAAAAAACAATAGTTCTATCAACCCAAGTGTTATTATTGATTTAATGCAAAAAGCAATCATAAATAATCTAGATGTCATAAAAACAGAAAACTTATACGCATTTGATGGCAAACCGGCTTTCTCTCTTGGTCAAGGTCAATAAAACCAATTTAATATCATACTTATATTTCCTATTATGAAAAAGAAAGCGGTTATTATCCTTCTATATGCAACTTCTATCTTATGTATATTGCTATCTCTTTTTACAGATGCGATTTTTGTAAACTTTGTCTTGACTTCTCTCTCTATTTTCTTTTCTCTCCTTGTTTTTAAAATTCTTAAAAAGGAAGAAATTTTTATAACAAGATAAAATCATGCAAGATCTACAACACTTTTTCAAAAATAGAGAACTAGTGCTTGCGAGTATGCATAGCAAGGAAATCGTTATGCAGCCTATACTAGAAAAAAGACTAGGCGTCTCTGTCATAATTCCTAAAGGGATCAATACAGATAAACTAGGTACTTTCAGTGGTGAAGTAGAAAGAAAAGATGACCCACTGACTACCCTGAGAAACAAGTGTTTGATGGCTATGGAAATGACCAATAGTAACTTAGCGGTGGCGAGCGAAGGTTCTTTTGGAGTGCATCCTTCAGCCTTTTTTGCGCATGCAGATGATGAACTCGTAATGTTACTGGATACTAAGCATAACTTGGAAGTCGTCGCTCGCGAACTAACGCTGGAAACAAACTTTAATGGCTCTAGCATTGAATCTGAAAAGCAATTGAAAGACTTTGCCAACAAAGCTTTATTTCCGAGTCACAAACTCATACTGCGCAATGGTGAAAACAAAAAAGACAAACTAGTCAAAGGAATAGGAGACTGGGAGATACTTATAAAGTGTTACAACGAAATAATAGATGAATATGGTCAAGTATATATCGAGACAGATATGCGCGCTATGAACAATCCCACTCGCATGCGTGTCATAGCAAAAGCGACTTCTAATCTGATAGATAAGCTAAGTTCTCTATGCCCAGAATGCCAAACTCCTGGATTCAGTGTGACCAAGGTTTTACCAGGACTGCCCTGTCAACTTTGTGACCAACCTACGCGATCTACTCTAGCCCATATTAGCACCTGTGCCCATTGTCAGTATAGTTCAGAAAGGAAATATCCAAATGAAAAAAAACAGGAAGATCCTATGTATTGCGATCATTGTAACCCATAATATTTTATAAAATAAATTACAATCACCGCAATTAAAAGGAGACTCACAAATGAAACACATAGGACACATAGAATTCAAGATAAATCTTTCCCTCTACTATGTAGAGCTAAGCGCCTATCATAACCTTAAAATACTAAAGGTTGAAGATTTAAATGCATAGAAAATAAATTTTTACATAGAAAAAGGAAAAGAAAATTTAACTAACTTCATTGCTATGAGTTCTATTTGGTTAAAATCACTTACCCTAATATTTTAAATGAGATTAAATTATATACATTAACAGAACCCCATGGATTTAGAATTTCAAATTTTACATAGCAATTTAACCAACCCTACTCTTTTATTTTTCTTATTAGGTATATTGGCTGTGCGTCTCAAAAGTGATTTAGAGATACCAGCACAAAGTATCAAATTTATATCGCTTTATCTATTATTTGCTATAGGTTTCAAAGGTGGACAAGAATTAGCACATAGTCATATTAATGCAGAGGTTATCTATTCTGCCTTTTTTGGTTTATTTATTTCTTCAATTATTCCATTTTACACATTTTTCATACTGAAGAAAAAACTCAGTGTGAGCGATGCTGCAGCGGTGGCTGCTGCCTATGGTTCTGTAAGTGCTGTGACTTTTGTAGCCGCAGTATCTTTTTTAGAAATTCAGAAAATTAGTTTCGGAGGTCACATGGTCGCTATTATGGCTCTCATGGAATCCCCTGCTATTATCATAGGAGTAATACTACTTATGAAATTTGAAAAATCATCCTCTGGTGAACGCAGTATAAGTTTCAAGAAGCTTCTTCATCATTCATTTACCAATGGCAGTGTTCTTCTAATTCTAGGAAGCCTGGTGATTGGCTTTATTGCAGACACCAAGCAAGCAGAAGGGATCAAGCCCTTTACAACAGATATATTCAAAGGTTTTTTGGTTATATTCCTTCTAGAGATGGGTATGGTAACAGCTAAGCGTTTTGGTGCTTTTTTAAAATATGGTTGGTTTGTCTCCCTGTTTGCGATATTGATACCTGCCATCAATGGTTGTGCTGTGGCGTGGGGAAGTCAGTTTATCACACACGATATCGGGAATCGATTTATATTTGCCATACTTGCCTCTAGTGCTTCCTATATAGCCGTACCTGCCGCTATGCGCCTCGCTGCTCCCAAGTCCGATCCAGGCTTATACGTTCCTATGGCACTTGGGGTCACTTTTCCTTTTAATATTACGATCGGTATTCCACTCTACTATTTCATTATTTCAATTACATCGAAACTCTAAAATTAAATACTAGATAATAAAAATTTAATAACAAGCCGAACATCTAATTACAAAGTAGGCAAATCATAAAAACTAACTCATATGAAAAAACCTTTCCTAGCTTTTCTTTTTGCGCTGTGTATTAACATCCTCTTCGCTTTTCAAGTGGCAAATACTCAAACGAACGAATCAACAGCTAAAGTCAATAAAATAAGTGGCTTATATATCTTCACAGATAGTCAGCCTATTGCTCCTTATGACAGTCTAGGCGCTGTCGATATTGGTTTTATTACAGGAACGCAGTATGAACAAATTAGGAATAATTTAATTAAACGAGCTAAAGCTAAATTCCCAAATGCTAATGGACTTATCATGAAGTTTGACAAGAAGGGAATTGATAAGTGTACAGTAATAAAATTAAAGCAATAAAATAGGACTATCGATAAACTAATCAATTCAATAAGCAAGTTTTTTAGATTAAATTTTGATTTAAAAGGAAGACCTAAATTGAAGAGCCCATTTTCTGTATTCTAATTATATCACAACGTAATAATTGAATAAAAACTACAAATCATCAAACTCATACAAAGGATCTAGGTGATCTTTGTAATTCATTGTACATATTTCCTTAATGATACCGTCCTCTAAACTATAAACCCAGCCATGTATGTCGGGTTTCTTTTTATTTTTCCATGCTTTTTGAACGATACTTGTTTTAGCTAGATTCATCACCTGCTCCTCTACATTGAGTTCTATTAGTTTATTTAATCTTTCATCAGGTTTTGTTTGATAGTCTATGGTATCTCGATGCATACGATAGACATCTTTTATGTTTCGTATCCATTTATTGATCAAATCAAAATTATGTCTAGACATAGCTGCTTTGACCCCACCACAACCATAGTGACCGCAGACGATGATATGACTCACATCTAAGTGATCTACTGCATATTCTAGAACTGCCAAGAGGTTCATATCGGTATGAATGACCATATTGGCTATATTTCTATGTACAAAAATCTCTCCAGGATGAGTGCCTGTGATTCTATCTGCCGGTACCCGACTATCGCTGCATCCTATCCATAGAAACTCGGGCTTTTGCACATTAGATAGTCTAGAAAAATATTCCGGATCTTCTTTTACTACAGATTCTGCCCAGTTTTTATTGTTCTCCAATAATCTACGTATACCACTATTTTTTTTCATTTGTATGATAATTTATTGTATTTTTTTTAAGATAAATGATTGCTATCTTCCATATTGTAAACTTCTTTGAAATTTTGTAATTCCACTTGAATGTTTTTGTCTTTGGAGCCGATATGGACAAAATCTCTGATTAACTCCAGCACATCATAGTCCACATACACCGTATCTTTCGCATCGATAATGACTTTGCTATTAGCAGGTAAATGCACTAATGTTTGTTTGATTGCTGCCTTATTGAGAAATGAAACTTCTTGAGCTAAATCAATTCGTATAGTCTCTCCTTCCTTGTGTTTTTCTTTATTAAAGAAATAGGCTAGCTTCATATTGCCTTTTAATATAAAGAGAATACTTACAACCAGTCCTATCCCCACCCCTTTGAGTAAATCTATTCCCACGACACCTATGACAGTGACAATAAACGGCACAAACTGAAATTTACCCGCATCCCACATATGTTTAAATACTTTAGGACTTGCTAGTTTTAAACCTATCATAATCAAGATAGCCGCTAAGCAAGCCATGGGTATCTTGTTCAGAAGGCTAGGAATTAGAACTACAGCTAAAAGTAAGAATACCCCATGGGTAATAGCTGATAATTTCGTTCTCCCGCCAGCATTGACGTTGGCAGAGGTACGAACTATTACGGAGGTCAACGGTATTCCTCCAACTAGTCCTGCTAAAATATTACCTATTCCCTGAGCTTTCAATTCTTTATTCGTATTGGAGTATCTTTTTAACGGATCCATTTTATCTCCTGCTTCCAGACATAGGAGGGTTTCAATACTCGCTACAGCTGCTATCGTAACTGCAGTGACCCATACCGCTGGTTTGGCTATACTCGAGAAATCTGGTAAATGAAATTGAGTCAAAAACTCATTCAAGGATGAAGCTACCGGTAGTTTGACTAAATGGCTGCCGTTTATAAATAGAGGTGAATTAGACATTCTAAATACTTCATTGATGATTATTCCGACAAGAACGACAATCAAAGCGCCCGGAATGGCTTTTATTTTCTTGAGAAATGCGACATTATTGAATGCGACCAGTATAGCCATAGAAATGATAGTAACTATAATAATGCCCGTATGAGCCATATTGAATGAGTGTAAAAGTTCACCCCAAAAACCTTGATCTGCCTTATCCATTATGTGATAAGAGTAGAAATCTCCTTCGTGCTCTGTATCATAACCGATGGCATGTGGGAGTTCTTTTTTAATAATGATAATACCTATGCCCGTGAGCATACCTTCTATCACACCAGAAGGGATATAATTTGAGAGTGTTCCAGCTTTGGCGAAGCCAAGCATGAGCTGAAATATACCAGCAATAACGACAGCCAGAAGAAATGCCTCATATCCGAGATTGGAAATAGCTACGAGAACAATAGCAATCAAACCAGCGGCAGGTCCAGAGACACTCACATTGGAATTGCTCAGAAAACCTACGACTATACCACCTATTATGCCCGTAATAATACCCGCAAAAGGAGGTGCGCCCGAAGCGACTGCTATGCCTAGACACAGCGGCAATGCCACCAAAAAAACGACGAGCCCTGAAAGCGCATCTGTTTTAATTGATGAAAAAAATGTATGATTATTATTCATTTGAAAAATTTCGCAATTTTATATGTTTAATTGAACTAAACAGGCAATAAGAACGACTAAAAAAGTTCACAAATTACCTGTAAAATTGAGGTTCTGAAAGAACATCAAACTATAAAACTAGACTTCTGGTGGTGGACTAAAAGCAAGTAAATAAGGAGGTGGTAATAATCTAGTGGCGCACCGGAGTATATCATTTCGATACAAACTAGATAGAACGGTATGCGAATAATTTATATCACGAGAAATTTTATATTCATTTTCTTCTGTAAGCTCTTTCGTTTTTTCAGATTCTTCTGCATCCGTTTCTTCTGCTATTTCTACACAATATCCTGACTTAGTCCAATCCACACATACATTCAGATTCATATTGACCATATATAAAGCCAAATAAACCAAAATGATTCGAATATAAAATAAGTTTATAAGAAACATAAGACAAATTTATATAATTTAACTCAGTCATGAGGTTAAAAAAATATTAACAATTATATTGGATTACTAGTGTTTTCTCAATTGCTTGGCTTATGGTCGATAATTAAGAAA
This sequence comes from Chitinophagales bacterium, assembly GCA_030832185.1. GTDB lineage: Bacteria > Bacteroidota > Bacteroidia > Chitinophagales > JADJOU01 > CHPMRC01. Next base: position 32,438 of record JAURJQ010000022.1, on the reverse strand, counting down.
ACTATTGAAATTCCACGAAAATTATTGTTTTCAGAATGAGCTATTGAAAACGCCTATAGATAGGCTATTTCGAAAATAGGCATGAAGCCTATTGAATTAACGCAGCGTATTTAGGCTAAACATTTGACTCTGCTATGATATGATTAAAAAAATAGCAGAGGTATTTTATGTAATTTTAAACTCCAAACTTCAAATTCGTTCCAGGGAAATGGGCCGTTTCTCCTAATTCTTCTTCTATTCTAAGAAGCTGATTGTATTTCGCCATTCTATCCGAACGAGAAGCAGAGCCAGTCTTTATTTGACCACAATTTAGCGCTACAGCTAAATCGGCAATAGTGGCATCTTCTGTCTCCCCACTTCGGTGACTCATGACAGAGTTGAATTGTGCATTCTGTGCCATACGCACCGCAGCTATAGTTTCGCTGATAGTTCCTATTTGATTAACTTTGACAAGGATAGCATTGGCAGTTTGCGTTTCGATTCCTTGCTTTAAACGCTTCACATTCGTTACAAATAAATCATCGCCTACTATTTGCACCTTCTTCCCTACTTTGTCGGTCAATGCTTTCCAGCCTTTCCAGTCGTCCTCAGCCATACCATCTTCGATACTTACTATTGGGTATTTATTGCACCAGTTCGCCCAGTAAGCCGCCATTTCATCACTGGAAAGTTTTCTATTATCCGATTTATGGAAAATATAGGCTTGTTCTTTTTCATTCCACATTTCCGAACTGGCAGCATCCATCGCTATGAAGATATCTTCTCCGGGCTTGAAACCAGCTTTTTCAATAGATTTCAATACGATTTCGATAGCCTCTTCATTCGATTTGATATTCGGGGCGAAACCACCCTCATCTCCTACATTGGTGCTATAGCCAGCATCTTTCAACACTTTTTTCAAAGCATGAAATACCTCTACGCCCATTCTTAATGATTCTCCGAAGCTATCAGCCTTCGTCGGCATCACCATAAATTCTTGAAAATCGATGGAGTTATCGGCGTGCGCTCCACCATTCAAAATATTGAGCATCGGCACGGGAAGGGTACTCGCATTGACTCCACCAATATATCGGTATAAAGACAAATTAGAAGCTGCGGCAGCTGCCTTGGCTGCGGCCATAGATACTGCTAGCATGGCATTGGCTCCCAGTTTAGATTTATTATCCGTGCCATCTAGTTCCAGCATGATTTTATCAATCAATTCCTGTTCGCGTACATCATAGCCTACCAGTTCGTTGAATATAGTTTCATTCACATTCTGAACAGCTTTGAGAACCCCTTTTCCGAGATAAATCCCTTTATTACCGTCTCTGAGCTCCACCGCTTCGTGAATACCAGTACTAGCGCCACTCGGCACTGCGGCTCTCCCCTTGTGTCCACCTTCGGTTTCTACATCCACCTCTATAGTTGGGTTTCCTCGTGAGTCTAAGATTTGGCGGGCATGGATATTTACTATACTATACATATATTATTTTTTGTTCTTAGCTTTCTAATTTAACAACTTAATTTTTTTGATGAAACTACAGGGCCATATCTTCTTCATCATCACTATATTTCTTTACTTCTTCATTCGAGAAGTTGAGTTTATTCTCCGACATGGTCTTGATATTGTCGGTATTGAAAGCAAACTCTTTATTTGGTCTGCCATTAGCTGTGGTAGAAGGAGTGGTTCTAGTTTCATTCATGTTAAATGTGACACCCTCGTCTTGATAATCCGCTCTATTATAGCCTTCTCTGATTGGAAAGGTCTCTCCTAAATGTATTTTTATAAAATTAATTCTATCTAATCTAAAGGTTCTCCAATCTTGACGGAGTCTGCACCAGCCGACTAAATTTTTCTTACCATTTCTAATAACTACGTCCATAGCTTCAATGTCGCGTTCTGTAATTCCTTTTTCATTGGAATAGTAGTGAATAGTGATTAAATTTTTATTCTTAGCAGCATTGATTATGGTGCTAATAAGATTTTGAGAGTAACTCTCTTTGACTATGACAAATTTTGATTGTGAGTCGTTTTTTTTGTTGCTATTATTGTTATTATTCATACTTATAGTTTATTTCAATTTTTATCTGTTAATAATTTACGATCTTTGTTTTTCTTTAATTTTCCCTCTACTTTAATTAGTTACCGCTCAGTTGGCTTAGATTTTGCTCGAGTTGTTTGAGTTTTTCGCAACCATCGCTCAGCTTTTTTCTCTCCATATCTAGAACTTTTTCTGGTGCATTAGTTACAAATTTTTCATTGCTCAGCTTAGCTTCTATAGATTTAATAAATCCTCGAGTATAATTAATTTCATCTTCTAATTTCGTCTTAACCTCGGAACTATCTAGTTTCTTCTCCGAGTGTACGATAATTTTCTTTCCCGCTACCACGGAAGAAGCGCAAGAACTAGAATCTAGGTCGGTATTGATTTTATTAACCCAGGTCATTTTTTTAATCTTAGGCACTAACACCTCTATTTTAGACAACAATTCTTTATCTATACTAAGGTCGATCTCTTCTTTGTTCTTTAGTTTTAAGTTCGCTCTTAGCTCTCTTACTTTAACAACTAGTTCTATAAATAAGTTTTGATTAGTTATTACTTCTTGATTAAAAACTCCCTTTATTGGTAGTTGATGTTCTGAACATAATTCTCCTGAACTTCTCTCTCTAATGATACCCCACATTTCTTCTGTGATAAATGGCATAATAGGATTGAGCAGAGAGAGTACCGTCTCAAAAAACTGCATAGTTTTCTCATGGGTATAGCTATCAATAGGCTTTTCAAATTCAGGTTTAATCATTTCTAGATACCATGAGCAGAGGTCGTCCCATACGAATGAATACAAATCTTTCAATGCTTCGGATATTCTTAGATTATCTATATTGTCTAAAAATGAATTTACATTTTTCTGCAATAAGGCCTCAAACCAAACAAAGACCGCTTCATTTTCAGTATTTTTACCTTCTACTATCTCCCAACTTTTAATCAGTCGGAATGCATTCCAGATTTTATTCGTAAAATTTCGTCCGATTTCGAGCGATTTCTCATCAAATAAAATATCATTTCCTGCAGGACTGATGCTCATCATCCCATAGCGAATACCATCCATACCATATTTATCAATCAATTCATAGAGGTCAGGTGAATTTCCCAATTGTTTCGATAATTTTCTACCCAATTTATCACGCACAATACCTGTAAAGAAGACCTTTTCAAAAGGTTTTCTGTCGGTATATTCATAGTTGGCAATAATCATTCGGGTAATCCATAAAAACATAATATCGGGTCCAGTGACTATAATTTGTGTAGGCAGATAGTAATCTAGATCTTTAGATTTAGAGACATCTATTTTTCCAGTCTCTACATTATAGTGCTCGAAACCATTAAAAACTTCTAATGGCCATAACCAAGAAGAAGCCCAAGTATCAAGCACGTCCTCATCTTGTCTTAAGTGACCTCCCTCTATCCCTCCGCAGGAGGGACGGTTATTTGCTTTAAGGTAAGATTCATACTGTTCATAAGCCTCTTCTGCAGTTTCTCCTACATAGAAGTTACCGTCTTCATCATACCATGCTGGTATTCTATGTCCCCACCACAGTTGACGAGAAATACACCAGTCGCGAATATTGGTCATCCAATGGTTAAACGTGTTTTTATGATATTTAGGGAAGAATTCAACCTCATCACTCATTACCACTTCATAGGCTTTTTCGGACAAATTTTTCATATCCACATACCATTGAAGCGATAATTTAGGCTCTACCACCGAATTGGTGCGTTCACTTCTACCTACTTTATTGACTATATATTCTACCTTTTCAAGACAATCTACCTCCTCTAGCTTCGTCTTGATCTCACGACGAACTTTAAACCGATCTTTACCAATAAATTCAGGATATTGACACAATTCATTGAGTGTACCATCATCGTTTAGTATATCAACTATCTCCAATCCATGACGTATTCCTATTTCGTAGTCATTGATATCATGCGCTGGTGTCACTTTGAGGCATCCAGTCCCAAATTCTTTATCTACATAGCTATCGGCTATGATTTTTATCGGTTTATTGATAAGAGGAATTAAAACTTCCTGACCTATCAGACATTTATAACGCTCATCATCAGGATTCACCGCTACTGCCATATCAGCAAAAATAGTTTCCGGACGAGTAGTAGCTACCGTCAAATAACCATCTCCTTGAATGTACTTATATTTCAGATAAAATAACTGCGCTTTCTCGCCTGTTTCGTTATAAATAACCTCTTCATTGGATAAGGCTGTCTGAGCTTCACAGTCCCAGTTGATAATGCGTTTCCCTTTATAAATATAGCCTTTTTTATATAAATCGACAAAAACTCGAACAACAGCTTTGTAGTAATGATCATCTAAAGTAAAGGTCACTCTATCCCAGTCACATCCAGCACCAATAGTTTTTAACTGATCCAAGATAATACCACCGTACTTCTCTTTCCACTCCCAGCAGTAATCTAAAAACTCTTCTCGACTAAGATCGCTTTTCTTAATACCTTTCTCACGAAGATATCCCACTACCTTGGCCTCAGTAGCGATAGCTGCATGGTCAATGCCAGGCACCCAGCAGGCATTAAATCCTTGTTTACGAGCTTTTCGTATAAAAAAATCTTGGAGGGAATTATTCAAAACATGGCCGAAATGTAAAACTCCAGTTACGTTCGGTGGGGGTATCAATACAGTATATGAAGGTCGACTTTCGTCAATTGAAGATTTGAATGTCTTGTTTTCAAGCCAATACTCACTCCATTTCTTTTCTACTTCCTTTGCGTTAAAATTCTTTTCCATGACCTAAATCTTATCTCCTCAACGGATAGGACAAATATATGAAAAGTTTACGGTTTCATAATGATTGATTTTATTTTTTTAGTATTTTTAAACACGGATTTGAATTTATATGCGGCGGGGCAATGACTCACAGGAGTGTTATTGTTAAAAATAGTCTGTTATGTCTTAACTGGCTTATATATTTTGGATGATATTGTGAGGTATACTTCCCAATATTAGCTTGTTTTTAAAATTAAGAATGACAGATTTAAACTTTCAATATATCTCTGAAAAACACTTCGAGGTACTAGGATGTAACCTACCTCCTTTCTCTTCTTGTTCTATTTTTTGATCATATTGAAATCTGAATATACACGATTGCTGCGAGGATATATAACCCTGGTGCTCTCCTAACCTATGATGATTAAATTTTCTAGGTACTCTAAACCCAAAGTACAGTATTATTTAGCCGCACCGCATTAGGAACCCGAAAAAGTTTTCAATATACTTATAACCTGGATTAGATCAAATACCAAACTCCAGCGATATATTGAGCAGAGAGAAACCTTCTACTCTAAAGAAATTGTTTCTTGGATTAATATTTGATATGACTTCTGCTTCAGTCAATTCTGTTTTGAAAAAATAGTTCATTACTCAATTGGACCTATAAAAATTATTTTCTCTCTCTTTGTATACTTCCATAGAGCATAAACTATCTCTAAATTCTTTAGCTAATTCTATAGCCAAATCTCCATAGAGATATAAACTAGGCTAAATTCTAATAGTATATTGAATTTAGCCTAATTCTAATTCTCCCCCTGTTTTATATATTACAATTTATCCAATTCCGTATTCGCCTCTACCAATGTGGTGTCAAAATTACGAGCATTTTGAAAGGCATTTTTAGCCAAGGCCTTATTTCCTAATGCCAATTGCGTTTTACCTATCAAATAATAAGCTAGTGCATGTTTGGGGTCTACTTGAATGCAAATCTGCAATTTTTTCAAGGATTTATCATATTGCTTCATTTCATAGGCTATAACCCCAAGGTTATAGATGGCATCAGCATTTTGAGGCGAAGCTATTACGAGAGATTCATAAATAGCTTCTGCTTCTTTTTTTCTACCATTAGTTTTGAGATAGTAGGCTTTTTGTAAAATAGCAGATGTATTATTCGCATTCGCTTTAATAGCATTGTCATAATATTTTAAGCAAAGATTATCTCTTTTATCTGCATAAATATCTCCTAAAAGCTCAAAAGGTGCATCCCAAGTAGGATCTTGCTCTGTAGCAGTCGTTAAATTGGAAATTGCCTTGTCTAATTGGTTAGATTCTTTATAAACCAAGCCTTTATAGAAATATGCATCAGGATTGAATACATCGCGCTTTAACCCATTATTTAAATGATTGATGGCATCTTGATAACGCTTTATAATTAAACTATACTTTCCCTGCATCACATGGTATCTGGCGTTCTCCGGATCTAGCCGTATAGCATAATCTAATGCATTAATACCTCGTTCTACGTTTGCATTCTGCACAAAAAAATCCGCCAAGGTTTCATAATAAATTGGTTTAGTAGAATCATAAGAAACCATTTTGTAGAAATCATTGAGCGCTTTTTCATTCTCATAATTCTGCCAATAGAGCTTGCCTCTCTGAAAATAAAGAAATGCATTCTTAGGAGAATCGATTAATCTATCAGATAATTTACTGAGTTCTATTTCAAGAGGCGTCTTTGCCTGAATATGGTTTGACTTCGTGTCTTTCTTATGAAAATAATCACAAGAAAACATAACTATAAGTAAAATGAAAACAATATATTTAAATTCTAATCTCATCATAAAAGTGTATCCTAACATTCTAATTACTAATGAATGATAATTTTGGACAAAAATACTAAACTAAATAGAAATAAAAAAACTAGTTTCTATTATACTGGGGAATATCTTCCAATAATAATTGACTGTTAAGCTTATCTGCATTCCGCAAGCTACTTTCATCCTAGATTTTCCTATATTTGACTTATCTATACATGGATTTTATAGGAGTCTATTAATGCTCGCATTCGAACTTAAATTGCCGTTTTGATCTCTCGATAACATTCGAGTAAAATAGTTTGGTTCTTCGCCTATTGTGGCATGAACTCTATAGTCTTTATTCATAGTTCATTTCTAGGCCCTGATAAGGGGAAATAATACCGATTAAGAAATAATAACAGCATTTGTGGTCGAAGCTAATGAAAGTTAATCTCTTTAAGTAACGATATAGATTACATACTATGATAATTTTTATAATTTAGTTGTCTCATCTTCAAGTATCATTGATTAATTGAGTTATAATCAGGTTTTTTCTTTAGCATCATACCTATAGAATCAATATTCATATCGGTACTAGAAAATTCAACAAAAAACTCGCTTTAATAATCAGGTTTAACAAGTGAGGATGTACTTATTACCTGGCATCTCAACGTAAATTACAGCTTTTTCTTGAGATTTACTAATTAATGAATGAAGCTATGAATACATATTCGCAATGAATGGCAAGAAATAGATTGTGGAGGCACCAATGCCAATTAATCAGGTAATAAATCTGTAAATAATACGTTTAACATATCTTTAGAATGTTTGAGCTATTTCAATTTGCATTAAGTTAATATCTAGAAATAAGTGAGTACTTTATAAATGAAGCCGTTTCTCCTAATTTTAAAAAATACTAATAAAAAAAACGATAGGGGTTAATTTGAGAGTTCTAATTTTGCAGAAACTAAACTCAAATTATATAATGAAAGTATCTGTAATAGGCGCTGGAACGATGGGAAATGGTATTGCACACAGTTTTGCGCAAGCTGGCTTTAAAGTTCAACTCATAGATGTTTCTCAAACAGCTCTTGATAAAGCAATTAATACAATAGCTTCAAATCTAGATAGACAATTAGCTAAAGGAAGTATAGATGAAGCCGCCAAAACTTCGACACTTTCGAATATATTGACTTACACGGATATCGCCTCAGGAATAGAAATAGCTGACCTTGTTGTAGAAGCTGCCACAGAGAATCAAGATCTCAAATTAAAGATATTTGCTCAAATGGATCAGCATGCTCCAAGTCGTGCCATTCTTGCCACTAATACGTCTTCTATTTCGATTACAAAAATAGCCTCCGCCACCAAGCGACCTAGCCAAGTTATTGGTATGCATTTCATGAATCCGGTGCCGATAATGAAGTTAGTAGAAATAATCAATGGCTATGCTACTGATAAGGAAGTAACAAAAACCATAATGGACTTATCTATTAAACTAGGTAAAATACCTGTGGAAGTTAATGATTATCCTGGTTTTGTGGCGAATAGAATTTTAATGCCCATGATTAATGAATCCATCTCTACCCTTTTCGAAGATGTAGCTGGGGTCGCAGAAATAGATACTGTTATGAAACTAGGTATGGCTCACCCTATGGGACCACTTCAGTTAGCAGATTTTATAGGATTAGATGTATGCCTTGCTATACTTCGCGTTATGCATGATGGATTTGGAAATCCTAAGTATGCACCATGCCCTCTTTTAGTCAATATGGTCACCGCAGGCTATCTAGGCAAAAAATCTGGAGAAGGATTTTACGACTACAGAAATAAGGAAAGCAAAGAACTAATAGTTAGCAGTATGTTTTCATAGTGAATAAAGAATATGCATTTTATCCTATAGGCTGCCGACTTTATTTTCAAACTTAATGTTCAAATTTCACCTATATTGCAGCTAAAATTAATTACCAAACTTATAAAATCAAAAATGTTATGACATCATATTCTTTTATACCTTTTTTAATCTTCGGGTTGATTATTTTTTTCAGTGGTCTAGTGACTGTACAGCAAGGTTCTGTAGCTGTTATCACTATGTTTGGGAAATATAGACGAGTACTTCAGCCAGGACTAAACTTTAAGATTCCTCTTATAGAACAAATTTTTAAACGAGTTTCCATCCAAAATCGTTCAGCGGAATTGGAGTTTATGGCCATTACAATCGATCAAGCGAATGTCAATTTCAAAGCTATGCTCCTCTATTCTGTGATAGACGGTACAGAAGAAACCATTAAAAAGGTAGCTTTTAAATTTATTGATGACAGAAACTTTATGCAGACTCTTGTGAGAAGTATTGAAGGGTCTATCCGAGCATTTGTTGCGACAAAAAAGCAAAGTGAAATTCTACTATTAAGAAAAGAAATTGTAGATGAGGTAAAAGATCATCTTGATGCTACTCTGGCTGACTGGGGTTTTCATTTATTAGATTTACAGCTCAATGATATTGCATTTGACGAAGCCATCATGCGCTCTATGGCTCAGGTAGTGGCGTCTAGCAATCTAAAAGCAGCAGCTGAAAACGAAGGTCAAGCTCTCTTAATAACTAAAACCAAAGCAGCGGAAGCGGACGGAAATGCTATAAAAATACAAGCTCAGGCAGAAAAAGAAGCAGCACAATTAAGAGGGCAAGGTGTAGCATTGTTTAGAGAAGAAGTAGCAAGAGGTATGGCCTTAGCGGCAAAAGAAATGGAAGAAGCTAAATTAGACTCTTCGCTTGTTATGTTTTCCATTTGGACAGAATCGATCAAACATTTTGCAGAACAAGGCAAAGGCAATGTGATTTTCCTTGATGGGTCTGTAGATGGTATGGAAAAAACGATGAAGCAGATTCAAGGAATGACTTTATTGGATAAGAAGTGATTTAATAGATAATTGATTTTAGAAATTAGATGAAATAGTTTTGCGTAAAAGAGATCTTCACAGTCTACCTAATTTATTCACCGCAGTCAATTTAATGTCGGGTGGTGTAGCTATTTTTGGATTAATTACAAAAATAGATTTTATAGTACCTATATGTATACTAGTGAGTTTAGTCTGTGATTTTTTTGATGGCTTTATAGCTAGGAAAATGAATATTCAATCCAGTATTGGTAAGGAGTTAGATTCATTAGCTGATGTGATTAGTTTTGGTTTAGTGCCAAGTTTTATATTGCTTCGTATGTTTAATCCGACCATGGAATTTAAATCTAGTTTCACTGGCCTATTATTATTCACTCTACCGTTTACTATTGCTGTTTATTCTGCCTTCAGATTAGCTAAATTTAATCTAGAAACACGTGATTCAGAATATTTCTATGGATTAAATACACCTTCAAACACCTTAATGATTTTAGGGGTATATTTATCATGGTTAAGTAATGATTTCAACCTTATCGATTTCTTGGACCAAAACTGGATATTATTGATAGCCACAGTGATTCTAATTAACTACCTTTTAATAAGCAATACGCCTATGTTCTCAAATAAGTCTTTCAAGAAACAGTTTAAAGGAAACCTCCCTTTTATAGTAGTGGGCATCATAGGCTTAGTATCGATTATCTTTTTTAAATACATTGGTTTATCTTTAACAATACTGACGTATGTTCTGTTATCTATACTTGTCTTACGCTTGAAATGGCTGAAATTATAAACTAACTGTTTTTTTGTGAGCTCTTAACGCACTCACTGGGTAGTATTTTAAGTATCAGATGGTATCCTTTTCATCTATAATAATTTTTTATGCGATAAAAAAGTCACATCGAAGTTTCGATGAGACTTTAAGTTTTTACTTTTACTAGATAATTAATCTTTTTTTTCGTCTGTAGCATCGTTTTCCTGAATCGTTTCCATAGCATTTTCTATGATTTCACTTCCCTTTTCGACGATGACGTCTTTAGCATGTGAGAGAGATTCGGCAGATTTATCTATGAATTCTTTACCACTTTCAGCTATTTCACTTGCAGCATTGGTAACCGCATTTTTGATATCACCAATAGAGCCTGTAGAATTTTCTACTACTGATTTAGCTTTTTCAGCTGTTTCTTCTATTTTATCTGTTGCCGAAGTAAAAAGGCCTTTGATTGAATCTAATAATCCCATATTAGCTTGATTTTGGTTTAATTTAAAAATAACTACTTTGATTGAATATCTTCTATAATCTCAACCAAAGCTGAAGTTTCATTTAATGTTCTCCTAGCGACAGTCTTGAGCAATTCTACATCAAAATCTACTATAAGTGACTCTCCTTCGTGAAATTCTCCAGCGAGAATTTCTTCTGCTAATACATCTTCTATATGCTTCTGAATGGAGCGCTGTAATGGTCTGGCTCCAAACTGAACATCATAGCCTTTTTCGCATATAAATTCAATAGCCTTTTCTGTAACTTCAAACGGATAGTTTAAGTCTGTCATTCTTGTTTTTAACTGACTTAATAAAATGTTTACTATCTCACGAATATGCGAAGGTTCAAGAGAATTAAATAAGATAACATCATCTATTCTATTCAAAAATTCTGGTGCAAATGTCTTTTTTAAAGCCTTATCCAAAACATTCTTGACATAGTCATCTTTATTATCTAATTTGGTTTGTGTAGCGAAACCCACTCCCTGTCCGAAATCTTTCAAGTCTCTAACTCCGGCATTGGATGTCATTATTATAAGCGTATTCTTAAAATCTACTTTTCTTCCTAGTCCATCGGTTAATTGGCCTTCGTCAAACACTTGAAGTAAAAGATTAAAAATATCGGGATGAGCTTTTTCTATTTCATCAAGGAGTACTACAGAATATGGCTTGCGTCTAACTTTTTCTGTTAGCTGTCCACCTTCTTCATAGCCTACATAACCTGGAGGCGCGCCAACTAATCTAGAAAGAGTAAATTTCTCCATGTACTCGCTCATATCGATTCGTATGAGTGAGTCTTCAGACTCAAACAAGGTTTTAGCTATAGATTTAGCTAGCTCTGTCTTACCTACTCCTGTTGGTCCCAGAAATACAAAGGTACCAATAGGTTTATTTGGATTCTTAAGTCCGATTCTATTTCGTTGTATGGCTTTGGTTATTTTTTCGATTGCGGCATCCTGTCCTATGACAGATTTACGCAATTCATGTTGCATATTTTTGAGCTTAGATGTCTCATCAAAAGCTACCTTGGCTACAGGTATACCAGTCATCATAGCTATAACCTCAGCTATATGATCTTCAGTAATAGGGCATTTAGATCCTTTGACATCGTTCTCCCATTTCAATTTTAGATTCTCATACTCTGCCTTTAGTTCATTCTCTTTATCTCTGTATTCGGCAGCTTTCTGAAAGTCTTGAATCTTAATCGCACCTTCTTTCTGTACCTTGCATTCCTCCAATTTATCTTCAAAAAGAATAATCTCCTCTGGCACTTTAATATTTTTGATATGAACTCTAGCTCCAACTTCATCTATGACATCTATAGCCTTATCTGGCAGAAATCTATCTGTAATGTATCGCTGACTCATCTTTACTGCAGCTTCGATGGCTTTATCATCAAATGTGACATTATGATAGTCTTCGTATTTGGACTTAAGATTCTTAATTATAGCAATCGTCTGCTCTATGGTTGGTGGATCAATTTGCACTTTTTGAAAACGACGGGCTAAAGCACCGTCTTTCTCTATGTATTGACGATATTCATCCAAGGTAGAAGCTCCTATAACTTGAAGTTCTCCTCTGGCTAGGGCTGGTTTAAAGAGGTTAGAAGCATCAAGAGAACCCGATGAGCCTCCCGCACCGACAATAGTATGAACCTCATCTATAAATAAAATAACATCTTTATTCTTTTCAAGCTCAGCCATTATCGCTTTAATTCGCTCCTCAAACTGTCCTCGATATTTAGTTCCAGCGACAATTGCAGCCATGTCTAACATGACCACTCTTTTATCAAAAAGTATACGTGAAACCTTTTTACTGATAATTCTTAAAGCCAATCCTTCCACAATAGCTGTCTTACCTACTCCTGGTTCACCAATAAGTATGGGATTGTTTTTCTTACGTCTGCTCAAGATTTGCGAAACGCGCTCTATTTCTTCATCTCTTCCTATGATAGGGTCTAGCGCATCTTCTTCTGCTAGTTTCGTGACATCTCTTGAGAAGCTATCTAATACTGGCGTTTTTGATTTAGAATTTGATCTGGAACGCGACGCTATTTTCTTAGGATTGAGATTATCTTCAAAACTATCTTCTTCTTCATTTTCAAAATGTGACTTGGGAGCAAAGTTTAAAGTAGTCTCATAATGATCGCGAAAAACTTTATCATCTATGTCATAATCGCGAAAAACCTGGCTCACTATATTCTCCTTAGAACGAAGAATAGCTAACATCACATGCTCTGTTTGAATGATAGGACTCTTATATTTTTTAGCCTCTAGAATGGCTACTTTCAATATGGTATTCGTCTGTTTCGTAAGTGGAATATCGCTATTTTTATTTAAAACAGAACCTATGTTCTTCGCTATCGCTTTCTCTAGCTGCTTCTTAAAATCAACTAAATTGACATTGAGATTAATCAATGACTGACATACATAATCTTCTTTCTCCCGTATCAGACTTAGTACGATATGCTCAGCACCTATGCTATCATGATTTAAGCGAATAGCTTCATCTCTGCTAAACCGAAGTATTTCTTTTACCTTATCACTAAAACTAGCTTCCATTCTTCTATTATTAATTTTCTACAAATATAGTCATCAATAATTGCGCCAATACAAGATAGGTAAAGTAAATTCACATAATATGGTTTATTGTATACTAATTAATGCAAATATATACGACAAAATGTCTACAAATTAGCCATAACCTTATTGCTTAAGAATTTTTATAGCATTTTCGCCCAACTTGTCATGACGAATTTTCAACCAATAAATACCAGTATTAAGTCGTGAAATATCAAGTGTTTCTCGGGAATTAAACTTTTCGTTCACTAGTATCAATCTGCCGTCAATAGAAAAAATATACAAACTATAGTCTAGATTATTCTCTAGACCGGACAATTGGATAAAATCTTGACTCGGGTTGGGATATACACTAAATTTTCCAATAGAATTGACAGTAACTATTGCACTTGGTGGAGGCGGAGGATCTTTAACTCCTGTAAGGCTATCTATGGAAAAAATCTGGATACCGCCAGCATAGTTACCAAACATAAATTCCTCTCTACCATCATCTGTCACATCCTTAATTACAATGCTAGGAAGTTTATTAATTGAATAATTATCAAAGATACTCTTATTCTGCAACTTCAAAGATCGGTTATTATTCAGTTTTTGAGTATCAATTAATGCCTTCCCTACCTTGCCTCTATAGTGCTCATAGGCAAAAATCAAATACTCTTTATTATCCTTTGGATCTCTCCAGACAGCAGGGTGATAATAAAATTGGAATGGAAGATAAATAGGGTCAATTATTTCAATTGGATTAATAACTGAATCGCAAGAAGCGGTGTCAAAAAGCGGAGTGCTATTAGTTCCAGTATTTCTGTAATATTTGAGGTTATATAAATCTCCTACAAATAAATCACTCTTTCCATCTTTATCTACATCGTGAATACAAATATTAGATCGACCATATTTTTCTTCAGATTCAAGTTTTAAATTTTCTGTAGTATAAATAAATTGTTGTCCTCCATCCCCTTGATAATAATAGATTTCTCCGATAATATCTGCATTTCCATTGGTGGCAAAGGGTCCATATTGAATTCTATCATAAGAAGTAACTAATAAGTCATCTAGTTTATCGCCATTTAAATCACCGACAGCCAGCTTAATATTCGCTCTATTTTTAGCTTTATAACTAAATAGATCGGGATTCTCTAGCTTATAAATAGGTTGTTTTTTATTGCCTATATTCTTATAATAAGTTATGTATCCAATTTCCCATGAATCTCTCTTCATTATATTTGGTATCAATAAATCGACCAAACTATCTCTGTCATAGTTGTAAAAGACAGGCGCAGAACCAGTCCCCACATCGATAGTCTCATTAGACAAAAAACTATCCGTCACGAAGACAAAACTATCATGATAAGTCATGGTTTTTGTATCTAAAATCTTTTTTCTACCATGGTTTTTATAAAAATGAATCGTATTGATATCGTCGTTGAACAATTTTTGAGATAACTGAACACCAGAAAAATCTCGCTCAATAAGGAAAGAAATTAAAATATCCTTAAACTTATCATTGTTGATGTCATACCAGAAGCCAATGGGCATCATAAGACTTATGGGTTTCGCAGAATAGCTAGGAAAGTAAGTATCGGAATTCTTAATATAAGCAGAATCTTTAGATCCTAAATTGATACCTAAAGGAGCATTTTTTTGATTTTCGCTATAACAGACTATATCGAATAATGAATCCCTATTGATATCAATATTCCAAAACATTTGATATTCATCGTGTCTTGGCGTTAAAATTGGATCTTTTCTAGGAGGGGCCTCTCCCTTAACTATAGACTTGCAAAAACCTTCATTATATTTCAAAGGAAAAAAATCTGAACTAGTAAAATTAAATAGACCGTAACATGTATTATCACTCTTCCATAAATTTTCATTTGCAGGCAGAGCTAGTTCTTTTTTATAGTTTTTATATAGCCATCTATTATTTCCCATTCGATTTACATAGACTATATCTACATCCCCATCGCTATCTAAGTCTTCGAATACAGGCAAATATTTATTTAAACTTATGATTTGCTGTCGACCTATCAATGGATCATAACTAGTAGATTCGATGGAATCATAAAAGTCAAACTGAAATACAGAATCATTTATGCGCTTGGTATAATGAATGAGAAAATAGCTCTCAGTCTGCAATATGAGATCATCCAGTTTATCTTCATTTAAATCTCGCATGGAGAATATATAATTATCACTTTTGGGGAAAAAGGCCTCATATCTTGGAGTATAGACATAATCTCCATTTGATTTTTGAAGATAAGTTTGTATTCTATTCGCATTAGCGCCTGCAACTTGAACTACAACAAGGTCTTTTATACCATCATTATTCAAATCCATCTGATTTAGGATACAACTGTTCATACCACCAGTGAAAGGATTGAGAAGCTGTCTATTACCATGGAAAACAGGAATATTATTCATTCTGAATAAATCCTGAGAATGACTAATTAAAGCTAAAATAGAAAACACAAGCGCATATAACTGTCTTGAGAACATAGAGAATTGATTAACTACAAATATACGCCAATTTTAGGAGAAAATCAATATCAAAAACGATTTGCTTGTTAATAAATATATTATCAAAATTCCGGAAACTCGCATTAGAAAGGGAAAGCTTGGTTAATAGGTTAATAGTTCGATTTTTTAAATTATCCTAATTGATACTTTTCAGATATATAATGCTCGAAACAATAAAAATCTAAAGACTTCCCTGTAGCCATGACGCAGAGTTCATCTGAATTATATAGAGCACCATATTGATGAATATGAACCGAATGCCAATCATTAATTTGGCTATACTTTTTTTGTCTTATAAGATCTTTTAAACCTTGGGTTTTATTCATTTCTAGATACCATTGCGCTGCATAAAAGGAGCCGAGCGAATAGGTTGGAAAATAACCCATACCGCCAAAACTCCAGTGAACATCTTGCAGACAACCCATAGCATCATTCGGTACATCTAATTTTAGATATTGTTTATACATAGCACTCCAATATTCACTTACCTCAGATACTTTCAATTCATTGTTAATCAATTTTTTTTCCAACTCATAGCGTATCATAATGTGATAGTGATAGGTTAGCTCATCGGCTTCTGTTCTTATGAGACTCGGCTCTATATAATTGATCTCAGAGAATAAATCCCAGGGGCTGAGAGCTTGCATTTGTGCGGGAAAAAATTCTTGTATAATCGGGAAAAGAAGTTCAATAAATGCTTGACTGCGACCTATGTTATTCTCCCAGAATCTTGACTGACTCTCATGAATACCTAGAGACACGGAATTAGAAGAAGGCATGCCCGCCAAACCTTGTGAAAGACCCATTTCATATCTACCATGACCACTTTCATGTATAGCAGACCATATTGAAGACATTAAATCATTTTCATTGTAGCGCGTCGTCATGCGTATGTCGGTGCTATGAAAATTGGTGCAAAAAGGATGCGAAGAGACATCCATGCGAAAAAGATCTTTATTGACTTCTAGTAAATCCATAATTTTTTCCACTAGCTTTACCTGATTGGGAATATCAAAAGATTGCCTCAAGTGGGCAGTCCTAGGGCCTTGCTTAGCTAGTACTTTGGCAATTAAAAATCCTAGACGAACCTTGACATCTTCAAATAAAGGATCTAGTTTAGCTACAGTCATTCCTTCTTCAAATTCATTCAACAAAGCATTATAAGGATGAGCCTCATAACCTAGCAAATCACATTTCTCACGAAGTAAATCCACGATAGAACTCAACGAAGGCTCGAATAATTTGAAATCAGAAGACGATTTCGCCCTTTCCCATATCGAATAGGCTTCGCTAGTCAGTTTACTTTCCTTTTCTACGAATTCCTTTGATATCTTCTTTGACTTAGAAATATCTTTTTTCAATACAGTTACCTCTCTCCTATCCTGCTCTGATAGAGTATTTCCTGCTAACAAATCATTCACCATCTTTTCCAATTCACTATCAGTCATTTTTTCATGAGCCATACCATTGATCAATGAGGACTGATCTGCTCTAAATCCTCTATCAGATGCATGAGGCATCATCACTTCCATATCCCAACTCAGCAAGGCGCTAATAGACTGCAATTGCTTTATTTCATACGTTTTTTTCTTTAATAGATCGTAGGACATATAATAGTAATAAGTAAAAAGTGATTAGTTAATAGAAAAAGATTTTATCTTTCCTCAGCGAAGATATATAAAACCTCATTAGGCCTTTTCAAAAGATAGGTTTCGCGAACGAATTTTTCAAAATATTCATCACTATACTTTAGTGCCTTTTCTTCTATCTTGGTCTTTTGAAGCTCTTTTTGATAATAGCTTATTTCTTTGTTGAGCTTGACGATTTGATACTTTCGCTGCACTTGCCTCACTAGACTATTATTATCAAACAAGCAAATCCAAACAATAAAAAGAATAAACGCTGTCCAATACTTACTCCTAAAGTACTTTTTAATGAGAGTAAGGCCCCATTGGTAGTTAGTAAATAGCCTGGATTCTAATATAGTCATGAAGCAAAACTCTGAAGAATTAACTGATTCATTTTAAACGAGTTTCCACACTTGAATGAAAGCGTTTATAAAATCAAACACCTATACATCAACTAGTATTTCAATTGTAAAATTCTTATTCGTCAAGGTCATTAATTCCTCATCAATAATAGATTTTATTCGCGATTTGTTCGTTTGTAGATCCTTATTTTTTGGTAGTTTAATCAAGATATCTCGTATATACTGATTTCGTATTCTAGAAATAGGAGGCACCGTAGGTCCAAGTATGATCGCCTTAATAGAGTTAGAAATCCGCTCTACCAATTTATCGGCATAGACTTTAACTAGGTCTTCTTTGATGTGCTTAATTGAGATTTTGAGAAGCTTGCAATAGGGCGGGTAGATAAATTGTTCTCTAATTTTTAGCTCCTGCTCTACAAATCCCTTCCAGTCATTATTGAGCACATAATTGATGACTTTATTGTCTGGATCACTAGTTTGAATTAAGACCTTCCCTGGCTTTAAACCGCGTCCTACCCTTCCTGACACCTGATGGAGGGTTTGAAAAGCCCGTTCATCTGTTCTATATTCTATAAATGAGAAGAAAATATCCGCCTGTACTACCCCTACCAAAGTCAAATTTTCAAAATCTAATCCCTTCGATACCATTTGAGTACCAATCAATACGTCATAGTCTCCTTTTTTGAATTGATTTAGAATATGATCTATCTTGGCTATACTACCGGCAGAATCAAGGTCCAAACGACCAATTCTTATGGTTGGGAGAAACAATTGTATTTCTTCTTCTACTTTTTGTGTACCCAGCCCTTTCGTCCTAAGCTCCGAACTTCCGCAATCGACACAGGTAGGCTTTAAACTATACTTTTTATTGCAATAGTGACAAACCAAGAGTTTCTGATAAGAATGATACGTTAATCTCACATCGCAATGATCGCATTTTTGGACAAAGCCACAAGTATTGCATTGGATAAATGGCGAATATCCTCGTCTATTCTGAAATAAAATAACTTGTTGACCTTTACTCACTGCCTTCTGAGTTTCCTCAAGCAGTTTTTCAGAATAGAAACTTTTCATGCCCTGATGGACGTCGTGGTCTCTCAGATTTATGAGTTCTATTTCGGGGATTAGAGCATCTCCATAGCGCTCCAATAATTCTACATAGCCATACTTTTCATTTCTTACATTGAAATAGGTCTCTACTGAAGGTGTAGCAGAGCCTAATAATATCTTAGTTTGAAGCGACTTTGAATAATGAATCAGACTATCCCGTAAATGAAATTTTGGATTGCTATCGGTTTGTTTTAAAGAGTTATCGTGTTCTTCATCTATTATGATCAAGTCCAACTTCTGAAAAGGAAGAAACATAGCAGAGCGTGTACCTATAATTAATTTTATTTCTCCATTTTTTACTTTCTTCCATATCTCGTAGCGCTTATTCTGACTAATGAGAGAGTGATAAACGACGAAATCTGAACCAAAGTAGCGATTGAGGCGGCTTACTATCTGCTGTGTTAGCGCTATTTCAGGTAAAATAAGAAGACAAGATTTCTGCTTGTCTAGTGCATCTTGGATCAATTTTATATAAACTTCCGTTTTGCCGCTACCGGTTATTCCTCTAAGTAAAACCGTAGTTTTAGTAGAAAAAAGTTCTAGAATACTCTGATGTGCTATCAATTGGGCTGGACTCAATATAGCCTTTTCTGGTGTGCTATTTTTCTGAATCATAAATCGATCAACTTGCTGGGAATATTCTTCCAATATCCCCTTATCTACTATGGATTTAAGCACACTAGCACTAGTGTCCGCTTTATGCAATAGGTCTGATTTAAGCACACCATCATGTCCCTTGGTTAGAGAGAAAAAACTGAGTAATAGCTTATATTGCTGAGGACTTTTAGATTGCAATGCATTAAAGGCCTCATTGATTTTAAATGTATCTGTATAGCTATAATGCAGACGAATAAACTTTTCATATTTCGCCTTGTATTTATTCTTCACTATATCTATTGGTTCTACGATACCGATGTCTATCAATTTATTCAGACTAGCTAGTCCTCTCTTATTTCCAAAACTATCCTTAATTTCCTTGAAGGAAAGCTGCCCAGAACTGCGGATAGCATCTAGCAGCATTTCATCTTCCCCGCTAGCCTCTATAGATATTGGCCAATGCGGCTCTTCGATATAATTGTCTGCTATTTTGAAAAATCGCTCACTCGATAGCTTGAAATAATTGGGCAAAGCAGTTTCCATAACTTCCCCAATCGTGCACATATAATAGTTCGCTAACCAAGTCCAAAAGTCAAGCTGAATAGCTGATAGGATGGGCTCATCATCGAGAACTTCTTCTATCGCCTTTATCTGAGCGAAGTTGGGCCTATCCGTATGCAGTTTAGAAATTATACCTGCATAATATTTACTCTTACCGAATGGTACCAAAACGCGCTTACCCACTGCTACATTATCCGCCAACTGGCTGGGGACCTGATAACAGAAGCTTGAAGCTAGTTTAAAAGGTAAAATAATATCAGTAAAAAGGGTCATTATTTTCTATTAAGAATCTATTTCAATGGCAGTTAAGATCATAAATTGACAACCACTTCATACCCCGCATGACTGCGGATATTGATAACAGTATTCTCATTTATAATCAAATATTGCCCTTTGATGCCAGTGAGAATGCCTTCTAACTTGGCTTGCTTTTCTAGTTTAACTGATTGTATAGGTTGGCTTAAAATTGTGGTAGGATAACTCAAAACGTGTACAGTATCATCTTCGGCTATATAATGCTCAAATTCTTGATCCTGATCAACCAACCAAGATGCATAATGATTCTTTTCAGCCTTTAAATCTATAGATAGATCTTTTACATTTTTAAGCATAGCCCGCCAATTGGTTTTATCGCTCAATTGATTTTTTAACACGACTTCAATTTGACCTGCTAATTGTCGATATGGGGTCAATGCTAAAATAATCGCCTCATCCGCACCCTGATCTATCCAACGAGTCGGTATCTGATCTACACGAGTGACACCTACTTTAAGCCCTCCTGAATTTGCTAAATATACAATATGAGGTTGATTATGATATTTCTCCTCCCACTCAGGTACTCTCCCTTTACCCAAATGAGCTTCGCAGAGTTCCGGATTGATAATGCATTCAGAATTCAATGCAGAAGACATCATACAAACATAGCATAGACCTGGGGCATAAAATTTTTTGACATTTTTTTTACAGTCTATACACTGTAATCTTCCTGTATATTCTAGTTTAAATTCCTTGCCTACAAGTTCATTCAAAGCAATAGGCTCCCTTTGTGCCAAGGATAAATTATACTGCACGGCATCATGCTCTAGTCTTGCTGGCAACTTATCTAGAAAAAAAGAAGTAGAAGTACTCAATTCCAAAATAATTTAAAAACGACATAAGTAGCTACGATAATTACAGACATCAAAACTCCTTTCATAGCGAATACTTTGTCAAAATAGTTAAGTAGCAGGAAGAGAAACAAAGCACCGAGAAGACTCAATTTTAGAATATTCACTTTGATAGGCGCACCTAAATCACCCAAAACATCCACATTATAATAGGTCATTTGAGCTAAATATGTTAGTCCTATGGTTAAAAAACCTAGGATAAATCCTGTCACCATATTATCCATTTTTTCGTAGCCAATGATTCGTTTATATTCCATTTAGTATGATTTGATAAGTGAAGTAATTAAAAGGTTGAAGGAAATGATTATATCGAGCTTAATTGAGTTCCCAGTTATTATGAATATAGTTTATGTTATGATAATTAGTTAAGTCAAATTGAATAGGTACCACAGAAACATAGTCATTCTCAAGTGCCCATTCGTCCGTATCATGGCCTTGATCATAGTTAACAAATTTACCTGTCAGCCAATAATAATGGCCTCCGCGTGGATCATTTCGCTCTTCAAATTCTTCCTCCCATTTAGCTATCGCTTGTCTGCATATTCTATAACCTTTGAGTTCAGATGGACTTACTTGTGGTATATTTACATTGAGCAGACTAGGTTTGGTCATCGGATTAGCCAACATTTGAATCGTTAACTTTCTCGCCACAATTTTAGCCGTTTCAAAATCAGCATCCAAATCATGATCACATAAGGAAAAGCCAATGGAAGGTATTTCTTCGATTGCCGCTTCTAAGGCAGCACTCATGGTGCCAGAATAAATAATATTGATAGATGAATTGGAGCCATGATTGATACCAGATAGGCAAAGGTCTGGTTTACGATCTAGAATGACATCGCGTGCTATTTTCACGGAGTCTACGGGTGTGCCACTGCATGCATAACTAGCTAGTACTCCATCGAATCTCTTAACCGGGGTCAATCGAATAGGGTCTTTTAACGTAACAGCGTGTCCCATACCACTTTGTGGTAGGCTAGGAGCTACTACTACTATTTGACCTAAATCTTTGACAGCTTCTACCAAGCTTCGTATTCCTTTAGAGTATATACTATCATCATTTGTAATCAATATTAAGGGTGTGGCTGGATCTGATTTTATCTTTCGTATCATAGATGTAAAAATAGAGCATAATGCGAGAACTAAGTTGATATATAAATTAAAAAAAGGAAAAAATTGCAAATAAAATATTTCCTGTAAATTTGCTGATTAATCATGAAAATATGAAATACTTAGCAGAAATTAAGGTCATGCCGCATAAAGAGTTACTGGATCCACAAGGTAAAGCTGTTAATAATGGTTTGCACAAAATGCAACTCCATGCTATAGAAAATGTGCGTATTGGTAAAAATATAGAGCTCCACTTAGAGGCTGCCTCCAAAGAGGACGCTGAAAATCAAACGAGAGAAGCTTGTGAGAAATTACTAGTCAATAAAATCATGGAGCAGTACACTTATACGCTATCTCCTCTTGACGCCTAAGCTCTTTATAATTCCTACTCCCATAGGAAATTTGGGTGATATCACGCTGCGAGCACTAGACGTATTGAAGTCTGTAGATACTATTCTGTGCGAAGACTCTAGACAGAGTTTTAAACTACTTCAGCATTATGATATATCCAAGCCACTGCAGCCTCTGCATAAAATGAATGAGTTTAAAGAAGTAGAGCGCATAGTTCAACAAATTCAAGGTGGAAAATCCTTTGCCCTTATATCTGATGCTGGCACGCCCGTGATATCTGATCCAGGTAATCTACTAATTGATAAATGTTTAGAACATGGAATTCAAATAGATTGTTTACCTGGGGCCACCGCATTTGTTCCTGCCTTGGTCAATTCTGGCTATGACCTCTCATCATTTGTATTCCTGGGGTTTCCGCCACATAAAAAAGGCAGACAGACATTTATCAAATCTATTCTAGCTGAGCCAAAAACTGTTGTCATATATGAATCTCCCTACAGAATTGTCAAGTTTCTGCAAGAATTTATTGATTTAGGAGGGGGAGATCGACCAATCTCCATATCAAGAGAAATAACCAAAAAATTTGAAGAGACCATCCGAGGTTGTGCGTCAGAATTACTTGGATATTTTGCTAAAAAAGATCCAATTGGAGAATTCGTGATAGTCATCAAAAGTAAAGCGAAATAACCTAGTAGGGCCCCAAGTTTATCCATATTTTACATTTTTACTCTTTTCTAAAACGTTACATATGAATAAAAAAAAACTATACCTAGTCACCGGCTCTAGCAGTGGTATTGGACTGGCTTTATGTAGAAATCTGGCAAAAAACTCTTCTAATTTCGTCATTGGGCTCGCTAGAACGAACTCATTAAAAGCTGATAATTTTCAATTTCATGCTATAGATTTGTCTGATTCTAAAGCTGTTTTAGCCTTCAGATTTCCAATTTTAGATGAATACCAATCTATTAGTCTAATCAATAATGCAGGCATGCTTGGTGAGATCAATACCTTGGACAAAATAGATGTCAATGCTCTTGAGACGATAATTCAGGTAAATTATACCTCGGCTATGCTTCTCGCCACCCTATTTATTCAGAAAACACAGCATTTAAACATACAAAAAACAATTATCAATATTTCAAGTGGGGCAGCTACGGGTGCATATGCCTCTTGGGCGAATTATTGTGCTTCAAAAGCAGCTTTAGAGATGCTCAGTAAATGCATCGAAGTAGAACAGAAACAAATGGAATTTCCAATTCGATGTTTCAGTATTGCACCTGGTGTAGTGGATACCAAAATGCAAGAACATATACGAAATTCGAGTTTGGAGAATTTTGCCATGAAGCCAAAGTTTGAAGAATTACATGAGAAAAATCAACTCTATAGCCCCGTCAAAGTGGCAGAAAAATTAATTCAAGTTTTAGAGAATCCGTCTCAATATTCGGAATCCATATTTAGAATTCAAGTTGACGGTTAGATAAAATGGTCATAAAAACCATCGAAAAGCTATCACAAGGAGAATACAAGAGTTTTCAATCTAAGTTGATCGAATTTCTCCTTCCTACTACTTCTATATCAGCATTTAAAGAAGCGTTACTTCAATTAAGGAATCATCAGCCCAAGGCTAGCCATAATCTGCTGTACCTATGGAATAAGTTTTCATAGCGAAGAGGTGCGAGCCAATGATGATGGAGAACCTGCAGGATCAGCCGGAAAACCCATTCTAAATCAACTCTATTCATTTCAGATCCAAAATTGTAGTTTATTTGTAGTGAGCTATTGGACTGCCTGGTTGAATAGAAGACTACAGGAAAAACCGCCATTCACAGCCTGGAACAAGCAAAAATCATACAGGAGAAAATAAAACTATTTGCGAGCTAATACTGGAAGCTACCATGCACTATACTGCTATTAAACAGTTAATAAGCAATAATATAAACACACTATATTAAAGCTTCATTGATGGTCAATACAATATACAACTATCGGTCTTCAAATCGAAATTAAAATGGGTTAATCAATTGAGCCAAATTCGTTGAAGTAATCTTTCCACTTCACCCAGTCGGCGTCCGTTATATTGATTTCAAACAATATCTTTCCCTTTAGCGATTTTAAGTAAGTAAGTTGAGTTAAAAAAGAATTTAAGTCGTTCACTTTCAAATAATCAATATCATATAGCTCTGCTAATACTTCAAAGCTAGCGCTATGAGGTGTCACCAGCGCATGAGTATCACCTAAAGTCTCCCCATTATGTATCTGATCAAATATGCGTCCTCCATGATTATTTAGCACTAAAATCTTAAAATTATCAACATATTTCAATATAGAAAGGCTACTTGTTTCATATAAAAGACTAACGTCCCCTAAAAAACAATAGAAATCGCCTCCTCCAATAAATGACTGATAGCCAATAGCTGTAGCTAATACACCATCTATACCAGATACACCTCGGTTAGATAGATGGCTCAATTGAACCCTTTCCTTCCAATTAGACCAGTTGGCGTAACGAATCAAAGAAGAATTTCCCCAAAATATAAAGGCTTGATTATCTATTGAGTTAATTAAATTGTGGACTAGACTAAACTCTTGATAAATCAAAGGTTGACATCTCGTCTTAAGATAGTCAATAGCTTTGATTTCAGCCTCTAACCAATTGGACTGAAAACTACGAGTATTCTCAAAATCTAAGATTTTCGCTATATTATCATTACATACAATATTGCAATAATCACAAGATAAGCTATCCCAATTTCGAGTAGAATTAGAGACATCAATATGTTTTAATCCCTCAAGGCTGCGTATATAGTTCCTAAATTTTTTCGAAAGCATAGTTTCGCCTATAGTTATCAGTATATCAGGCTTATATACTATTCTTTCATTACTTAAAATTAAGTCAATTTGTGAAACAAGGTTTTTATGCTTCCAACCAGAATGTAGTTCGGAGATAACTACCCAATTCTTATTCAAAACTCCCTCATCCAATAGCCGATTTAGTTGAATATCTTCTTGAAAGGTGGATAAATAAATTATGACATTTTGTCCTTTTTGAAAAGGAATATTAAAATTTAAAACAGATTTAGGGTGCGCTTTTTTTAGGGTCAAATTAAATTTAAACTCCCCTAGTATATGCTCCACGGAATCCAGAGGTTCTGAAAAAGGTAAATTAATATGGACATTTCCTGAGGTAGAGTTTTGAAATAAAAACTGATGAAGAGACTGTATTTTTTTCTCAAAGAGATTTAAACTAATTTTTTCCTCTATTTCTATTTCATACGAGACATAGTTTTTAAATAATCCTTTCTGAACTATGGTTTGATTCTCTCCTTTTTCTATTCGCTCTGCTGGCCTATCTGCGGTAATAGCTATCAGTGGCAATCTCTGATAATAGGCCTCTACCATAGCTGGCGCTAAATTAAGTGCTGCTGAGCCTGATGTGGTAATCACAACGGTAGGATTTCTACTTGCTTTAGTCAGACCTAGAGCAAAAAATCCTGCCACCCGCTCATCAATAATACTATATACCTTGAAATCCTTATCATTAGAGAAATTCATGATTAATGGCAAATTTCTACTACCTGGGCATATTACAATTTGAGTTAGGCCAATTTGTTTGAAATAGGATTTTAGATAAAGGGCGGATTTTTTATTGGAAACTAACACGAAAAATATAAAACAAATATATTCTACAAAAATAGTGCGAATATGCTAGAAGTGTAAAATGAAGATTAAACACACTAATTTGTATTGTATAGTTTTAAAAATACTTTAAATAACTAATTGTGTCTCTCAAGAACTGTTAGTATTTTTTGATACACAGTTATTGGATTAATACTGTCTATCGCTCTCTCATAATCAGTTCGGTCGCAAGGCCCGAAAATAGAAACAGGTAAATCAGAATAGATGGCTCTATCAGGGAAAAACGAGTATTCTGCTGGCTGCAAATATGGTCCAAACCCAATACTTGGGTGTGTGGTACCCCACAGGGTTAATACAGGTATACCATAATTGGCGGCTAAATGTCCGTTTCCACTATCCATAGCTAACAAAAGGTCTAAACTCGATATGGCTGCTAATTCTTGTTCAAAACTTAATTGATTGATAAGGATAGTAACATTAGAAAAACCCGCTGTCATAATTTGTGCTTTGTGAAGTTCTCTGGATCCATGACCATATATCTGGATATCAATTTCTTGATGCTTGGCTAATAAATGAAGAATTTGAGCCATCTTTTCTATTCCATACTCTTTACTTGTATGCTTTGCAAATGGAGCTATACCTACACTATATCTTTCGCTAGATTCTTTTAATCTTGGCAAAAAAATAGACTGAAGTTGGAAGGGAAACTCTGCTTTTCCAAAAACATCTGCATAACGCTGCGCAGTAGTCTTGAGGTATAGAATCGGGCCTCCTTTTTGCTCTATTAAGGCCTTCTTTTCATCTCTTCCTTTATCTAAAACGTAGACTTTACTTCCATATAGTCTGCAAAAACAACGAATGACCTTAGTCCGCAAAACATCGTGCAGATCAAAAACAAGAGTTGGCCTAGATTTAGAAAGTTGTATAGCAAAACGAATCCATTGAATGAATGAAAGTGGCTTATATTCCTGATCTATGGCCTCAATTGTAACAAAATCAAGATTTGAAAATATAGGAGCGAATCGTCTCCTAGTAATCAGACGAATAGTGCAGTCGGGAAACGCTTGATGAAAAGATAATAATACTGGAACCGTTATGGCTACATCGCCTAGTGAGGATAATCTTAAAACTACAATGTCCTTCATGACTTGATAGCGCGAAGAACAGGATTTAAATCGGCATCATTATACATTTTCACCTGACGATATACCTTAAATAGGGTCTTGCCTTGCTCGATTGACTTTAAGAATTGTTGAATGGCTTCCATTAAATCCAATTTTTGAGTGAGAAGTAATTCTAACTTCTGCTGATAGGCTTGAAACTGCTCCAGACTGAGGTCAGTGCGCTCTACCTCTTCGCGCATATGGTAGATCTTTAATGCTAAAATAGAAAGGCGATCAATAGCCCAGGCTGGGCTTTCCGTGTTGAGTTTGGCGTCAGATTGATATTGAATATGCTCAAATAAGGCTAAGAAATAATCATCTAACTGCTCTACTAAATTAGTTCTCAACTGATTTAGGCTATCGATTCTATTCTTAAAAAAACGAATGCGCTCTGCATCTATCTTTGGATGTCTTACCTCATCCTCACAGTGCCATTGCATAGAATCTATCCAGCATTTTTCATACAAAAGACTCTCTATACTCTTAGAAGGAAATGGATTTTGTATAGGCGCTTCTATACTATTTAAAATATGATAATCAGCGATGGCCTTTTGAAAAATATCAAACGTCTGTATTAAATTCACGCTACAAATATAGTGAGTTTAGATTTCAGTCATAATTCAAGAATTGTTTCAAACTATATAGAAAGAAACGAAACTCGATTCGCCAGTTAGTTGGTTTACCTATATAAATTCATAAATCCTTGATTCAAAGAGGTTTTATTAAATATTCTATTAAGTATAAAGTTAAATTTATCTTGATAAAACTGTAGATATTTTTCTTTTACCACATGATAATTATCTAATTGGAATCTTTCATATTTGATATTCCTATATACAACCTAGTTAGCTTAAAATCTATAAATCTACTTATTGACTTTTACTATAGTCTATAACCTAATTTTTACCTAAAATTTACCTAAGGTTTAAGAAACAACTCATATTAACATCTGGTGAGCTTTTTATTGAAAAAGCAACTCATCTTTTTAGACAAGTCGCTTTTTTCAAATTTTTCAACAAATAGGATTCTTAAATTATTCTTCTACAATTTCAAAAGTACTTCTTCGATTGAGTTGATGATCCTCTTCTGAACACTTTACTCCATCTGAGCATTGGTTCACCAACTGACTTTCTCCATAGCCTTTAGCGGTTAAACGACTCTTAGCTATACCCCGTTTTAAAATATACTCAAGCGCAGATTCAGCTCTTCTTTGTGATAAGGCTAGATTAAAGGCCTTGCTCTGACGACTATCAGTATGAGAACCTATTTCTATTTTAATACTAGGATTTTGTTTTAATACTTCTACAATTTTCTCTAATTCCACTCTGGCCTCAGTTCGGATATTCCATTTATCTAAATTATAATAAATATTTGTCATCTTAAACTTAGAACCTACCTGTATTCTTGTTAAATAGATAACCTTAACGATATCTCTATTTCCATTTTTAGACACTCTAAAGCTAATTGTCTCAGCCTTACCAATATACCTAGATCCATCTTCATTAGTTTTTGAAGCTAAAATTCTGTAAGTTTCAGACGTTTGAATTCCTGCAACTTTTATAAGTCCTCCTGCTTTGGACAAGCCATTAACTTCATCAAGAGTTTTCAAACCTTTTATACTGACATTAGCACCTTCGATAGGAAGATTTGTTTCCTTGTCCAATACTGTGATAACTAGTCGACAACCAGCAGGCTCATCGACTGCTAAAGATTCTTTATCCATGAATATTGAAGTACTTATTTCTCTCTCATACAAGGGCAAACTTATTTGAATCTCTTTTGAAGAGTAAGACTTTTTTATAACCCTCATAGTATAAGAATTATTAGAAAGTACTTTTTCAAAGAAAAAATCTCCTGTCTCATTAGCAGAAGTTTTTGCCAGCTCCTTACCTTTGTTGTCGTATAATCCTACTGTAACATTAGCTATTGAAAGATTAGTATTTTTATCGAGTACTTTCCCAATAATTCTCGTATTGTAATCAAATTCAAAGAATGGATTAGTATTGGAAAATACATACAAATCATCATCACCTTTTCCCTCAGGCCTATTGGAGGTAAATACACCATTATTAGTTTGTCTGTCCCAATTCAAACCAAAATCATCAAAGGCGCTATTCAGTGGTGATTTCAAATGAACTGGACTAGCTCCCTTTTGATTCAAATCTAGAGCAAAGATATCAAAACCTCCTTGTCCTGGATGGCCATCTGAGGAAAAAATCAAGATGTTATCTTCAGTTACAAAAGGGTAACTCTCTCTGCCTTCAGTATTAATTGTATTACCTAGATTCTCAGGCACGGTGTAACTGCCATCTTCTTTAATTGTTACTTTAAACAAGTCCGATTGACCAAAAGTACTTTGTGCGTCTGAGGCGAAGTATAACGTTTTGCCATCCGGAGATAATGCTGGATGCGCTACTCTAGCATTGTCTTTAGCAAAGATATCTTGCACTCCTAGATTGTTCCATTTACCTTTTTGGTATACAGATTTATAAATCTTATATCGACCGTTGACTAGCTTTTTTTGGTTATTTGGTTTCAGCTCATTTTGAGTGTAATACATTGTCTTCCCATCTTTGGTGAACACTGGACTGGCCTCGTGGTAGATAGAAAATGTATTCTTTGAATATAAGGTAGGGTTACTATAGTTTCCATCGGTTTGTTTAATTGCATAATACAAATTTGTGAAGGGTTGTCCTGTTCTATCATAGGTTTTATTCCATAATGCTTTAGGTCGTGCGCTGGCAAATAAAAGAGTATCGCCTTTTATACTACTGCTATAATCAGAGTACTTGCTATTAGTATTTAGGTTGGTTATTAAAAATACATCACTGCCTTTTTTAATACTTTCTTGGGCTTTCGTTGGTATTTGAACCTTTGCGCGCAATTGAGTTGGATTTTCTCTTGCAAATTGGGCCATGATTTCATAAGCCTTTTGAGTTTTACCTGCAGATTTTAATGATTGACCATAACGGTACAAAAACTCTTTTGGAAAGGGACCTTTAAGCTCATAGCGCTTTGTGTACCAGTGCTCTGCCTTAACGTAATTCGCATTAAAGTAATTCGCATCTCCTAGCTTTTCATAGATCATTTCTGATCCCATGCCTTTATTGGCTAAATGCTCATAAATTTCAATCGCGGATACATACTGCTCTTTACTAAATATTTTATCTGCTTTTTTTAATATTCGATCTTGAGCTAATAATCCCAATGGGAATAATAGCAGTAATACTATCTGTTTTTTCATTGCTGTCATTTTTAAAAGAATCTTGGCGTTTCTATTTGTTGTTTTATTTTAAACAAATCAAACTGAAAGAGGAGCTCGTGAGAACCTGAATTGAAGTTCGATAACCTTGTAGTTTCTCTATCATAACCATAGCCTATAGAGATGCGATCGTTCACTTTAAATCCTACTAAAGCCGATAGTGCTGCACTCCATCTATAGGATACTCCTACTGTGAATTTCTGATTGATTAAAAAATTCGCCGTTAAATCTAATTGTAATGGCGAACCTGCCACCATTTTTGCTACAAAAGCTGGCTTGAATTTGACATTATAACTCAAATCATATACTTTACCTCCCATCAAATAAAAGTGTTGTCTACGATTCGTATCCAAATAAGCTAACTCATCGTAATGTATGGTTTGTAATAATATCGGAGCTGATATTCCTAAATAAGAGTTTGCATTGTAATAAAACAATCCAGCTCCTATATTAGGAGAAAATTGATTGTCAATGTTGTCTCTGAAAGATACATCACTCGGATTGTAATGATTCAATCTAGTATAGTCAATATTGAGCAACTCCCCACCCACTTTCATACCAAAAGCCAAACGACTCTCATTCTCAAAGCGAATCGTATACGAAATATCTAGTGCCAGATTGGTCTTGACACTTGGACCTATTTCATCATGAACTATATTACCTCCCAACCCTAGATTAGTATTTTCTAGAGGCTGGTGATAAGATAGATTCAGCGTCTTTGGAGCACCCTCTAATCCTATCCACTGCGTGCGGTACAAACTAAACAATGAACCATATCCCAATGATCCAGCATAGGCCGGGTTAATAACTGAAGGATTGTACATGTACTGCGAGTATTGAGGCTCCTGTTGAGCTGATGCACTCAAATCCAAAAGAATAAACAAGCTATAAATTATTTTTTTCATCTCTCTTATATATTACGTTTATTAAGAATTATCTTTTTAGGTATAAATAACCTGAACGTTGTTTTTCGACACCTGCTTTGTTCACATAGCGTAAGATATAGAAATAAGTATCTTCTGGCAACTGAATATCTCTATTGATTGTATGGCGTCCATCAGAATATCCCTTAAAAAAGTTGTCGTTTTGACCATAACCTATCACTTCATATACCTGTACGCCCCATCGGTTTAGAACAGTTAACGTATTATCTGGATAGTTTTCGATACCTCTAACTACAAAAACATCATTATTTCCATCCCCATTAGGTGATAGCGAATTGAAAATTTCTAAGTCATCCTCCGATAGCTTATAGTTGTTTTTCTCTAAGTAGTCTGGTATTCCATTATTATTTGTATCAAATGGCACACTAGGGTTGAGACCTATTTCCTGACCATTTGTTAATCCATCTCCATCGCAGTCACCAAATAAGAAATTTTGACTAAACGGCAGTGTAATACTAGACGGCTTAGATGAACATGGATTATTTGGATCAGTGCCATCAAGAGCTTCTTGTAAATCAGTAACACCATCCCCATCAGAATCAGCAGGACTAGTCTTCAATACTACAATTGTTACTATTGCCGTATCACAATTCGCTGGTGTAGCTCCATTCTCGCAGATTCTATAAGTTAAGGTATACGTACCCGATGGAGTACCTGTTGCTACCGCAATGGTGCCGTTTGTATTTAAAGTCAATCCACTTGGAACCGTAACTCCG
>JAURJQ010000021.1 GCA_030832185.1 Chitinophagales bacterium | reverse complement strand
CACAATATATTCACAAAAAGTTTGAGTTTCTTTGAGGCGATTTGAATAGCCTTAAAACAAAAAAGTCGCTCTAGTGTTGAACTTTGAGCGACTTTGATGTCTTTTGACTTACGTCTTTGTGATCCCGCTGGGATTCGAACCCAGGACCACTACATTAAAAGTGTAATGCTCTACCAGCTGAGCTACGGAATCGTGCCGCCTTTTTTTCAAAAGCGAGTGCAAATGTAATCATTTAAAATTAAGGAGCAAGATTATTTTGAAAAAAATTGGCACCCTAACTGTAATCTGTTTAAACTACCTTATCTCATAGCGATAAAATTTAAGAAATGAACTCAGATAATATCATTTTTTTGCTTCCATTGACTACCATGGAAGAACTTCGCATACTACAGATACTATAAGCAGAAAAAACAGAGATGAAAAATCAAAATTTATGACTTCATAAATTATTCAGCGAAAGTGTTCTCACTAAATTTTAATATTAATCCTCATAGAACCTATAGTATTTAAGCGATTTGAGATTTATTATATCTTAATAAGACTTCTATAATTTTTCAAAGGGGGGGGGCTGCTGTCTAGGCAGCATAATTGATGCTATTCGCTGTACAGAATTAGCTTTTGGGCACAATAGAAAATGCCAAGATTGGTTTACAATACCGTCATTAGTTAAGCAAAGCGCTAAAAAAAACTATATTTTAATTGTATTTCCTTAAATTTGTACTAGAAAATTTTTAATTCAAAAAATAACAAGTGGAAAATAAGGACAACAACAATGGTGTATACTCACATAAAGTGAGAGCTGGAAAGAGAAGAACCTATTTTTTCGATGTAAGAGCAACAAAGTTTGATGATTACTATATCATCATCACTGAAAGCAAGAAGAGATTTGATCAGGATGGCTATGAACGTCATAAGATTTTCTTGTACAAAGAAGATTTCAATAAATTCGTAGACGGTCTAAATAAAGTAGTCAACTATGTAAAACAAGATTTAATGCCTAATTTTGATTTTGACGCTTTTAATTCAGATGCAGAAGACGCTGTCAATGATTCCAACGACCCAATTGAAGAATAGCTAGAAGCATAGTTCTGTATACAATTTAAAAATATAAAGCCCGAATTTTTATGATTTGGGCTTTTTTATAACTATTTCTTGAGTTTAGTAGAATATATTTTCATCATTTTATATAACTTATCGCTCACCACTTGACAGTAAGGATTTTTGTCTTTATTGAGCGCATAATAATTTTGATGATAGTCTTCTGCTTTGTAGAAAATATTAAATTTTTCTAATGTAGTGATTATCGGTTGATTAAAGTCCTTTTGCGCTAGTTTTATTCTAGCTTGAAGATGTAATTTTTCACTGTCGGTCTTGTAAAAAATTACAGATCGATATTGTGGTCCTTCGTCGCCCCCCTGTCTATTCAGTGTAGTTGGATCATGAGAGTGAAGGTGAATATCGATTAAATCGTCATAGCTTATCTTATTCGGGTCATAGGTGATTCTGACACATTCGGCATGACCCGTCTCACCTGTGCAGATTTCTTTATAGCTCGGATTTTTGACCGTGCCACCACTATATCCGCTTTCTACTGTTTTGACGCCATCTAGACTTAGAAACATAGCCTCTGTGCACCAAAAGCAGCCACCACCTATTATTAATTCTGCAAGCATAAAATATTTTTAAATTGTTTTATTTTTCAAATCGAAAAATTATTTCACTTTTTCTAAAGCCAATGAGTTCATACAGTATCTCAATCCCGATGGCTCAGGTCCGTCTGGAAATACATGCCCTAAGTGCGCATCACAGACATTGCATCGCGTTTCTATACGATCTCTGGAGAGTGAATTATCAAGGATGTATTTTATTACATTTTCGGATAAAGGCTGAGTAAAGCTCGGCCATCCTGTACCAGATTCAAATTTTGTATTGCTATCAAAAAGTCGAGTTTTACAGCATTTACACGCATATATCCCTGGATCGAAGGCAGAGCAGAATGCACCTGAGCCAGGTCTTTCCGTACCATGCTTTCGCGTAATATAGTATTCTTCCTCAGTGAGCAATTGTTTCCACTGCTCATCTGTTTTTACCACTTTATGCGGCGGCTCAGGATTTCCGTCGGTGGCTAGTTTTAAAATAATGTACCAGGTAATTATCATTTCTTTATCTTTAGCTGTGTAAATATAAATTTAAACGATTATATGATGAAAAAAATTGTATTAATCATAGCATTTGTCTATTCATTTAACCTTTTTTCTCAAGGCTGTAGTGATGCAGGTTTTTGTTCATTAGGTAATATTACTCCCCATATGGATCATTTTGAAGCACAGAAAAAACTCAATATGATACGAGTGGGCCTATCCTATGGACGTGGTCTTCGATCTATCAATGTATATAACCCATATTTTGAATATACTCGAGTAGTGAATGAAAATATTTCCTTTAATACGAGAATTAATTTTATGGCGCATGCGGGCAATGAAATTCAGACAGGGGAGATTGGCGATGTTTATTTTACGGGTGATTTTAAGATAGCATCTAAGTTTAAGACAGTGGTTGGATTTAAAGTGCCTCTGCAGCAAGGTGCTAGAGTGAAAAGGGGAATTTCCTTACCTATGGATTATCAAAATACCTTAGGCACGCTTGATTTTTTATGGGCGCTACAAACCAATTTGAATAAAGTGCATATAGCGGCGGGATTTCAAATTCCATTGACCCAAAATGCAAATAGATTT
Organism: Chitinophagales bacterium; assembly: GCA_030832185.1. Lineage (GTDB taxonomy): Bacteria > Bacteroidota > Bacteroidia > Chitinophagales > JADJOU01 > CHPMRC01. The sequence continues at coordinate 9,215 of JAURJQ010000021.1, read as the reverse complement.
TTTACAACAGATTTTGTAGCTTCCGAGGAGTTTCCTACGACGAATGGATTTAGAAGAAATCCAGATGCTTGGGTGCGTATATCCTATCCAGTCACGGCAAAAAATTGGACATTTATCCCCAACTTGTTACCTATTTATCATTTGGGTAATGACAGTTATGCAGACGAATTTGGCAACAGAAAATCATTTGTTGGTTCTCGAGGTTTAACATTGAATGCAGATATTCAAATTGATTACAAACTATCTGAAAACAATGTCATTGGACTCAATTTAGCTGCCCCTTTTATGACTAGAGATATCCAGCCAGAAGGTATGGGCAGAAAATATGTTTTAACACTCGATTATAGAAAGAGCTTCTAAAATTAGATTATTCTCGGGCTTTTACTTCCACATTTTATCTGCAGCTGTTAGATATTTTATTCACCTGAGAAAAGCATTGTAAATTTCTTGATTACAATTAACTAGAGCATTGACAAGGTAGCGTTTTATAAAAGTTATAAGATCTATTTTCTTTTGGAAAGATACTGAGGTAAATTACACAAACTGAATCTCCCGGTTTATAGTTCTCATTTTTAGATTGCTTTCCGTTATATACTTTCCCACCTAAATTAAATTGATATTTATATGTATAGCTTGAATATCTTCCGCCGCTTTCTTCTTCTATTACAATCGCTTTAGTACTTTTCCCATATTTCTCTATTAAAAATGAGAATATCCCCTTTGAAATAAACAGACTTACGAGCCATAGTGTAAAGATTAAAACCATACAATTTTTAATTCTTTGGAGTATAGTGCGTCCCTTTTTTTATTCATTAGATATCTGAAATAATAAGTTACATAGTTTATAAAAAAATGGACTACTTATTTGCAATTAAATAAGTAGTCCATGATATGTTATCTTATTACAAAAAAGGCAAAAAATTATGCCGAAAAATTTGCACTCGCTTTATTCCAATCTACTACATTCCAAAAAGCAGCGATATAGTCTGGCCTTCTATTTTGGTAGTGCAGGTAATAGGCGTGTTCCCAAACATCCAACCCTATAATTGGGGTTCCAGGACACTCAGCTATATCCATCAAAGGATTATCTTGATTAGGCGTGGAGCAGATACAAAGACTCCCATCTGCTTTTTTACAAAGCCAAGCCCATCCCGAACCAAATCGTGTTGTCGCCGCTTTATTAAATTCTTCTTTCATCGCTTCAAACGAACCGAATTGCTCATTGATTTTATCTCCTAAAGCTCCTGTAGGATTGCCTCCGCCATTCGGACTAAGAATGGACCAGAAAAAGCTGTGATTCCAATGTCCTCCGCCATTATTTCTCACCGGCATACCGTATTTAGAAATATTTTTTACGATATCTTCTATCGATAAGCTTGCTCCATCCGTGCCTTCCAGAGCAGCGTTTAGATTGTTGACATATGCTTGATGGTGCTTGGAATGGTGAATTTCCATAGTTCTAGCATCTATATGAGGTTCTAGTGCATCGTATGCATAATTAAGTGTGGGTAGTTGAAAAGCCATTTTTTTATTTTTTAGTTGAATAGTGTTTGAACAATTTTACTAGGGGTAAAGTTCACGATTTAATTTTAATTAAGGTCTAAATTTTTTACAACTTCTAGTAAGTCTTATAAACAAGCATAGAACTTCATTGAAATTGGGTTTTTGCCTTATTCTGAGAGTGACTTCCGAGAAGTTTTACAGAGATTTCTGGTTGAAAAGTAAGTTAAGGCTTAATTTTGCTAACTTATAATTTACAACTAAAAACGTATAACTTATTTAAATGGAATTTCTCAAAACATTAGGTATAGAGCCCGTCAATAGTGGAACCTCTACTGGCGCAGTATTTTTCGATGCTAAAACAGATGTGATAGAGTCTTTTTCTCCTGTTAATGGTCAAAAGATAGGCGCTGTGAACACTACTTCAGAATTAGAGTATCAGCTGGTGATGGAAAAGGCAATAGAAGCATTTAAGTATTGGAGAAATCTTCCTGCCCCTAAGCGTGGGGAAATTGTGAGACAGTGCGGCGAAGAATTTAGAAAATATAAGCATGAACTAGGCCAGCTCGTGAGTTATGAAATGGGCAAATCTCTTCAAGAAGGATTGGGCGAAGTACAAGAAATTATTGATATATGTGATTTTGCTGTAGGATTGTCACGTCAGCTCTATGGATCGACTATGCATAGTGAGCGTCCGAATCATAGGATGTATGAGCAGTATCACCCTCTCGGGATTGTTGGTATTATATCGGCCTTCAATTTCCCAGTAGCTGTCTGGAGCTGGAACGCTATGCTAGCATGGGTCTGTGGAAATGTTTGCGTATGGAAGCCCTCAGAAAAAGCTCCGATGTGCGGCATAGCCTGTCAGAATATAGTCAATAAAGTTTTCTCACGCAATCAGGTACCTGAGGGCGTCAGTTGTCTTATCAATGGAGATTTTAAGGTAGGGGAGTGGCTGTCAAAAGATGAGCGAATACCATTGGTATCTGCAACCGGCTCTACTAGAATGGGAAAACTAGTAGCTCAAACGGTAGCCGCTCGATTAGGTAGAAGTTTATTAGAATTAGGAGGAAATAATGCAATTATCATTACGGAATCAGCGGATCTCAAAGTAGTGATACCAGGGGCTGTATTTGGAGCTATAGGTACTGCAGGTCAGCGCTGTACTAGTACGCGCAGATTAATTATTCACGAGTCTATTTATGATAAGGTGAAGGAGAATCTTCTTCTGGCTTATAAACAAATTAAGATAGGGAATCCGCTTGATCCAACGAATCATATGGGTCCACTCATCGATATAGATGCAGTCAATAGTTATCTGGGAGCCATAAAATCTGTCAAAGAGCAAGGTGGTACTCTTCTATTGGAGGGAGGTCAAATAACCATAGAAGGCAGTGAGTGCTACGTGTCTCCATCTATAGCTGAAGTAACCAATGACCTCGCTATTGTGCAGCAAGAGACCTTTGCTCCGATTCTCTATATTATGAAGTATAAAATGATAGAAGATGCTATAGCTATGCAAAATGATGTCAGACAAGGATTGTCCAGCGCCATAATGACAAATAGCCTCCGGGAAGCAGAGCTTTTCCTTTCAACCAATGGATCAGACTGCGGTATAGCTAATGTGAACATTGGAACTTCGGGAGCTGAGATTGGTGGAGCCTTCGGAGGTGAAAAAGAAACAGGTGGAGGACGTGAGTCGGGATCTGATAGCTGGAAAATCTATATGCGCCGCCAAACGAATACCATTAACTATGGTAGAGATTTACCTCTTGCACAGGGTATTAAATTTGAATTGTAGGTTACAAGTTTATTTTTTGAAACAGAAGGTGCTAACTAACCTTTAATTGTTACACTCACTATTTTTATGATTTTTAGTCCGAAGATATATTTAATCTCAGTATGACAATTAAATTTTCCTGTATTCAACTCCTCATCTTTGTAATTACATGCCCTTCCAATATCGCTCGTATCAAAGGTTTTAATTATTTTTTCACCACGATCATTAAATATAGCTAATCAATTGAATTGTGGTAGGTTAAAGATTCTAGAATCATTATTGGAGTATGTATTATCATTTTTTTTTACAAAAATCAATACATTGCCCAAAAGAATAAATGCTATTTATAGCGAAAATAGAAAAACTCTATTCATTCTCGACAGCTACTAACTCTGTTATTTGACAGTTTCATGATAACCAACAGGGAAAATTTTCCCATTAAAGAGTTCAAAATCAAATTGTATATATCCTTTCTCTTGGAACATACCTGATAATTTATAATGAAGTAGATGCAGACCTGGAGTAATAGTATTTAATGGATCAATTAGTTCTCCTTTCACGGCTGCACCGATTCCTGCGGATTCTAATTTCAGTTGTTTATTATTAAATGAAATTGGAGTATTGAAATAATTGGTGAATTCGACCTCTATAGTTAGAATTGCCCCAGTCATGCTTGATTTTTGTTTTAAAGGGGTGTTAATCTTTATACTCAAGGGATTTAAATTCATCCTAACGGAATCTACTTTTACCGAGAAAGTTAAAGGTATCGGAATGCTCTCTTCAGAGTTTATTTTTTGTCCAAAATATTTTTCTGTTATGATCTCTTGTGGAGAGATTTGATAGTCCCCAGGACTCTCAAAAACATAATTGTTCAATTCGCTATGAGTGAGTGTTTTACTAGTATTTCTATACTCAATTTTATAGTTATATTTTTCGCCAATTTTACCTATCACAATCTTTTCACCGAAAGAAATATATAGTATCTCTTGGCTTCGGATTAGGTTCGGAAGCAAAAAAATAATTAATAAACTAAATAATATTTTCATTAGAAATTTTAATGAATTATTTTTTAATTAAAATATAAATATAATGAAATAAAGTCAGTTGTGGATATATTTCTTGAAATTAAAAAATATTGAGAATTGACTTTTTTTAACCTTAGACTAGAATCCAGTAAGTACATAATGTATTGTTCATGAATCGCTCACTATGAAACAATTAACGCGCATTTTCTTAAAACCTATTTACTTATGTTAATTAAAACCTTGTCTAATTCATTTGTTTTATCCTCTACTGTCCATCCAATAGCTTGGGTAAGGTTTATCACTGAGCCAAGATTTTCAAGTAACCTCTGCCTAGCTTGCACTCTAAGATTGCTTTGGTCTATTTGTTGTTCTATCTTATCCTTAGCGTCTTCTTGTACCTTATTGATATCGTCTTTTGTGAAATTAGTAAAAGTAGATGTCTGAACATCGTAAAATTTTAAATCGGGTATGATATTGACTTCTTCTTTTGGTAGCTTTTCTATCAGTAGTTTTTTATTCTCTTTATCTATAAATATTACCATTTTCTTCAAATCATAACCTATAAGAACCTTGGCATTGAGTATGACGATGGCTTTCTTTTCCTGAGGTATAAGGTCAAAGAATACTTTGCTTCGCTCTTGATAGGTATATGTTTCTGTAAATTGGCCTTCAAGCACCATCAGCTTGGAGATAGACTCGACGGATTTCATAATTGTAGAAGCTTCAATATCTACCTCTGCACTCTCTGATGTGAAAAACACTCTATAGATTATGGCCAGCGATACCATAACCAATATTCCGAGTAAAAATCCTTTTAGAAATTCCAATTGACTCATTTATTTTTGGATATAGAGCTTGTAATTTTCTATGAACAAATTGGTTGGGAAATTATTAGCATATAATTGTCCCGTTCCCAATCCCTGAGGAATTTCGTAACATTTTTCATATTTACTGCACCATTGGGTTATGGCATTGAGTCCAATATTGCTTTCCAAGGCAGAGGTTACCCACCAGCCTATTTTCATATGATTGGCTATAAAGATCCACTCTTCACAGCCGAGTATGCCACCATGTAGCGAAGGTTTTAAAACGATATAGTGCGGATTGAGTCTATCGAGCAGCGTCCATTTTTCTTTATATTCAATATTGCCTATGAGTTCTTCGTCCAGAGCTATGGGAATAGCAGAAGACTGGATTATAGGAGCCAAAGCCTCTATCTGATTTGGCTTAATGGGTTGTTCGATCGAATGAATTTGATATTCACTGAGGAGTTTTATCTTATCTAGTGCGTCTGAGACTGAAAATGCACCATTAGCGTCAAGGCGAATAGTTAATGTGCGTTCATTTCTATATCTTCTGATATGGCGGAGAATTTCTAGTTCTTTATCGAAATCAATGCCTCCAATTTTTAATTTGATACAATTAACCTCTTTTTCTAAGATCGCATCGACCTGCAATTTCATAGCATCATAGTCTCCCATCCAGACTAGCGCATTGATGGGTATAGGTTTATTCTCTTGGGTGAATGGAGTTTTATAAAAAATAAAGTCTCGGTGCTTGTAGCTCAGCCATGCGGATTCTATTCCGAATAGAATGGATGGATAGGCAATGAGCTCAGTTTTATTATTTAAATAGTGCTCAATTTTTGATCCAACTTCAATAAGTTTAGCTTCAAAGTCTAGATTCAATTCAGGACTAAGCCCTTCCAGAGGGGCTATTTCTCCGTAGCCGTCTCGTCCAAAATTATCCATGATTTTCAATGTCCATATCTTCCGAATAGACATGTTAGAGCGCGAAGTTTGTGCAGGTTGATAAAATTGGAGTTCGTAAGGAATAATCTCGCAAGTATATTTTTTGGCCATTCCTTAGTTCTTAGAAAATTTGTGAAATGAAAAATAAAATAGACAGCAGAAAGGTAGTCAAGGCAGTAGGTTTGAGGAGCAAATCAAATTCTTTCAATTCTTTTAAGCGCAGAAATCTTATAACTATGAAAATAAGGGGTATAAATCCTATCCAATAGATAAAATTATAATAATTTGTTACATTCTGGGTGAATACATAACTAGACCAGCTGGTTATAGCAGCAAGTATCAGCAATACAAAATAGATTCTGGAATTTTCAAACCCTAATTTTATTGCTACTGTAATTTTATCTGAATGAGCATCATTGATGAGGTCGCGCATATTGTTTAAATGTAGTACACACACCGCAAGGCATCCTACTCCTATTGCAGGAAGAAAAGCGGCATTATTGATTTGGTGAATATTTAGAAAAAGAGAACCTAGCACGCCAATGATACCAAAGAATAAAAAGACGAAAATATCTCCAAATGCCCTATAACCATAGGCTACGTTCCCTTGTGTATAGTTCATGGCTGCCCAGATAGCGCCTAATCCTATAGCTAATAAAATCAGTTTTTCCCACCATAAAACATTAGACAATAGAAGCAGGAGTATACCAGAAATTAGAGCCAAGCCAATCATTGCTTTGAGCATTTTTTTCAATTCGGCAGGAGATAGCATACCGCTCTGAATAGCTCTTTTAGGACCTATTCTTGCCTCATTGTCTGTGCCTTTTTCACTATCGCCTAAATCATTAGAGAAATTAGATAGTATCTGCAATAAGAGGGTGGTAAGAATACATAGATTAAAAACTACCCAATGGAAGGCCCCCAAATAATAAGCCATAGCATGTCCTGTGATAATGCAGGAAAGTGCTAGAGGGAGCGTGCGCAGTCGTGAGGCGTAGATAATAGACTTTAATAGACCCATAATGCAAACTTATTTAATTAAAGATGAATCCAGTATAAAATTATATTTCTAGGCAAACCTTTTTTTAAAATTACCAAAAAAACGGTGTAGTTGCTTGGATCTTTTTAAAAATTACCAACAAGTCTGACTATCTAATTAGGGTCAAATCGCCTGATTTAAAGACCTTTCGACCATCTAAATAGGTGACCTCAGCCCAATAGATGTATACGTCGTATTTCATAGGCTCCCCTTTGTATGTGCCATCCCAGCCTATATTCTGTGCATTATTACTTTCAAAGACTTTCTCGCCCCACCGGTTAAATATCTTAAGTGTTGCTTTCTGTAAATGATTAGAGTAGATTTTAAATGTTTGATTTTCTGGATTTGAACTCTCAGGAAAGAATGAATTTGGGATAAATAATTCATCTAATCTATGTCGAATTCTTGCTGTATCTCTAGTATAACAGTTGTCATTATATCGTATTTCTATATAGTAGTTCATGGATATATATGGCGAGGCTATAGGACGCGAGCAGTCTGTGCAGCTTAGCCCATCGGAAGGTTTCCACACAAAGGAGTTTACCTTATTTGTATTCCCCTTTTTATAAATAAAGCTGAGTTCTACAGGATCTCCTATATTCACTAGTGTATCCTTCGGACTTACCTCGATTTCTATACGCTCTGTGCCTTTGACTTTTATAGTATCTATAGTGATGCAATTATTTGCATCGCGCACTTGTATATTGTAAAGTTTAGCTTCATTTACTTTAAATTCATTTTTATTTTGGAAAGTTCTTCCAGAATCTATACTATATAGATAATTAGGTTTGCCTCCTTTGCCTTTAAGATATATCGTACCATAATCTTCACAGCTCATCTCGCTCGCTGTTATTGAGTCAAATGATAGTGGAAAATAATCCTTGATTTCAATTTTAAAGCTATCCTTACAGCTTTTAATATCTGTTATCGTTAATTTATATATGCCTTGTTTTAAGTTGACTATTTTTTTACTTGTTTGATTTATATTCCAACTATAACTATAAGGCGAAGTGCCTCCTGCTACTATCACTTCTATGCTTGCTTTAGAATCTCCATGACATGGATTTGGTTGGATAAAAGTATCCTTTATACGAATTGGTAAAGGCTCAATGAGTTCAATTAATTGATCGAAGGAACATTTATTCCAATCTCTTATCGTTACATTAAAATTTCCTGCGCTTAATTTATTTATTTTGGTTGTGTCTAAAGCTGATTGATCCCAGTTGTAGGAATATGGTTTAGTACCGCCAGAGACGTACAATTGAATTTCACCATCTCCACTTTTGTAACAGCTAAGATTCTTCTTTTTTATAGAATCCATTATTAATTTCGAAGGTTCTTTCAGTGTAAATGTATCGGAAAATATGCAGCCTTTTGAATCGCGAATGGTATATTGATTAGGACCTGCTGATAAATTAGTGAACATTCCAGTATCGCGATAGCTCGTTTGAGATAATTTATATTGATATTTAGGATACCCTTTCGAAGCATTTATTAATATAAATCCAGACTGATCACGAAAACATTTTAGGTCTACTAAGTCTATCTTAGCTTTCAGCTCATTTTCTATAATTGAAATTTCAATGGTATCTGAATTTTTACAACCTGTATTATTATCAATTATATTTAAGATATAGTTGGTTTTCTGATTTGTTTTAGACCAAGGTTGACCTTGATTTGGGTTACTCAAGAATAAATTTGGCGTCCAAGCATAAGTATAATTAATGTTTGAGGAGGTCCCCAGCCTTATACTATCGCCTTCACAATTGACTCTAGTAGTATCAGAGCCGGCATTGGCTATAGGGAGAGGATTTACAATAAGGTGCAGGTAGATAAAACTGTCACACCCTAGTTTATTCATAGCTGTATCTTTAAAGTATCCACCAGCGAAAAGATTCATTTGATTAAATGTATAGCTTTCACCTTGACAAATATTTTTAGTAATGAAGTAATTGGTTGTATCTATAATGGTTAAGTTCAGCACTAAAAAGCTATCACAACCTCTGGCATTAATAAAGGTGTCTCGATAAATACCGCTTGTATTCAACGTATTTCCATTAAATACCAGGGATTGATTTTTGCAAATTGTTCTAAAGCTATCTTTTCGGGAAGTGTCATTG